>NZ_JAWOUS010000009.1:0-186091 GCF_033339495.1 Vibrio sp. 2134-1
TTTAAAATACAAAACGCCCGATGAAGTACATCGAGCGTTTTAGTTAAAAAGTGTCAACCCATATCAGGACGGGTCATGACTCAGAGCTTACTCTGCGCTCTCTGAGTTTGTATTGTTAGATTCAGCTTCTTCCTTCGCTTCGACAACCATATCTACCGTTTGGTTATCGATAAGACGAGCCTTGCCTAGGAACGCAGACATCAGAATGACAGCTTGTGTCGTTTCTGGTGTGATCACTTGTAATGTACGAGCATCACGAATGAAGATCTCATCAGGGTGCAGACCTGCAGCTCGAAGTTGGTCGCTTGCATCTTCGATGATCGATGCGTAGTCATCGCGTCCACCACGAATGGCACTGCTGATCCAACGCATTGTACGAGCAAGTACAGGCGCACGTTGACGCTCGTCCAGCGTAAGCAAGCCATTGCGTGAACTCATTGCTAAACCGTCCATTTCACGTACGGTTGGTACACCGATGATTTCAATGTCCATTGCTAGGTCATCAACCATCTTGCGGATAACAGCAAGTTGTTGGAAGTCCTTCTCGCCGAAGCACGCGACATCCGGTTGTACGATGTTAAACAGCTTATTCACAATCGTCGTCACGCCACGGAAATGACCTGGTCGAGATGCGCCTTCGAGAATTGTTGATAGGCCAGGGACATCGACGAAGGTTTGCTTATCCAGACCTTCAGGGTAGATAACTTCTGGTGTTGGCGTAAATACCACATCGACCCCTTCAGAGGTTAACTTGCTTAAGTCTTCCTCTAGCGTGCGTGGGTAATTATTTAAATCGTCTGCACGATCAAACTGCATCGGATTAACAAAGATGCTTACGACAACGATATCAGCGTATTCGCGTGCTTTACGCACTAAAGTTAAGTGGCCTTCGTGAAGGTTGCCCATGGTAGGGACAAACGCCACTTTACGACCTTCACGTTTAAAGGTTTTAAGGTGTTCACGAACTGCTGAGATTTCCGCAAAAGTTTGCATGCATTTATCCTCTAGGCAATGGTATGAGCGTCGTCTGGGAATACACCGTTGGCTACATCTTCAATGTATTTAGTAACGGCTTTGCGCATATCACCTGTTTCAGCAAGAAAGTTTTTGGAGAATTTCGGCATGTAGTTGGCAGAAATACCAAACATATCATGCATTACGAGAATTTGACCATCTGTTACGTTACCTGCACCAATACCGATAACAGGAACGTCAAGCACTTGCGTAATACGTTCAGCAAGCTCAGCTGGTACGCATTCTAGTAAGACGATTTGAGCGCCTGCTTCTTGCAGCGCTAATGCGTCTTTTACCATGCGGTCTGCTTTTTCTTGATCGCGACCTTGGATTTTGTAACCACCAAAAATATTAACAGCTTGAGGAGTTAAACCAAGATGAGCACAAACTGGAACTGATCGTTCAGTGAGCATTTTCACCGTGTCGACAAGCCAGTCACCACCTTCAATTTTTACCATATTGGCACCAGCACGCATCAGTTTAGCCGCATTTTCGCAAGCTTGCTCTGGCGTGGTGTAGCTCATGAATGGCATGTCTGCCATCAACAAACAATTTGGGCTACCAGCACGTACGCAACGAGTATGGTAAGCGATATCATCGACCGTTACTGGCAGAGTATCGTTGTGACCTTGCAAAACCATACCTAGAGAATCACCGACAAGAAGTACTGGCATTTCTTGGCTTTCAAACAGTTGGGCAAAGCTCGCATCATAAGCGGTTGAAGTAGCAAATTTACGACCTTCTTGCTTCCACTTGATTAGGTCGTTGATGGTCATTTTTTTCATGGTTTTATCCTTACTAGGAGTTGGCTATGACTGCCAGATACTGAGGCCGTTTCTATCTACTTGTTCCAGTAGTTCAGAGACCTCGGTCCCATCAGGGAGTTGTAAACTTGGTGCAATTTCCGCAAGAGGGTAGAGTACGAATTCACGCTCTTTCATTCCATAATGAGGAACGATCAGCCTCTCGGAATTAATCACCTCATTGCCATAAAGCACAATGTCGAGGTCCAAGGTTCTTGGTCCCCAGCGTTCGTCTTTACGGACACGCCCTTGTTCTTGCTCTATAGCTTGTGTGCAATTGAGCAATTCAATAGGCGTCAAACTGGTGTTAATAGACACAACCGCATTGATGTAATCCGGTTGGTTTTGTGGCCCCATTGGCGTGCTGCTGTATAGCGAAGAAGCTTGAACAAACTCTGATTTAGGCAGCGTTTTTAATGCTTCAATCGCTTGCTTCGCTTGGCTGACAGGATCAGCCAAGTTACTGCCTACCGCAATGTACGCTGTAATCATGATTTGGGCTTACTCTTTTTCTTGCGATAAGTTTTACGGCGGCGCTGGCCTGTTTTCGGTGATTGACCGTCTAAGTCGGCAGCCATTGCTTGACGCATTTCTCTGCCTGCATTTTGAAAAGTTTCCCACCACTTGGCAAGCTTCTGAGTGTCACCACCTTCAATTTCACCGCGCATTTCAAGAAAATCAAAGCCAGCTCTAAATTTATTGAGCTCCATAAGACGGAATGCACGTTTACCGCTACGTCGTGGAAGACGAAGCTGTAACTGCCAAATCTCGCGAATGGTTGCGGTGTGGCGTCTTGGAATGGCAATTGTGCGAACTTGCTCGTCAAGAATGATGTTGCTCGCTTCCATAATGGCGTCGTAATGGCCTAAGTTGCGCTCTTCCATCAGTTCGTCGGCTTTCGCACACAGTGGGTACCACAGCATTGCAGCAAACATAAATGCTGGATTGATGCGTTTCCCATCTTCGATGCGCATGTCGGTAGAATCTAGGACAAGATCCAACATCTGCTCAGTGTGAGAGGAGTAATCTTCTGTAAAGTGCGCTGCAATCGTCGGGAATAGTTGCTGGAATAGGTTGTACTCACGCAGTAGGTGGTAGGTTTCTAAGCCATGACCGGATTGCAATAATTTGAGTGACTCTTCAAAAAGACGCGCTGACGGAATGTCACCGAGCAACGGTGCCATGTGTTCGATTGGCGCTGCGGTGTCTTCTTCAATATCAAAGTCTAGTTTTACCGCGAAACGAACCGCACGCAGCATGCGCACAGGGTCTTCACGGTAGCGTGTTTCTGGATCACCAATCAGTCGAATTAGGCGATCTTCTAAATCTTCAATACCACGTGCGTAGTCGTGAATCGAGTAATCTGCGATGTTGTAGTACATCGAGTTAATCGTGAAATCACGGCGCTCAGCATCTTCATCGATGGTGCCGTAGACGTTGTCACGCAGCAGCATACCCTCTTTTGATTGCTGAGAAATGCTCTTATTCTTTTGCTCTTGGTGGTGACCACGGAATGTCGCAACCTCAATGATGTCTCGGCCAAACATAATATGAGCCAAGCGGAAGCGGCGACCAATCAAACGGCAGTTACGAAATAGCTGTTTGATCTGTTCCGGCGTTGCGTTGGTCGCAATGTCAAAATCTTTTGGTTTTTGTCCAAGCAGTAAGTCTCGAACCCCGCCACCCACAAGAAAAGCATCGAAACCAGCACCATTTAGGCGGTACAGTACCTTCAGCGCATTATCACTGATCTGCTTACGCGAAATGTTGTGCTCTTCACGAGTTATTACATTGAGAGCGAGCTCTGGAATTGTGGCAGGTTCGCTTGGTGTATAGTCGTTTGTATTCATGTGCATCTGGCAATAACTGGGTTTAATCCAATCTTGCTTTGGTTAGTTTTATACGCCTCTAGGGCCTAATTTGCGGCTAATGATAGCCTACACAATGCCATTTGAGAATCACGGTGTGATCTCGATCTCTGCTGGAAGCTGTTCCAAGCGCCAGTTTTCGCAGCCCCAACGAAGAATATCTTCTATGTTGGCCGCCCTTACGGTTTCAGGTATCTCGAAACCTAAAAATGTCATGGCGCGCAATAGAGTAGGTTTTGGTGTATCTATATCAATAGCCGTCGCGTGATTTTGTTTCGACAATTTATTGCCGTTGTTGTCCATCGCCAATGGTAAATGCAAGTAGCTAACTTCAGGCTGACCAAGTATTTGGTACAGGCTAATTTGACGCCCTGTCGGCTCGATTAAGTCTGCACCTCGCACGACTTCTGTGACGCCTTGGTCGATGTCGTCCAATACTACCGCAAGATTATAAGCAAATAATCCATCTCGACGTTTAATAATGAAATCTTCATTAACGAGTTGCTCTGGAATAGTAATGGTTCCCCGCTTTTGGTCGAGGAAATGAGCGACAGGCTTGGTCATTTTTAGGCGAATCGCGCCGTCTTTCAAGTTTTTATCGCGGCAAGTGCCAGGATAAAAACCGCCATGCTCTTTAATTTGCTTACGAGTACATTGGCAATAATAGGCTTCCCCATTTTCGAGCCATTTGTTTATTTGAGCTTGGTAAAGGTCGTGACGTTCGCTCTGGTATACCACTTCTCCATCCCAATGCAGCTGATAGGCCTTGAGTGCCTCTAGGATAAGTTGCGCTGCACCTGGCATTTCTCTTGGTGGGTCTAAGTCCTCAATACGTACTAACCAAGCTCCGTTTTGTGCTTTCGCTTGAAAATAACTGCCAAGAGCGGCAATCAGTGAACCAAAATGCAGTGGACCAGAAGGAGATGGGGCGAATCGACCTACATAGCGTGTCATGCGTGTATCTCGAATTTAGTAAACAAATAGGGTGCGAAGATAGCCAAAACAAAAAGGGAGCCTGAGCTCCCTTCAACAATCATAATGCTGGGTGATTAACCTTGCATTTGCTTCTCTTTGATTTCTGCAAGTGTTTTACAGTCAATACAAAGGTCAGCGGTTGGACGTGCTTCAAGACGGCGAACGCCAATCTCTACGCCACAAGACTCACAGAAGCCAAAATCGTCTTCTTTGATTTTATCCAAAGTCTTTTCAATCTTCTTGATCAAACGGCGTTCGCGGTCACGGTTACGCAGTTCTAGGCTGAACTCTTCCTCTTGAGAGGCGCGGTCAACTGGATCTGGGAAGTTTGCTGCTTCGTCCTGCATGTGGTGAACAGTACGATCCACTTCAGCTCTTAGCTGGTCGCGCCAAGCTGTTAAGATTTTCGTAAAGTGTTCAACCTGCTCTGGTGACATGTACTCTTCACCAGGTTTTTCCTGATATGGCTCCACGCCGGCAATGGCTAGGATGCCTATCGTTTTCTTCTTTGATTCTGGCATACAGCATCTCCTACTTACACCTAGTCAACTGCTACGCAGTCAATTTAAGGCGGGTATCTATAGCAAAAAGAGGCGGTGCAAGCAAATACTGAATCGCAAAGTTATCGTCAATGTGAAGACGACATCATTTTTTCTCTTAATTGATAAAATCAATAGCGGAAATCAGCTTCATTCCAGTATCGCTCAGTTCAGCTTTGTAGCAGAGAACTTCCACTCCAGCGTCTTGTGCTTGTTTGAGTAATAGTGAATATTTCGCGTCTATATGGTGCGCCGCGGATACTTTTTCAATACCTGAATGTAAAACAGTGAATAAAAGTATGGCTCTACTTCCATTTTGTGCCATTTCTGTGAGCTCTCTCAGGTGTTTTTGTCCCCGAGTCGTGACCGCATCTGGGAAGTATCCTTGTCCAGTAGAGTCGGTCTCATCAAGAAGAGTGACGCTTTTCACTTCTATATAGCACTTTGGCTTGTCGTCTGCGCTGAGCAAGATATCAATTCGGCTATTTTCATTGCCGTATTTCACCTCAGTTTGAAGTGTGTCATAACCACAAAGCTCTGAAATGACATTATTTTCAATAGCCTCTACGGCTAATTGATTGGCGCGCGCGGTATTGATACAAATACGGTGGCCTTGTTCGGTTTCACTCAACTCCCAACTATTGGGGTATTTTCGTTTCGGGTTGTCGGAAGTAGAAAACCAAACCTTGTTTCCGGGCGTTGCACAACCCGTCATTGCACCTGTATTTGCGCAGTGGATTGTACGGATTTCACCAGTATCGAGCTCGATATCGGCAAGAAAGCGTTTATAACGTTTGAGTAGAGTGGCGGACTCTAAAGCGGGTGTGAAATGCATTTGCTTATTTAGACAAAAAATTTTTTATGTACAATGTTGCCACCATTACACCATAAGGTATTTTCTTTGTCACAATTGCCGATTGAAGCCGTGATGCCTGAGTTGCTGACGGCGGTCAAAAATCAACATCAAGTGATCTTAAAAGCGGCGCCTGGTGCCGGTAAGTCGACTTACTTCCCTTTGCAGTTACTCTTAAATCATTCGGTTGCTGGAAAAATCATCATGCTTGAGCCAAGACGACTCGCGGCGCGTAACATTGCCCGTTATCTTGCTGAGCAATTGGGAGAACAAGTTGGTCAACGCGTGGGTTATCGAGTTCGTGGCGAGGCAAAGGTAAGTTCTGCAACGCAGCTGGAGATCGTGACCGAAGGGATCATGACCAGGATGATCCAAACTGACCCTGAACTGGATGGGGTTGATCTACTGATCTTTGATGAGTTTCATGAACGCAGCATTCATGCCGATACCGCTTTGGCATTCAGTTTAGAAGTTCAAGAGGCATTGCGAGACGATCTCAAGCTGGTGGTAATGTCGGCAACGCTTGACCAACAAGCATTACAATGGTTGTTGCCAGAAGCCAGTTACATTGAATCTGAAGGGCGCAGCTTTGATGTGGCAATGCGCTACCAGCCGTTAGGTGTGAACGAGCATTTACCTACGAGTATGGCAAAAACAATAGAAAGTCTTATGAACAAAGAGTCTGGATCTTTGTTAGCTTTCCTACCGGGTGTTGGTGCCATAAAACAAGTTGAAGAGCGGTTGTCTCATTTAGCGGATGATATCGACGTATGCCCACTTTATGGTCAACTGAGCTTTGCAGATCAACAAAAAGCGATTACGCCAGCAGAACAAGGTAAGCGTAAAGTCGTTCTAGCGACCAACATTGCAGAAACTTCACTAACGATTGAAGGCATTCGCCTCGTCGTTGATTCTGGGTTAGAGCGTATTGCCCGCTTTGATTTGAAAAACGGTTTAACACGCTTAGAGCAAACACGCATTGCACAGTCTTCAGCGATTCAGCGTGCAGGACGAGCGGGACGAATAGAAGAGGGCATTTGTGTTCGTCTTTATTCTGAAAACCAGTTCAAGCAGCAACCGCTGGTTCCCCAACCCGAAATTTTGCATTCCGATTTAGCTAGTTTAGTTATGGAGCTTGCCTTTTGGGGAGCGAGTGATATCCACGATCTAAAGTGGCTTGATGTTCCCGCTAATGCGTCATTGGAACAAGCGAAGCAGCTATTGGTGTCATTGGGACTACTGACGGAACAAGGGCAATTAACGTCCGAAGGAAAACAGGCGCATGAACTAGGCGTTGAGCCTCGTGCGGCTGCGATGCTAATTAAAGCGCAATCTTACAGTGATAAGATGTTAAATGCTGCTTTGGCGGCGGTCGCACTGATTGAAGAGCCAGAGAGAAATGTTACCAATATCGCTCATAGCTTGCATCGTTGGCTTGTTGGTACTCATCCAAAAAAGTCGATGTTGTTCAAGCGTGCTCAATCTCTGGCGTACAAATTGGATACGGTATTTGACCTGAAAGGCGTGGATGAAGATGCATTACCGCTGGTGTTAAGTTTGGCATTTCCAGATCGCATTGCGCAGCAGCGCACAAATCAATTTGGGCGATTTACTTTGGCTAATGGTCATGGTGCAGAATGTCATCAGGAAGACATGCTAGGTGGCTGTGAGTATTTGGTTGCCGTTGACTTAATGCGTTCTCATTCTAATTCAAGTCAAATTCATTCGGCATGTGAATTGGATGTCAATATATTGCGAACGACCTTTGATACGCTATTTTCGTCTGAAGAAGTAGTGGACTGGGATGAAAAAAGAGGCCGTCTAATAGCTGAGCGACAAACAAAACTCGGTCTGCTGGTCGTTGAACGCGAGCCGTTGCCAAGCCCGGGCAAAGAAAAAATGACACAAGCTTTACTCACGTATGTCCGCCGCCAGGGCTTACAGAGTCTAAACTGGACACCGGCAGCGGAGAGCTTGTTGGCTCGGATTCGTTGTGCGGTGGAATGGTTACCTGAGCAGTCATGGCCAGTGTTTGATGAAGCCAGTTTGCTGGATTCATTAGAGGAGTGGTTAGAACCATACATGACGTCTGTCAGCTCGGTTAAAGACCTGAGCAAGATAAACTTGGTCGAAGCGCTTAATGCTCTATTAGGTTGGCCACTCAATCAACAACTGGATGAATGGTTACCTGAGCATTACCAACTACCCACAGGTTCAAAGAAGCGTATCCGTTACCAATATGGCCACGAGCCGATATTATCGGTGCGTATGCAAGAAGTATTTGGGGAGAGTGGTTCCCCAACGGTAGCTCTTGGCCGCAAGCGTTTGGTGCTTGAACTGCTTTCACCGGCACAACGTCCATTGCAAGTAACGTCGGACTTGGCGGCTTTCTGGAACGGAAGCTACAAAGACGTTCAAAAAGAGATGAAAGGGCGCTACCCAAAACACGTTTGGCCAGATGATCCTGCCAATCATGTAGCAACAACGAAAACAAAAAGACAATTGAATAATGACTGACAGCAAGAAGCCTAGCGCGAAAAAAGCGCCAGCGAAGAAAAGTACAACCAATAAAGGAACCGCAAAACAGACTCGACGTACGCCGAGTAAAAAGCCGACTAACGAGAAACGTTCGTGGTTGAAAGTTCTGTGGTCGTTTAGCTGGAAAGCTGGCGTTGCACTTGCCGCTGTTTTGCTGTTTGTTGGGATTTACTTAGATAGTGTGGTGAAAGAACGCTTTGAAGGTCAGCTGTTTGAGCTGCCAACGGTGGTTTATGCCCGTATCTTGAATCTAAGCCCTGGTGAGAATATCACCATCCAAGAACTGCGCAACGAGCTAGATGTGTTGAATTACCGTAAAGTGAGTCAACCTCGTTACCCAGGCGAATATTCCTCTTCTTCCACTCGGATTGAATTGATTCGTCGTCCATTCGAGTTTGCCGATGGTCCCGAGCCGGATCGTCACATTATGCTGCATTTCTCTGATTCCGGCTTGCAACGTATTCAGTCTTTAGAATCTCGAGGAGACCTTGGTTACTTGCGCCTAGAACCGAAGATGTTGGGCATGCTGGAGAAAGACCGTGATGAACAGCGCCTTTTCTTACGTCGTGATCAGTTCCCTGAAATTTTGGTGGATGCACTGCTTGCGACCGAAGACCGGGATTTTTATCAACATGACGGGGTGTCACCGCTCGCGATTGCACGTGCATTGGTTGCGAACATTAAGGCGGGTCGTACTGTTCAAGGTGGTAGTACGCTGACTCAGCAATTGGCAAAAAACCTGTTTTTGACTCGTGATAAAACACTGTGGCGTAAAGTTCGAGAAGCGTATATCGCGCTAATTTTGGATTACCGTTACAGCAAAGATCGTATCTTAGAAGCCTACCTAAACGAAGTGTACCTAGGTCAAAGTGGAGGTGAAGCGATCCACGGGTTTGGCTTGGCGTCGCGTTACTATTTTGGGCAGCCAATTCAGGAGTTGCGAATCGATCAGCTGGCGATGTTAGTTGGGATGGTAAAAGGACCGTCTTACTACAACCCAATTCGTTACCCTGAGAGAACGAAAGAGCGTCGTGATCTCGTTCTGCGCCTGTTAATGCAGCAAAACATGTTGACTTCAGAGCAGTATGAACAAGCTGTAAGTCGTCCACTCGATACGCAAAGCAAGCCACGTATTGCGAGCCGTCAGCCAGCTTATTTCCAACAATTGAGTATTGAATTAAAAGAAAAAGTTGGGGAGCGATTTAAGGCAGAGACCGGACTGCGCGTATTTACGTCTCTGGACCCAGTATCGCAAAGCAAAATGGAACAAGCTATCGCGAAAAAGATCCCAGAACTAGCTAAACGGGGTGGTAAAGAGTTAGAAGCCGCTGCTGTGGCCGTTGATCGCCATAGTGGTGAAATCCGTGCGATGGTTGGTGGTAAACGTGTCGGTTATGAAGGCTTTAACCGAGCGCTCAATGCCAGTCGTCCAATTGGTTCTTTAGTGAAACCAGCGATTTACTTAACGGCTCTAGAACAACCGGATAAATACAACCTAGGCACGACGCTACACGACACGCCGTTAAGTCTGAAGAGCAGTAAAGGTAACGTGTGGACGCCGCGCAACTACGATAGAAAATATCGTGGTGATGTGCCACTTTACATTGCTTTAGCGAAATCACTTAACGTACCAACCGTGCGCTTAGGTATGGCACTTGGCATTCCTGAAGTGTCCAATACTTTAGAGCGTTTGGGCGTGAACAAAGACGAAATTCGCCCAGTGCCTTCGATGTTTTTGGGTTCGTTTTCTTTGACGCCATTCGAAGTTGCACAGATGTATCAGACTCTGACGAATTCAGGTAAGCGTGCAAAACTGACCGCTCTGCGCTCAGTCATGGATATGGAAGGTAATGTGCTGTATCAATCCTTGCCTCGTTCATCAAGAGCCGTGGATGAACAAGCTGCATGGCTAACGACCTACGCGATGAAACAAGGGGTTGCTCAAGGCACTGGCCGCTTCTTACAAAGCCAGTTTGGTTGGGCTGCATTGGCAGGAAAAACGGGTACCAGTAATGACAACCGCGATAGTTGGTTTGTCGGTGTTGATGGTCGTGAGGTGACGACAATTTGGCTAGGCCGCGACGATAATAAACCCGTGAATCTAACGGGGTCGAGTGGTGCATTACGAGTGTACGCAGAGTACTTGAAGCAGCGTATTCCTGAGCGCTTAGAGCTCCCATGGCCAAGAGAAATCACCACATTAGGGTTCAAGCCTACATCTGATGGAGGTTTAGAAATGAACTGCCGTAGTGATTACAAACTGCCGGTTTGGGATAAAACCGGTCAGATAAAGCAACAGTGTGAGAAGAAATCAAACTGGTTAAATAGCATATTTGATTGGTAGCATCGCCAAATCAACAACATTAGCTTGTTTATCTGATTAATTCTTAGTACATATTAGGGCGTGTTAGTACAGTACTGCTAGCACGCCCTACTTGATCAGATATTCAATAAAGGAAGAAGTGAATGTTCAAAAAGCTGTTATCAAGCCCATCGGTTCGCAACTTTGCGCTTTGGGTTAGTACCTTTTTGATGATCACTCCTTCTGTTTCCCTCGCAAACTCTCTAACAAAAACGGATGACTTGGAACCTCGACCAAAGGTGGCGGTTGTGCTCGCTGGTGGAGGAGCGAAAGGGGCGGCACACATTGGGGTTTTAAAAGCATTGGAAGAAATGCAGATCCCTGTCGATATTGTGACCGGTACCAGTATGGGCGCCTATGTGGGTGGGCTTTATGCCACGGGTATGAGTGCTGATGAAATCGAGAGTTTTATCTACACCGTCGATTGGGGCAGCGGTTATCGAGATCGTGTTGACCGTAGCCAACGTCGAGTTCGTGACAAAGAGTATGAAGACCGCTATCAAATTAATACCGATCTCGGCTTAAGGTTCGGTGAGGTACGAGCACCAACGGGTGTGGTGCAAGGCCAGAACATGTTGCGAGTATTGCGTGAGACTACAGGGAACTTAGGGCGATTCGATTCTTTTGATGATCTTGCCATTCCTTATCGTTCTGTTGCGACTGATATTCTTGCCCTAGAAGAAGTCGTACTGGGCAATGGTTACCTTGTGGACGCCATGATGGCTAGCATGTCTGTACCAGGAGCGCTTCCTCCCTATAAGCTCAATGGCCATATGCTTGTTGATGGCGGCGTCGTCAATAACATGCCTGTCGATGTGGCTCGCGCCATGGGGGCTGATGTCGTTATTGCCGTCGATATTAGCACCGACTACAAAACCGAAGATGAATTTACGGGGCTGTTTACTGTCGCGGACCAACTCTCTAACTATCTCGTTCGTCGTAGTACACAACAGCAAGTGGACGAGCTTGAACCTCAAGATATCTATATTCGTCCCAATGTGGGCACCATGGAAACCGTCGAGTTCGACAAAATGCCTTGGGCTTTTCAAGCTGGGTACGATATTACCAAGCAATTAAAAGACAAGCTGAAAGAGTTACGCTTGTCCAACGCGGACTATCAAAAATACATCGACCGCAAACAAGAAGTTCGTAAAACTCTGATTTATGGCGATCAGCGTGTGGTTGATGACATTGTGATTGTAAATAACACGCACTACAGCGATGTGTTGTTGACGAATCGTATTGAATTAGAAACCGGACGTCGTATTTCAACGGCCGAAATTGAGAAAGCCGTTGAAAACCTCTACGCGTTAGATCGGTTCGAGCTCATCACTTATCACTTTGAAGAGGTTGATGGTGAGACATTGTTGGTTTTTGATGTTAACGAGAAGTCGTGGGGGCCTAATTATCTCAACTTCCGATTTTTTCTTGAAGATGACTTCGATACAGATAGCCAGTACGGCATAGGGATATCAACCAACTTTACCAACTTGAACTCTCATGGCGCGGAGTTGGCGTTCAACGTAGAAATGGGCACGGATAAGCTGATTGAAGCTGAGTTGTATTCCCCTGTTTTATCTAGCCAAGAACTTTTTGTATCGGGGCGTATTTCCTATGGCAGTGAGAGCCGAAACTTACCTTTAACAGAGCCTCAAGCACCAGATTTAGAGTCAGTAAATGACTTTTTTCCGGTCACTTACGATGATTTTACAACAGAGGTAGCGATAGGTATCCAACCCACATTGTGGCAAGAACTTCGATTTGGCGCTCGCTACTCAACCGGAGATATTGAGCTTTCTACTTTGGCTTCTGCTGGTAAATTGGATTTTGAACGTCGTGGCCTGTTTGCCAATTATCGCCTAGATACACTCGATGATTTCGCATTTCCGACTCGTGGGCTTTTAGTCGATCTCGAATATTTAGTGTCTCATGATCAAAGTCCTCAGGGCGTTAGCCTTTTAGAAACTGACAAAATTATTGAAGATACCGTTTATGAAATCTCTGCACGATTTAAAGGTGCAGTGAGTCATCAGCGTCATACTTTAGTCGGACATGCTGAATATAGTTTTGTAGAGAGTAAAAACTCATCTTTACCGCTTGATCCCAGAGAGTTGGGCGGCTTTTTAAGTCTATCTGGAATCCCAAGAAATAGCCTGATCGGACAGAACTTATTTTTCAGCAGTTTGGTGTACCGATATAAGTGGTTTGATAATGATTTCGGATTGTTTGAAGCTCCAGTCTACCTGGGCGCATCGGTCGAATATGGCGGTGTTTGGTCTGATAATGATCTGAAACTAAACGAAGCGCCGCTTTACAATGCTGGCTCCATCTTCTTTGGTGTTGACTCACCAATAGGACCAATAATGTTGGCATACGGTCGTACCGAGCAAGATTTGGATGCTGTGTATTTGATCGTAGGAACATCGTTTAATTAATCGGGTATGAGAAAGCAAAAACTTGGCATATTTGGTCAAAATTAGCAGAACTTTAGTCGTAAGTTGCTATGTTGGTCAAAATGATAAGATTTTAATTTAAGGTTAAATTTGCTATTATTTTGCCCACAGTTTGGCCTCTACGGCGCTGTTTCTCAATCATAATTGAATGAAAACAAGGGCAATGGAGAGCCAAGTTTCCAAGGATGTTCACTCCTTTACTTTAACAATAGTAATAATAGAGGAGGAACCGCAATGAGAGGAAAAAGTCGTGCTTGAAGCCTACCGTAAACACGTCGAAGAGCGTGCTGCTGAAGGAGTTGTTCCTAAACCGCTAGACGCAGAACAAGTTGCTGGACTTGTAGAACTTCTGAAAAATCCCCCGCAAGGTGAAGAAGAAGTCATTCTTGACCTACTTGAAAACCGTATCCCTCCAGGTGTTGATGAAGCTGCTTATGTAAAAGCGGGTTTCCTAACAGCAGTAGCAAAAGGTGAAGTTAAATCACCATTAGTGAGTCGTGAAAAAGCGGCTGAACTGCTAGGCACTATGCAAGGTGGTTACAACATCGAACCGCTAGTTGAGCTATTGGATGATGAAGCACTGGCAGAGATCGCAGTAAAAGCGCTGTCTCATACGCTGCTGATGTTTGATGCTTTCTATGACGTAGAAGAGAAAGCGAAAGCAGGCAATGCGCATGCACAGAAAGTACTTCAATCATGGGCTGATGCTGAGTGGTTCCTTTCTAAGCCTAAGCTTGAAGAAAAAGTCACTCTAACCGTATTTAAAGTAACAGGTGAAACGAACACGGATGACCTTTCACCTGCACCTGACGCTTGGTCTCGCCCTGATATTCCAGTACACGCACTGGCGATGCTTAAAAACGAGCGTGAAGGAATAAACCCTGATCAACCGGGTACTATTGGCCCGATCAAGCAAATTGAAGAGTTAAAAGACAAAGGTCATCAATTGGTTTACGTTGGTGATGTTGTTGGTACTGGCTCTTCACGTAAATCGGCAACCAACTCAGTGCTTTGGTTTATGGGTGATGATATCCCTTACGTTCCAAACAAACGAGCTGGTGGGTATGTGCTTGGTGGCAAAATTGCCCCTATCTTCTTTAACACAATGGAAGATGCTGGCGCACTACCAATTGAAGTTGACGTAACTAAGCTCAACATGGGCGATGTTATCGATGTTTACCCATATGAAGGTAAAGTTTGCAACCACGAAACTGGTGAGGTTCTAGCTGAGTTCTCGCTAAAAACAGAAGTACTGATTGATGAAGTTCGTGCTGGTGGTCGTATCCCATTGATCATCGGTCGTGGTTTGACAGACAAAGCGCGCCAGTCTCTAGGTCTTGAGCCTTCGGACGTATTCCGTAAACCTGGTGAAATCGCAGATTCTGGCAAGGGTTACACGCTTGCACAGAAAATGGTTGGTAAAGCGTGTGGCGTAGAAGGCATTCGCCCTGGTACCTACTGTGAGCCGAAAATGACGACAGTAGGTTCGCAAGATACTACTGGCCCTATGACTCGTGATGAACTTAAAGACTTGGCGTGTCTCGGCTTCTCTGCTGATCTTGTCATGCAGTCTTTCTGTCACACATCGGCTTATCCAAAACCAGTAGACGTTAACACTCACCATACACTTCCGGACTTTATTATGAACCGCGGTGGTGTATCTCTTCGTCCTGGTGACGGTATTATCCACTCATGGCTGAACCGTATGCTACTGCCGGATACTGTTGGTACGGGTGGTGACTCACATACTCGTTTCCCTCTGGGTATTTCATTCCCAGCTGGCTCGGGCTTGGTTGCCTTTGCAGCTGCGACAGGCGTTATGCCGCTAGACATGCCAGAGTCAATCTTGGTTCGTTTTAAAGGTGAAATGCAACCGGGTATTACACTGCGTGATCTTGTTCATGCCATCCCTTACTACGCGATTCAGCAAGGGCTACTAACGGTAGAAAAAGCGGGCAAGATCAACGAATTTTCTGGCCGTATCCTTGAGATTGAAGGCTTAGAAACGCTAACGGTTGAGCAAGCATTTGAGCTTTCTGATGCATCTGCAGAGCGTTCTGCGGCAGGTTGTACTGTGAAATTGTCTCAAGAGTCGATCGAAGAGTACTTAAACTCTAACATCGTGATGCTGAAGTGGATGATCTCTGAAGGCTACGGTGATCGCCGTACTATCGAGCGCCGCATTACTGCAATGCAAGAGTGGCTAGCAAACCCTGAGCTGATGCAAGCAGATAAAGACGCTGAATACGCACATGTGATTGAAATCGATATGGCTGAAATCAATGAGCCAGTACTATGTGCACCGAATGACCCAGATGACGCTCGTTTGTTGTCTGAAGTACAAGGCACAGCGATTGATGAAGTGTTCATCGGCTCTTGTATGACGAACATCGGTCACTTCCGCGCAGCAGGTAAATTGCTTGATAAGTTCAATGGCCAGTTAGCAACGCGCCTTTGGGTAGCGCCACCAACAAAGATGGATAAAGACCAACTGATTGAAGAAGGCTACTACGGTATCTTCGGACGTGCAGGGGTTCGTATTGAAACGCCAGGGTGTTCACTTTGTATGGGTAACCAAGCGCGTGTTGCAGATAAATCAACAGTAATGTCGACTTCAACGCGTAACTTCCCGAACCGTCTGGGTACTGGTGCGAATGTTTACCTGTCGTCAGCTGAGCTAGCTGCAGTAGGTGCAATTCTAGGTAAGATTCCAACCAAAGAAGAATACCTAGAATACGCGAAGCAAATCGACGCTACGGCAACGGATACGTACCGCTACTTGAACTTCCATAAAATGGATCAATACACCAAGAAAGCGGACGAAGTGATCTTCCAAGAACCGGCATAATCAGAAATGCACAATTCGAAAGCACCTCATATGAGGTGCTTTTTTTATGGGAGCAATTCGCTATACTCGCACCAAATTGATACGAAATAGGCAATCTCGGTGGAATTTGAATTCATTCGTAACACGTTGATGGGCGAGTACTACGTAAAATGTAGCATGGGACATGAGATTGTAGGGCGCTGGTTGCAAGAAGAAATTGGCAAAGATCCGATGAAGATTGCACAGGTTGAAAAGCTAATTGAGCGGTCATTTTCAGCGCCTTCTCAGGAGCATAACCTAACAGGCACGGAAATTAGCTTGATGATTCAGGGCGACGAAGTTCTTGTACAAGAAAACGCATTAGCCCATGAATATGATGTCGAGATGGAAAGTGAGTTCGACTTCTACAATGCAGAAAGTACAGCAAGTTGTGGGATAGAGGATTTCATGGCACTTATCGAACAGTGGAAAGACTTTTTGAACATTTAATGCACAGTTTTGGGTAACTTCTCTGCCGTTGCTTTAAATTTGTGAAAAGGGCGCACCGATATGGTGCGCCCTTTTTGTTTATAGATATGTAAATTGAGGTTAGTTTTTATTATTCAATAACTTAAAAACTTGGCACGTAGATTGGATTATAAGAAGTGTTTCAGGATGAAAGCTTCGGAGATAACTCAATGAAAATAATCAATGCCATTATTAAGCCGTTTAAATTAGACGATGTACGAGAAGCATTGGCTGATGTCGGTATCGAAGGGATGACAGTATCAGAAGTTAAAGGGTTCGGTCGTCAAAAAGGTCACACGGAATTGTATCGCGGTGCAGAGTATCAAGTCGATTTTCTACCAAAGGTGAAAATTGAAATCGCGACTCACGCAGACAATGTAGATCGCGTTGTTGAAGCAATTACAAAAGCTGCGCAAACCGGAAAAATCGGCGACGGTAAAATTTTTGTTTACGATCTGAACCAAGCGGTGCGTATCCGAACTGGCGAAATGGACGCAGAAGCACTTTAAGAATTCAAAGGATTGGAGATACTTATTATGGAATTAACAACAACAGTAACCGAGTTACGTTACGCACTTGACACCTTTTTCTTCCTCATTTCCGGTGCGTTGGTAATGTGGATGGCAGCAGGTTTTGCGATGCTAGAGGCTGGCCTTGTGCGCTCTAAAAACACAACAGAAATTCTTACGAAGAACATCTGTTTGTACGCCATCGCATGTACGATGTTTCTGATTGTCGGTTATAACATCATGTATGTCGATAATGGAGAAGGAGGCTGGTTACCTTCATTTGGTACGCTAATTGGTACTCAAGGTGAAGGGGCCGACCACTCTTTAGAGTCTGACTTCTTCTTCCAAGTTGTCTTCGTTGCAACTGCCATGTCCGTCGTTTCTGGTGCGGTAGCTGAGCGCATGAAGCTTTGGTCTTTCTTGATTTTCTCTGCGATTTTAACTGCGTTTATCTATCCAATGGAAGGTTACTGGACATGGGGTGGAGGCTTCCTAGCAGAAGCTGGATTTAGTGACTTTGCGGGTTCTGGTATCGTACATATGGCAGGTGCTTCTGCTGCTCTTGCTGGTGTGTTACTGCTTGGCGCGCGTAAGGGTAAGTACGGTAAAAATGGTGAAATCTATCCGATTCCAGGTTCTAACATGCCTTTGGCAACGTTGGGTACTTTTATCCTTTGGTTTGGCTGGTTTGGATTTAACGGTGGCTCTCAGTTGATGGTTTCAGATTTTGAGAATGCTACAGCGGTAGGTCAGATCTTTCTAAACACTAACGCAGCAGCGGCTGCCGGTGCAATTGCGGCGCTATTCGTTTGTAAAACTACTTGGGGTAAAGCCGATTTAACGATGATTCTCAATGGCGCGCTAGCTGGCTTGGTTGCCATCACTGCAGACCCTCTATCGCCATCACCACTGTACGCGGTTGCGATTGGTGCGGTGTCGGGTGCACTAGTAGTATTCAGTATCATTGCTCTAGATAAACTTAAAATTGACGATCCAGTAGGTGCTATCTCAGTTCACGGTGTGTGTGGTTTCTTCGGCCTAATGGTAGTGCCACTGAGCAACGGTGATGCAACGTTTGGTGCACAGCTTTTAGGTGCCGTAGTTATCTTTGCTTGGGTATTTGGTGCCAGCCTAGTTGTGTGGGCAATCTTGAAAGCAACCGTTGGGATTCGCGTTACAGAAGATGAAGAAATGGAAGGTATGGACATGCATGATTGTGGTGTTGGTGCTTACCCAGAGTTTGTTACGGTGAAATAATCATTAGCTTGTAATAAATGGTTACACACTTAACACAATAAAACCTGCTCCGATGAGCAGGTTTTTTAATATTCGTCATTGTCTTCTTATTGAACATACATATAATAACGCAACTGATAAACGTTATCATTAGCATGGTAAAGGATTAAACAATGAAAAAACTGCTAACTCTTTCAGCACTAACTTGCGCTACTCTAGCTCCAACAGCAATGGCTGCTGAAGAAGTGAACGTCTACTCTTACCGTCAACCTTTCCTAGTTGAACCTATGTTCAATGAGTTCACTAAAGAAACTGGCATCAAAGTAAACGTAAAATTTGCTAAAAAAGGCTTAGCAGAAAAGCTAGCTCAAGAAGGTGAGTACAGCCCTGCTGACGTTATTCTTACGACAGACATCAGCCGTCTAGCTGAACTGACAAACAAAGGTTTAGTTCAGAAAGTCGATAGCAAAATCATTGAAGAAAACGTACCTGCTCAATACCAAGATAAAGAGAATGAGTGGTTTGCTCTAACTCTACGTTCTCGTAGCGTTTATTCATCACGTGATCGCGTAGGTAAACTAGGCGCAGATTTCAACTACGCAGACTTAGCTAAGCCAGAGTTCAAAGGTAAAATTTGTACTCGTAGCGGTAAGCACCCGTACAACGTTTCTCTAGTTTCAGCAATGATTGCTCACAATGGCGAAGCAGAAACCAAAGAGTGGTTGGAAGGCGTGAAAGCAAACCTTGCTCGCAAACCACAAGGCAACGACCGTGCACAAGTTAAAGCGATCAAAGAAGGCCTATGTGATGTTTCTCTGGGTAACAGCTACTACCTAGGTAAAATGGTTAACGACAAAGAGCAAAAGGCTTGGGCTGATGCAGTTTACATCAACTTCCCTAACCAAGAGACTACAGGCACTCACGTGAATATCTCTGGTATGGCGATGGCGAAGTACTCTCCAAACAAAGACAATGCTGTGAAGCTAATGGAATTCCTAACGGGTGACAAAGCGCAGCAAATGTACGCAGAAGTTAACTATGAGTACCCAGTTAAAGAAGGCGTGAAGCGTTCTGAGCTTGTGGAATCTTGGGGTGACTTTAAAGCAGACAAGCTTTCTCTAGACGATATTGCAGCCAACCACGAAGCGGCAATTAAGCTATTAGACGAAGTGAAATTTGACCTTTAATTCCTTGTGGGGGTATAACAGTACCCCCATTTGATTAAAGGATATGAGATGTATTTGCAACAGCATTTGTATTTCATACAGCCTTGCAGTAATTAGGCGATGAAAGATAAACACTCTTTATGGAAAACCAGTAGTGGGGTAATAACTCTGCTACTGGTTTTGCCGATCTTAGCGATCTTCTACACCGCGATTGGTGAAACGGATGATTTGTTTGCTCATTTAATGGCAACGGTCATGCCGACTTATATTTTTAACACGGTTGCGCTAACTGTTGGCGTAATGGTGCTGTCCTTAATTCTTGGTATTCCAAGCGCTTGGATAATGGCCATGTGTAAACTGCCGACCGAAAAATGGTTGCAGTGGGCATTGGTACTACCTCTTGCAATGCCAGGTTATATCATTGGTTATATTTTTACTGATTGGTTTGATTTTGCAGGCCCGATTCAGATCTTTTTGCGTGATGTAACCGGATGGGGACCTGGCGAGTATTGGTTCCCTGACATTCGTACGTTGCCTGGTGCGACCTTTGTGTTGGCTTTGGTGTTGTATCCTTACGTGTATTTATTGTGCCGGGCTGCGTTTATGGAGCAAAATGTCTCTTTATTGCAAAGCGCGCGTTTGCTCAAGTGCTCTCCATGGGAAAGCTTTTGGCGCATCTCGATGCCGTTAGTAAGACCCTCTATCGCAGTGGGTTTATCATTGGTCGCAATGGAGACCATTGGCGACTTTGGTACGGTAAGTTACTTCGCGGTGAATACGTTAACCACAGCGGTCTACGATACTTGGTTGGGGTACTCTAATCTTAATGCGGCAGCCAAGATTTCTGCCATGATGCTCGTCATTGTAGTACTGCTTCTTAGTGCAGAACGATACAGCCGCCGTAAACAAAAGCTTTTTCAAAGCCAATTTAACAGTCACGAAGATTTTCGTTACGAGTTGACGGGCTGGAAAAAGTGGACCGCACTAGTTTGGTGCTGGGGCTTGGTTTCGGTCGCGTTTATTTTGCCGCTACTACAGCTGATTGATTATGCGATCACTTATTTTGCACAGAGTTGGACCTCAGAGTTTCGTGAATACGCATGGAATAGCTTAGTTGTGTCTGTTATTGCTGCGATTATTGGTGTTGCTGTCGCACTGATCGTTAACTTTACCCATCGAGTCAATGGTAAACGAGAAAGCTTGGCATTTATGCGTCTTTCTTCTATGGGCTATGCAGTACCAGGAACGGTACTAGCCATCGGTGTGATGGTCGCTGTGCTGTTTATGGATCATCGTGTCAACGACGTTGCTAAAGCCATGGAGTGGGGAAGGCCGGGACTTATCTTTTCTGGTTCCATGTTCGCACTAGTATTTGCCATGGTTGTGCGCTTTTCCGCGGTAGCGATTGGTAGTATCGAAAGTAATTTAAATAAAATTTCTCCGTCGTTAGATATGGCATCGCGCACTATGGGTTGTAAGCCCAATGCCATGCTGTGGCGCGTGCACTTTCCGCTGGTTAAGCGCGGTGCACTGATTGCGGCTTTATTAGTGTTTATCGAGTCAATGAAAGAGCTCAATGCGGCTTTGTTACTTCGTCCGTTTAACTTTGAAACACTAGCCACATACGTTTATAACTTCGCCTCGGATGAGCATTTAGAATTGGCCGCTTTGCCAGCGGTTCTGTTGGTTCTTGTTGGGTTGATCCCGCTTGTTGTTGTTAACCGTTCACTGGAGCAAAATCACTGATGAGCTGTGCATTATCAATTAAAAACCTAACGTGCCAATATGACGATCAAACCGTACTCGAATCATTGTCTCTTGAGGTAGAACAAGGGCAGATTGTCTGTTTGCTAGGAGCTAGTGGCTGTGGGAAAACAACACTATTAAAGGCCGTTGCGGGATTATTGCCGTTAACGTCAGGCGAAATGAGTCTAAATTGCGTCACAATTGATGATGGGGAAAACTGGTTGCCGCCAGAACAGCGTAATATCGGGATGATTTTCCAAGATTACGCACTTTTTCCTCACTTGACGGTGGAGCAAAACATTGCCTTTGGCTTAAAGCAGTGCTCGACAAAAGAGAAAAATGCCAAAGTTCAAGAGATGTTAGAACTCGTGCATCTTCAAGGTTATGGCGATCGTTATCCTCATCAATTGTCTGGTGGACAGCAGCAGCGTGTTGCGATTGCTCGCTCATTAGCTTACAGCCCAGACTTATTGTTACTTGATGAACCGTTTTCTAATATTGATACGCAAGTTCGCCATGAGTTGATAAGTGAGATCCGTAAGATTTTTAAGGCCCAAGGTGTGACTGCCATTTTTGTTACGCATAGCCGTGAAGAGGCTTTTGCTTTCGCCGATAAAATGGCAGTGATGAACAATGGAGTCATCGAGCAATATGGCACAGCATCTGAGCTTTACTACCAGCCTTCAAGTAAATTTGTCGCTGATTTCTTAGGTGGTGGCAGTTACCTTGCTGCTAAACGGGTTTCGAATTCAGAATATGAAACCCACTTGGGCGTGGTTGAAGCCACGGCTCAACAAGATATTCCAGTACAGGCGGAGTGCTCTTTACTGCTAAGACCGCAGCATGTGCAAATTCAATCCGATGAAGATAGTTCGGTAACCGTATTGGAACAGCATTTTATGGGTGATCACTGCCGTTATGTGATTAACGCGAATGGTGACCGTTTGTTAGCTACAGCTTCGCAAGCATTAAATATAGGTGAGTCCGTCGCGGTGAAAATTGAAACGCAAGGCGTCCTGGCATTTGCTTAACGCTCCTGAGTATCTTTTCTATCTCGTTTACGACTTCCCAACATACAATAAAAAAGCCCGGCTGTGGAGCCGGGCAAGTGCTCTTCTCCTGTTGATGAGCGCCTTTTCAGACAGCGTTGACTCTCATCATAGTGCTCGAAGCGGGCACAAGGTTCAGTTATAAAGACAAGAAGTCTTTAAACTGTTGAAGAACACGTTCCGCAGTGTCCTTATCTTGCATCTCTGCAAAAATTCGTAGCAGTGGCTCAGTGCCAGAGAAGCGAGCGATGATCCAACCGCCGTTCTTGAAGTAGACTTTCGCACCATCTTCATAGCTGACTTTTTCGATTTCAAACTCAAACTCAGGCAACTGCTTTTCAACATAAATCTTGTTGAACAGTACGTCTTTTTGCGCTGGTTTGAACTTGCAATCGCATTCTGCCATGTAGGCATAGCCGTACTTGCCGTAGATTTCATCCAGCAACTCAGACAGCTTCTTGCCGGTTACTGAAATCATTTCTACCAATAGGCTTGATGCGAATACGCCGTCTTTACCTTTGATGTGGCCGCGAATGGTTAGGCCACCAGAGCTTTCCCCGCCAATCAGTGAGTCATCCGCTTCCATTTGGGAGCTGATGTGCTTAAAGCCTACAGGAACCTCAAAGCATTTCTCGCCATGATCTTCGGCGACTTTATCGAGAAGGTGGGTGGTTGCGATGTTACGTACCACGGAGCCTTTCCAGCCTTTGTATTCAAGTAGGTAGTAGTAAAGCAGCAGTAGCACTTCATTTGGATGAATGAAGTTACCTTTTTCGTCGATAATACCAAGACGGTCCGCATCGCCATCAGTACCGATGCCAATATCGTAACCTTGCTCTTTCACTAGGTGCATCAAACGGTAGAGTGTTGCAGCGCTTGGCGAAGGCATTAACCCACCGAAGTCTGGGTTTTTGCCATCGTTAATCACATCAACGTCACAGCGGCCGTTGATTAATACGGTTTGCAGTGCGTTTTTCGCGACACCAAACATTGGGTCGATCAAAACACGTAAATTCGCCTTCTTGATCGCTCCGATGTCGATAAAGTCGATGATTGAGTCAACGAATTCGTTCATCGGATTGATGATTTCAATCAGCTTATCTTCAACCGCTTGTTCAAAGTCGACGCTTTTTACATCTTGCGCAGTGAGCGCGTCTATTTGTGATTCGATTTTTTGGGTGATGATTTCATCTGCGTCACGACCACCTTCAATGAAGACTTTAATGCCGTTGTAATCGGCAGGGTTGTGTGATGCGGTAATACATGCCGAGTATGCGCAGCCCATTTCTTTCGCTTTAAACATTACGATAGGTGTTGGGACAAATTTGTCGATAAAGCTAACCATAATGCCGTTTGCTGCTAGAACTTCAGCGAACCAACGACCTGCTTTATCGGAAAGAAAACGACGGTCATAGCCAATCACAAAACCGCGATCAGCAACCGATTCGTTATTCGTGATGTTTGCAACTGCTTGGGCAACCAAGCGTACGTTATCTTTGGTGAACTCCTCACCAATAAATGCACGCCAACCGCCTGTACCAAATTTGATCATGATTCGATCCTCGATAAGAGCGGCATCCCACCGCGTCTTAAATCTTTGCTAGCGAACCGATGCACTTGTAAAACATAAATGCACCGGATAAATCAAAAGGGGAGAAGGACTCCCCCAAAAGATGATTAACCTAGAGTAACGATAACTTCGTTTACTGAACCTTCCGCTTGAACTGGTACAGATGCACCATTTACAGCTTCACCGTTCACGGTAATCGACTTAACGCCTTTGCTTACTGAGTCTGGGTTAACGACTTTGATGTTGTACGTTGCTCCTAGCCATTGGCGAGTCACTTCGAAACCAGGCCAGTTCGTTGGGATACATGGATCGATAGTTAGGCCATCGAAGCCTGTACGCACACCAAGAATAAAGTTGGTAACAGCGAAGTAAGCCCAGCCTGACGTACCTGTTAACCATGGGTGGTTTGCACGACCGTGGTCTTGGTGGTCACGACCCATGATGAACTGAACGTATGAGTATGGTTCTGCAATACGTTTTTCGATGATGTCGTTCTGGTTGTATGGGTTTAGCGCATCGTAGAACTTCATTGCACGATCACCACGACCCAGTTTCGCTTCAGCTACCCAAGCCCATGGATTTGGATGCGAGAAGATCGCACCGTTCTCTTTTACGCCTTGGTAAACACGAGTTACGAAGCCGATATCATCATTCGGTGTTGCAAAAGATGGTGAGTTTAGGTGGAGGCCGTATTCAGAGAATAGGTTCTCATCGACAGCGTCCATCGCTTTTTCGCCGCGCTCTTGAGATACCGCACCAGAAAGTACCGCAAGTGTGTTTGACTCTAGGTGTACTCGGCCTTCCGATTGTTGCGCAGTACCGATCTTGTCGCCATTCTTCGTCAGACCACGGATGTACCAACCGCCTTCGTCATCCCAAAGGTGGGTTTCACACGCTTCACGAACGTTTGCTGCCATCACCGTGTATTTTTCAACGTCGGCTTCTTTGCCTAGGTATTTAGCTAGGTCGATGAACTCCTGCAGTGCCCAGAAATGTAGGAACGACACCATTGACGATTCGCCGCCACCTAGGTTCAGACAGTCGTTCCAGTCTGCACGCAGACCTTTACAGATACCGGTTTGACCTACGTATTCAGCCGAGAAGTCTAGCGCGGCTTTCATGTGGTCATAAACCGTTGCATCGCCACCGTCGGCGTAAGGGATCACTTCGTCGAAGAAGCTGTGCTCACCGGTTTCCATCACGTACTTACAGATGGTTGGAACTAGCCATAGATGGTCATCGGAACAAGTGTCTTCGATGCCGTGAATCTTGTCTTCATCAGAAGGTGTTGGAACTACGGTTGGGGATTTCGATGGTTTAACATCCGCTTTTTCTGGATCAAACCAATCTGGATCGAATAGGTGTAGACCGTAGCCCGCTTTTACTTGGCCGCGCAGTAGGTCAACGATACGTTTGCGCGTCATTGCTGGGTTAGCGTGAGGAACTGAGATTGCATCTTGCGCTGTATCGCGGTAACCAAGACCAGTACGGCCTCCCACCTCGATGAATGAAGCAAAGCGAGACCACACCACACACGTTTCCGCTTGGTATAACGTCCAAGCGTTGATCATGGTATCTAGACCTTCGTTTGGTGATTTCACTTGGAACTTGCCACAGCGTTCATCCCAGTGTGCTTTGATACCCGCAAATGCATTGTCGACTTCTGCAAGGTCTTGGTACTTAGCACGTAGACGGTCACCATTGCCTTTACCGATACCTAGAATGTAAGCAAAGCGAACTTCTTCACCCGGCTGGATAGTGAATTGCTTGTGCAGAGAGCCACAGTGGTTGTAACACGTTTGTGCTGTATTGAAACACTTGCCTTGTTCTACCGCTAGCGGGTTTGCTTCGTCACGGTATAGGCCAAGGAAGCTGTCACGTTGACCGTCGTATGAATCTGGGTCAAATGTTGAAGCTAGGTAGTAGAAGCCTTCGAAATCGTTGGTGTTGTAGTACAGGTCGTACTCGATCACGCCTTCGTTGTAAGCCGTACCTGCCGAGTACAGAGACATCTGATGGTTTTGATTATCAGATTGAATGTGGCTGAATGAGAACTCAACAAATGAGAATGCACTGATCGTACGTGGTTTGTCAGAGGTGTTTTTAATCACTACATCCCAGATTTCAGCGTCTTCGCCTTTTGGCACGAACAGAGTTTTTGTTGCGGTAATACCGCTGTATTCACATTTGAACTTAGAGTAAGACAAGCCGTGACGAACTTCGTAGTTTGCTTCGTCTAGGCTCTTCGCAACTGGTTGCCAAGAGATTGACCAGTAATCACCTGTCTCATCATCACGCAAGTAAACGTAGTGTCCTGGGCGATCGAATGTCGCATTTGGACGGAATTTAGTAACACGGTTGTATTCTGGAGAGTTGTAGAACGAGTAGCCACCCGCGTTGTGCGAGATAACCGTACAGAACTTCTCAGTACCTAGGTAGTTGGTCCATGGTGCTGGTACGTCAGGGCGAGTGATGACGTATTCGCGATTCTCGTTATCGAAATAGCCGTATTTCATTTGTGTCTTTCCTTTTTTACGAAGCTGCATCAGCAGCCAAAATTTAAAAACTCTTCAAGCGTGATGTTTCGACATCAGTTTTGTATTACTTCCACGGTTTACGGTAATTCACTCCCTGCAAATCAAGCAGAGGTAGATGGCCTTTCAAGCGTGATAAATAGTCGGTCCAATCTCGGTGTTGTTTGTCTGTCCAACATGCTTCTGCCATTGCAGTTAAACGAGGGAAGATCATGTAGTCCATGCGAGGTTGGTTATTGATAATTTCGCACCATAATGCTGTTTGAATGCCCCAAATGCGCTTACGTATTGGGTCGTCAGCAGGCACTTCAGCGAGCGGCTCGTAGTTGTAAGCTTTTTCTAGTGGCAGTGGGTTTGCCCAGTCCACGCCCGGTTCTTCAGGTGCGTAGTCTTGGGTCATATCTAGGTAAGTGGTTTGTGCTGGTTGCAGCACCACATCAAAGCCTTGGCGAGCACAGTTCAATGCCGCTTCTTCGCTTAGCCATGAGTAGATCACCGTATCTTTACTGACTTTGTCGCCGTGTTGAGCTTCTTCCCAGCCCAGCATGCGTTTGCCCAATTTACGAAGTTTGTCTTCGGCATAACGCAAGAAGTGTCCTTGCAAATCTTTGTAGTCGCTGTAACCCAGTTGTTCCATTAGTGCTTGGCATGCTGGGCTTTTTGACCATACGCCGTTAGGTACTTCGTCGGCACCAATATGAACGTAAGGCGCAGGAAAAAGCGCAGAGACCTCTTCTAGCACTTTGTCGATAAATTCATAACTCCCCGGCAGAGCAGGGTTAATGACGTTGTCGTTGTAATGCTGAATACTGCGGTATTCGGTGGTATCTTCCGCTTCTACCAATAGGTGTGGTAACGACTTGATGGCGGCTCGGCAATGACCAGGTACATCAATTTCAGGAATGATGGTGATGCCGCGTTGCGATGCAAATTCGATAACGTCTTTGATGTCTTCTTGCGTGTAGAAGCCGCCGTAACGTTCATTAAAGTGCGTGTACTGTGGTTCATTGATCTCATCCAATCCGCGCCAAGCACCAATATCGGTCAGTTGAGGCAGTGATTTGATTTCAATTCGCCAACCCTCATCGTCGGTAAGATGCCAATGGAACGTATTGAACTTGTAATGAGCCAGTTGGTTGATCAAGCGTTTGACTTGCTCAACGGAGTGAAAATGACGAGCACAATCCAGCATCATACCGCGGTAACGAAAACGTGGCCTGTCCTTGATTGAACAACAAACTACTTCCATTGAGTTAGGTTGATCGCCAACTTTGATTAGTTGTAATAACGTTGCACAAGCATGGGTAAAACCAGACGAAGATCCTGCTTCAATTTGGATTGACTCTTCGGCTACTTTCAGTTTGTAAGCGCCTTCATCCAAGGTTGGGTTGCCTTTGAAGATGATCTGACTGCCATTGTCTGATGCGAACTCAAATTGGTGAATGCGCTTAAGCTCTTCAAGTAGCCATTCTTTAGCTGAATTGGCCAGGCTTGAATAGACCGCGACGCCAGCATGATGATCAAAGCTAAAATAGTGATCGCTGACCTCAATATGGTTTGGTTTTGGCAGCAAGGGCTGTGCATGGGTTAAACTTGCCGGAATCTCACTGCGTTCACGGTATGGTGAAGCTAATACGATAGGCGTGACATCCACTTGTGCGCGCTGTGGGTTTCCATCAACGACAAAGTTGATCATCGCTTCGTTAAAGCCATCCGAGTAATAACGGAATGGGTTCGAACCAATACTGAATTCACAGTAATAGTGATGGTTGGCAGCCAGTACCACCCCTTCTGGTTTAAGTGTGCAAAAACTACCAATTTGAGTCAGTTGACCATTTGAAACGCTGTCTGGAAGAATGTAACGATCGAAAGCGAAAGTTAAGCTCCAGCTGTTTAGGTCTTGGTCGCTCAAGTTATGAAAGGTGAGGCCAAAGCGGCAGTTTTGTTTCTGCTCAGAAAGGACTACGAGATCAACACGATATTCCATATCTACTCCTACGCCGCACTGAGCGAGTAAAGGTTATGTTCTGGTTTGCCTGCAAACATAATTGCGCCTTCAATCGCGTCAAACTGTGGCTCAACAATCCATTGCTGAACTGGTGGTGAAAGCCAACGTACAATGCGTTCAGCTATGCTGCCCATTAAACAAATACGTGTTGCGCCGCGCTTGTTTAATGCCACGAGAAACATTTCTATATCCGCTGCGGTTTGCTTCAGCATTTCAATGGCCAGTGCATCGCCTTGTTCCGCATGTTGGAAAATAGCCGGAGAAAACTGCCCATAATCACGAGGAAGCGCCTGTTTTGACCACGCCACCACGTTGTCGACCTCATTTTCGAAATGCGTCATAACGTATTGTGCTAGGGGCGTTTTTTCTCTGATGCCGTCTTCAGCTAACAAAACTTGCTGAACTAGGCGTAGCCCCATCACTGCGCCGCCACCTTGATCCGAAATAGGGAACTCACGACCACCGACAACGTGTTGCTCCAATCCTTTAAGGTAGATGCCACAAGAACCGGTGCCCGCAATCATGATTGCGCCATCTTCGCCATTGTGCGCACCAACGCACGCACCGTAAGCATCGGTATTCAGAGTTATACTGGCAAATGGATGAGGAAGAGACATGAAGGCTTGCCAAGATGCTTTGTGCTCTGCGCCAGCAAGGGCTAAGCCGACGTGCATCGACGCGAAATCTTGTTGTGTTAGACCGCCTTGCTCGGTAGCCGAAGTGATGGATTCAAGAATCGAAGCCATTGCTATTTCAGCACCTAGCATGATGTTGGCACTGCCGCTTTTGGCCTCGCCAAGAAAATTACCTTGTGAATCTTTAATCCTGGCTCGACATGACGTGCCGCCACCATCGATACCGACAAAATACATTCCCATGATTATTCTTCCTTCATATTTTTAGAGGTCGCCAACTGAGAAACATGCTGAGCTTGACTGATTATCGCGAGTAAGTACCAAGCGCCATGCGGGATCCATTGTTCGCCCCAGCGCCAGTTTTGTAACACGTCTTCTTTTTGTGCAGGTGGGTTAAATGCAATGTCTTCCTCGTCTTCAAAGCCGCCAGTGATTCCGTTACACACGCCACCTTTTGCGTTGAAGAAACCATATTGAGGGAGGTAATCAGGGTTGTTACGACCATGGCCATCTAGCATGCACATGTCGTATGGGTTTAAGCCTACAACCCAGTTCAATGCATCTTGAGCAAACACAGAAAGTTGTTGCTGTACTTCTTGCGACGCTATATGCGGTTGAGCAAGGTACGCCATGGTCGCGAGTGAGCCCAGTCGAGCATTCTCGCCTTGCCACCAATAGCCGGATTCATTGTTGTGTGCGACAAAAAATGCCTCGCGTTTTGACTCATTTACGCCTTTAACATATTGGCGAGGGTAACCGAATGGGTTGATCACTTTATTCGATATTGTGATCTCAAACTCACACGCTAGGTTGACGATACGTTTTACCGATTCCGCTCGTGCTGAGTCGTCTTCAATAGATAGATATTCGCATAGGGCAATAACTGGTAGACCAGCTTCGGCTGCGTGAAAATATGGACGGCTGCCGTTTTGGTTTGCTGACCAAAAGTGTTGAATCTGCTCGTCGCTCATTTGGCGTGCAACTAAACGTTGCGCCCACAAACGGCTCTCTTCCAAGTAGCGAGTTTCTTTGGTTGCTTTAAACAGTTCTACACAAGCCAGTAGCGCACAGTATTCGTCGATAATGTTTTCTTCCCCATCATTGAGGTACTGCGTATTGTGCTCTTTTAAGTGCCAGTAACCATTTTCGGCAGCGTTGCGGTATTTTTGTTGATCGTATTCACCGTGAACACTTAAACGCGACGCTGCCGCTAGCGCTGCAATGGCGACACCGCCACCTTGTCGAAAGCCTGCTTGATAGTCGTCAAATTTGTGACCAAGTTGAGTTTCGTACGCGCAAATCTCGCGTTGCGCAGTATCTTTGCTCCACTTGTCAAAGACCGTCATGTAGAAAAAGCCTTTTTCGTTTTGCATACGCACAAGAAAGTCTGCACCGAACAGGGCTTCTTCAATCAGACGTGTACGTGTGAAAGCTGCAATGTCTTCGCTTCCTTCAAGCAATGAAACCCCTTTTAGGATGTTCCAAACCACCATTGGGGTTTGTTGAGGATTCAAATAATTCGCGTATGAAAGGTGGCTTAAATACTTGCTAACGTCTCCTGATGCGTCGTACCAGCCGCCGTGTACATCAACCTTTTTATTGGAGTTTAGTACTGGAAGTTGTCGATCTTGTTGATCGAAGATCCCGCCGCAACGTTGCGATTTGAAGTAGTGGATCACATCTGACAAAGTTTTATCCAACAGAATGTGTTCGCCAATGATGAAAGAGGAAGAGCGCGTATCTTCTACTTGCAAGAAATAGTCACCTGACGTTGTGAAAGAGGAAAAGTCGATGAGGTAGAAATAGCCCTGATGCCAGTTCGCCACTTTACCTTGTTCTTCAACCGCAAAAGTTGCCACGGTTTGCTCGCTAGTGGCACAAATCAATTGAGCAGTGTAAGAAGACAAGTGTGGTTGTTCGGTCTGGATAATGGCTTTCTTTGGGCCCAGACGTTCATAACCAATGTGGTTAGTCAGTAGCAGCATTCAATGTCTCCGGGAAACGATAAAAACAGGAATGGGCCAGGCTGAACCTGACCCTCGTTATGATTAATCTTCAAATAAGTAACAGCGGACAAAGTGGTTGTCGGACAGTTGAGTGACGCCCGGTAGTCGTTCGCGACATTTGTCGGTAGCGTGTACACAACGTCCAGCAAATGGACAGCCGACAGATTCTGGTGTCCAAAGTGGGATTTCCCCTTTGTTGCCTTTCAGTTTCTCGTGAATAGACTTCGATGGATCTGGAACCGCAGATACCAACAGTTGCGTATATGGGTGTTGAGGATCGTGAATGATTTCTTCAGTATCGCCCCATTCAACCATGTGACCTACGTACATGACCGCGAGATCTTCAGCAATGTAACGCGCTGTTGCGATGTCGTGAGTGATGTAAAGCAGAGACATTTGTTTCTCGAACTTCATCTCTTCCATCAAGTTCAGAACACCGGCACGGATTGATACATCGAGCATCGATGTTGGCTCATCCGCCAATACCACTTCTGCACCAACTGCGATGTTACGAGCTAGGTTTACACGTTGACGCTGACCGCCAGATAGCTGGTGCGGGAACTTTTGCGCCGTTTCTTTTGGTGGAATAAGGCCAACTTGTTCAAGTAGGTCGTACACACGCTCTTCCAGTTCTTTCTTGTTGCCCGGTGCTACTTTCTTATGAATCAGCAGCGGGCGCGCAATATGGTGGAAAATGTTGTGTGTTGGGTTTAGCGAGCCGAATGGGTCTTGCCACACCATTTGTACACCTTCACGGTAGGTCATTAAATCGTGACGAGAGGTGATGTCTTGGATATCACGACCTTTGTATTCAATGATGCCATCGGTTGGTGCGTACATTTTTGCAATCATTTTTGCAGTAGTAGACTTACCTGAACCAGATTCACCTACCACTGACAAGCCGCGGCTCTTGTACATTTTGAAAGAGACGTCGTTGATTGCGCGCATCTTAGATTGTTTGATTGAGTTACTGTTTAAAGGGAAGTCCTTAACGACATTTTTACCCTCAATCAGCAGTTCGCCGAATTGTTTGCTCATAATTCTCTCCAGTGTAATTTTTGTTCTTAGCTAGCGTTTTTTTGTTGTTAAACCTTAGCTTGAGCAATGGTGTCGCCGTACAAATGGCAATTTGAGAGGCGACCTGGTTCAATTTGACGTAATTGGGTTGGTACACGTGTACATGCTTCATGTACGCGGTCGCAACGAGCTTGGAAGCGGCAGCCTTGTGGAACTTCTAGCAAGTTCAACGGGTTACCTGGAATACCAGTCAATTTGGTCTTTGGTCCAGTTAGTGGAGGGAAAGAGCTACCCAAACCTTTGGTGTAAGGGTGGTAAGGACTTTCCAGAATTTGCTTAGAAGGCGCGACTTCAATCAACTCACCTGAGTACATGATGCCGATACGATCCGAGAACTCGACCATCAATGACAAGTCATGTGTGATGAATAGAATTGAGAAACCAAACTCTTCTTTAAGCGCGTAAATTTTTTGTAGAATTTCACGTTGAACCACTACATCCAATGCGGTAGTCGGTTCGTCCATGATGATCATTTTTGGGTTCAGAGCCAAAGCGATTGCGATTACTAGACGTTGACGCATACCACCAGAGAACTGGTGCGGGTAATCACTCAATCGGCTAGGGTGGATATCAACGATTTCCAGCAGACCTTCAGCGCGTGTTTTTGCTTGAGCGCGAGTCATATTGGTATGACGCATGATGACGTCACAGAACTGCTCTTCCATGGTTAAAACAGGGTTCAAAGCGTTCATCGCACTCTGGAATACCATCGACATTTCACTCCAGCGGAACGCTTGCATGCGATCATCGCTGTACTGAAGGATATCTTCACCGTTGAAGATAACCTCACCACCTGTGATAAACGCTGGCGGCTTATGAAGGCGCATTAGTGAGAAGGCAACAGTGGATTTACCACAGCCAGATTCACCAGCCAGACCGAATACTTCACCTGGTGCAATGTCGAAGCTCACGTTGTTACAGGCGCGGACATCGCCCGCGTCTGTGATGTAGTCTACGCATAGGTTACGGATGGAAATTAGTGGTGCAGTCATGATTATTTATCTCCGCTCCATAGTGCATTTTGTGGTGCCAGTTCAGGCTCACGCTCTTTCTTGTCTTTTGCTGCTAGTTTTTTCCAGCGTTTCATGCCTTTGTGAGAACGAAGTTGAGGGTTCGCAATTTCGTCAACGGCAAAGTTCAACAGAGCAAGACCAGTAACCAGTAGTGTTAGGGCAATACAAGGTGCTAGTACTTCCCACCATGCGCCAATCAGCATGGCTGATGAGGTTTGCACGTTGTAAAGCATGATGCCCCAACTGATCGTGTTGGCATCACCCAAACCTAGGAACGAAATGACCGCTTCAGTGTTGATCGCCAGCATTACTGAGCCAATGAAGCTCGCACCGACAATCGGGATAAGGTTTGGTAAAATCTCAACGAAGATGATACGGAATGAAGACTCTCCCAATACTTCGGCAGCTTTAACGAACTCTTTCTCGCGTAGTGCCATAGTTTGAGAGCGGACAACACGTGCACCCCATGCCCAAGAAGTACCAGCGATAATCAAGGCAATGGTGAGTGGGCCTGCTTCACCGATAAAGGCCGCCAGCACGAATAGCAATGGATACTGCGGAATTACTAACATGATGTTCATTGCGGCACTCAATATGTCATCCACTTTACCGCCGAAGTAACCTGCCGATATACCAATGACTGTTGCTAAGAAACACACGATGATGCCAGCACCAAAGCCTACACCCAGTGATACTCGTGCACCGTAAGCCACCTGCGACCAGATATCGCGACCCATTCGGCTAGTACCTAATACGTGGTCGGCCTTTTTAGACATAAGCAGTGTACGACGATCGTCTGCTAGGTTTTTAGCGACCCAACCATCAGGGTTGTTTTGTGCCTGTTTTACAACAAAGCTTGGGTATTCGTGTGGGTTACCGGTTCGCTTGTCTGGCGCATGTTTCGTAAGTAAAGGAGCTGCGATCGCAACGAATACGAATACGGTAACAATACCAAGACCGATTCGAGCGAATGAGTTACCTAAAATAAGTTTGAATAGTTCTTTCATGATTATTTGCCTCCCGTACGTAGGCGAGGGTCTAGAATCATGTACAGCATGTCAGCCATTAAGTTGAAGCACAGCATGAACATCGTCATGATAATTAACTGACCTTGAAGTACTTGGTAGTCACGAGCGTGAATTGCGTTCAATAGAACAGTACCTAGGCCTGGGTAGTTGAAAATCATCTCGATGATTAATTGACCTCCAATGGCCATACCTAAAGACATAGACAGTGCGGTAACACTTGGAAGTAGTGCGTTACGTGCGGCGTAATTAAAGACGACGCGGTTTTCACTCAGCCCTTTACCTTTAGCCATCGTGATATAGTCTTCGGCGAGAAGGTTGATCATGTTGTTACGCATGTTAACTAGGAAGCCACCAATTTGAACGATGGTTGCACAGAATAGAGGTAGTACAGCGTGGTAACCCACGTTCTTGATGAACTCCCAGCTTGTCCAATCAGGAATAGTACCTGGCGTGTAAGCATAGCCAGATGGGAACCATTTCAGGCCAATCGCAAAGGTAAACAGCGCTAACATTGCGATAACCATTTGTGGAATAGCTTGAATGATCAATGTGCCAGGCGTTACGAATGCATCGTACTTACTACCGCGCTTCCAGGCGGCAAAAATACCAAGGACAGAAGCGATGGAGAAAGAAAGTACAACCGCAGTACCAGCTAGAAATAGTGACCAGCCAAATGCACTACCTAGTAAAGAATTAACTGAAAGTGGGTAGAACTGGATTGAGGTGCCCAATTCCCAACTTAGAATGTTTTTAATGTACGAGAAGTACTGAATGTAAATTGGCCCATCAACGAAACCGAGCAGTTCTTTCATTGCTGCGATTCGTTCTGGAGTCACCTGTACTGAAGCATTAGCAAACATCATGGTAACTGGGTCACCAGGCATTGCTCGCGGAATAATAAAGTTTAACGTCGCTGCAACTAAGAGCGCGACAAGATAGAACGACAAACGTCTTAAAAAATAACCCATAACTCACACCTTACTCACCCAGATTTTTTCCCTGTTTCTGGTTTCAGGTCGCTCCTAGCGAAATTTAGAGCGAAAAATCCCCTGACGACGAGCGCCACATATTGGTTTCGTTAACAAGGGATTTTTATAGGCGGCACACGGGATGTATGCCGCTTGAAATGAACTTCTACTTATTTAACTGGTTTTAGGTCCAGTACGTGAAGTAGACGCTCTGGGATACCTGCCCAAATGTTTGGACGGCCCTTAGGGTTTTCTTCGTTCCACCAACCAGTGAAGCGAGTTGTGTTGTATTGGTACATGTACGCGCCAGATAGCACAGGAATAGTTACTTGGTCTTGAGCAATGATCTTCTGAATGCCATGAGCGATCTCTAGCTGTTCTTGCTTATCTGCTGTCTTGTAGAAGCTGTTAAGAAGACCGTCTAGCTTATCGTTCTTGTAGAAGTGCATTGCAAAGCGAGGCATGCCGTCACCAGCTTGTAGCTTCGAGTTGTAGCCACTATCCCAGTACAAGTGTGGATCTGCACCGTGGAAGTAGTTGGTGTAAGCAACGTCGTAAGTACCTTCTAGCATAGCTTGGTTGTATACCGAGAAGTCCGGTGTACGAGCACGAGCTTTAATGCCCACTTCTGCTAGTTGCTCAACGGCTAGTTGTACCGTGTTGTTGAAGTCAGTCCAACCGTTTGGTGATTGAATTAGAAGCTCGAAAGACTTGCCAGATGGTGTATCCACAAAGCCATCTTTGTTTACATCTTTGAAGCCAGCTTTAGCTAGAAGCTTTTTCGCACCTTCCGCGTTGTATGTGTTGTAGCCTTTGTACTTGTTGTGCGTCTCTTCATCAGACCAAGCTTCGAATGCGTAGCCAAGGCCAGATGCGAAGTCGTTCACTGTACCGCCGCCGTAGAAAGCGATATCAATGATAGTTTGACGGTCTAGCGCCATAGAGAACGCACGACGGAAGTCAACGTTAGTTAGTGCTTCGTTTTTCGCAGCGTCTGGGTTTTTGAAGTTCACTACAAATGCTTGAGTACCCGCTGGTGGGTACCAGTAGTGGTGATTCGGACTTGCTGCAGCGTACGTACGGTCGATGTCTGGTACGAATGAAGACGTCCAGTCCATTTCGCCGTTAACGATTTTGCCCAAGAATTGGTCGTTGTTCGCGATTTGTGGCACACGCAGACAATCTACATCTAGGTTGTCAGCATCCCAATAATTCGGGTTCTCACACTGGATATATAGCTGCGGTGTGAAAGTGTCGATTTCAGTAAATGGACCACTGCCTACTGGATTTTCGTTTGTGAATGTTGCTGGATCTTTTACTTTGCTCCATACGTGCTTAGGTACGACTGGTACTTTCGCAATTTCGTAAGGAACGTTTGAGTTTGCTTCGCTTAGACGGAATTTAACTTGGTAGTCGTTAACTTTTTCTACGCCAGTCACCCAAGAGTTGATACCAGATTGGTCTAGCTCTGGCTTCTCTTTAACTAGGTTGAAAGAGTAAACAACATCATCAGCGGTAAACGCTTTGCCATCAGACCATTTTACGCCCTTACGGATATCGAAGGTTACGCTCATCAGGTCATCAGCCATGGTAAAGTTTTCTGCTAGACGAAATACAGGCGTATTACCGTGCATTTCGTTAAAAACAACGAGCGGCTCGTAAATAAAGTCGGTTGTTGTGTGCAGGTTAGTTGCACCCAAGAAAGGGTTAAAGTTACGAACGAAAGTTGTAAACTCTTTAGGGTGGATAGTCAGTTCACTGCGTTCAGCCGCAGTAGCTACCGATGCAAAACCTGTAGTAGCCGTTGCAATAATTGCTGTTGCTAGTGCTGTTTTTTTAATATTGGCAAGCATAGCTGTTCCTTACTATTTGCTTTCATTTCACTAAATGGAATTGAATGTCATCAATTGATAAACACTCTCTAAGACCTACCTCTTGTACATGCCTTACTCATTACAACATTGAGTTTCGCCAAGAGTGGCCTGTAGGCCTTAGGCAGGAGTAAGAAAACACCTTATCCATAAAATAATCAAACTTGATTCCCGTTAAAAACGTTAAAATCTCTGAGCTCTCCGTTATAAACGTTATTTTGGCTAATTTTAACCAGCATTGGGCCAAAAAATAAACGTTGATATGCGTCGCAGTTTATATCCTTGTTAATAATTAGTGTTGGTGATTACTAACCTGCTGGTCCTTTTTAAATATACGTTTCCTGCTTGTTTTCTAGGTTCGGAGATCTCGCTCACATGCAGAAATGGTGTTAATTAATCAGCTAAAAATTAATCTGCCGTTCTGTTGTGATTAAGTTCGCAATCTCTATCAATAGTTCGTCAAAATCCGCTTGTTATCTGAAAAATGGCCTTTTTTATCGACAGTTTTCTTCCGTTTGTTGTCCTTTTTTTATTATATGAATGAAGTTTTTTCGGTTGCTCGAACTTACCTAGTTAAGACAAGTAAAATGGATAAGGTCGTACGTTTTGAAGACCAACAATAGATAGCGTTGTCTAACCGAATGTTCGTTATTGGAAATAGGGTAATGGGGTAGGAAGAGGCGGTCTCTTTTATCTCTAGGAAGGGAATACTCGAATAACAAAAAAGCCCAGCATGCACGCTGGGCTAGTTTTTTTGATAAATATTAGCTGGTCAATAGTCGCTGTAGTTTATCTCGTTGTGCTTCTATGTATGCTCTCTCGGGGCTCTGTTCTTTGCAGTGTTCGAGAATGAACTCTATCGAGCTTAGCACCGTTCTCCAACGTGGTGTTTTGGGTAATGTTTCTATACGCATGTATTTATCTAAGGTGCGTGTTTGTAAAGTACTTCGGTCTAGATAAACGCGCCACAAGCCACTTTGCTCTGCAAATGCGAATTTACTTTCACCCGTTACAGATTCCCAATACTCTAAAGCATGTGTCATTGCGTCGACTAGAACTTCCCGCATAAGTTCTTGCTTGTCCTTTTTATTACCGAGTGCTTTGTCTGCAAGGCGCGTAAATTCTCCGCCAAGCTCTTTTAGCTTTTGCAATTGGTCTTTGTCACCATCAAATGCATAACTTGAAAGCACTTCTACGGCGGTTTCTAGATTATGTATGCGAGCGGCACTGGCTCCACCGCCGACATTAAAGATGTACATGATATCTAACCCTGAACCTTCAGGGAGCTTAAGAATGTCTGTTTCGATGTTCTGACGAATATCTTCAATATAGATATCAATCTTGCCACAGTAATGAGGTTGTTTGACGGTTAGATATTTAGGGGCAATCAGCTCATCAGCAGATGAGCGCTTTAGCTGTTCTAAGCTGCGCTTGAATAGCTTACAAGCAGCTTCGTTAGCAAAGCGAATACGCTTGTCTTCACGTAGACAGATGATAGCTTCAGGAGCCGATTCTAGCTGTTCCAACAAACGACCTTGAGTCTCAAGTAAGCTTGCTTCAACGACTGCTCGCTGTCTAAGTTCAGACTCTAGCACTTTGTTTTCCATATGGCGCATTTCTGCTTTACTTGCCGTTAAATGCGCTTGGATACGTGCCGCCAACTCTTGTTTATTAAATGGTTTCGATAAATAGTCGTTGGCTCCTGCTTCAAAACCTCTTACACGATCTTCTGTTTGACTGAGTGCGGTGAGCATAATGATTGGCAACTCGGCATGATCATAGGTTTCACGTAGTTCACTACAAACTTGGTAGCCGCTCATGCCTGGCATCATGATATCCAATAACAGAAGTTCCGGCTTCTCTTGCTCGACGAGCGCTAACGTTTCTGGCCCATCGGAGACGGTACGCACACGATAGCCCTCTAAACGTAAAAAGCTTTCAAGCACGCGTAAGTTTACTGGTTCATCGTCAGCAACATACAGTAACGGGCCGTCTGGGTTCTCTGGAAGTGATAAGTCTTCGCTGTTCTCTACATTAACTTCAGGAATTTGGAAGTGCCCGTGCGCAGCTAGAGTCTGGGTTGCTTGGATTTCTTCTTCACTGGCGAGCGGTAAAGTGAAACTGAAGGTAGTTCCGACCATTGGTTGGCTACTGACGTATAACGAGCCTCCCATTAACTCGATCAATTGACGGCTAATGGAGAGCCCAAGTCCTGCACCTTGACGATAACGGCTCGCGTCTTGCCCTGCTTGGATGAGTGGTTCAAAAATATGTTCAAGTTGTTCTGCGGGAATTCCTTGTCCAGTATCCACGACTTGTACGCGTACATGATCATCTACCACATTAGCGGAGATAACAATTTTACCTTCTGAGGTGTATTTAATCGCATTGCCAATCAGGTTATATAGCACTTGTTCAAGGCGTTGCGGGTCAGCTGACACTGCTTTTAAATCCGCTGGGACTTGGTTGATGATGCGGATGGTTTTACTTCCGAGTAAATGGCTAGAAAGCTCTAAAACCAATCGTGTTGCACTGCCCAAACTCACTGCTGATTTCTGGATATCCATGCTTCCATAACGCATTTTATGATAATCCAACAAGTCATCGACTAGATTAGCGAGACGCTGACCACTTTTAATGATGATATCAAGCTGATATTTCTGGCTAGCGGGGATCGCACCATTGGCGCCGGACGCTAAGGTTTCAGCAATCCCGACCATGCCGTGTAACGGTGTACGAAGTTCATGAGAAGTCGTGGCTAAGAACTCATCTTTTAATTTATCGGCCAATTGCAGTTCTTCATTCTGTTTCTGAATGATCTGTATGTTGCTTTCTAGTTCTTCATTTTGCTTCTTAATGGTTTGAATCTTCTCTCGAATAGAGCGTTGCATTCGTTCAAAGCTTAACGCAAGCCGACCAATTTCATCTTTACGAACCGTATTAAAAGACGTGTCATCAAGATCCCCTGCAGAGACCTTTTCGGCAACCCAAGTCAATTTCAGCAACGGAGAAGTGATAAAGTTTGATAAATAGTGAGAAGCGATCACCACAAGGATAATGGCGATCAACATAGCGATAACGAATAGTTTTTCGAGTTGATGGATACGAGCGAAAGCTTCGTTTTCTGGTAACTGTACGACGAGCGCCCAAATCACACCACGAGTTTCAATCGGTGCATAAGCCGCGATGATCTCTTCACCTAAACCGTTTGTGTAAGTGCCGACACCAAATGCACCAGAGAGTGCTTTATCGATCACTTCTAAACTGTTCTTAATGTCGTCTTGTTTCGTGTTAATTGTGCGAGGTTGGTGATCATTTCCAACCAGCAAGGTGTTAATTGATGACTCTCGGTTGGCGTCTGCGGCTAACTTAGTGATGCCATTATTTGGCAAGCGGAACATGGCATAGCTGTGTAGATAACCTTGCTGAACAATTGGTGCACCTAGCCAAGCGACTGATTTCCCCCCTTCCAGCTCGAAGTCAGACACAATCACAGGAGTGTAGTCTTCATTTACTTTTCGACGTTCAGTCACATCATCGGCGAGACGCTTGAAAGTTTTGCCAAGTGCCGAGTCTTTGTAGGGGCCTGATAACAAGTTCGTTCCGTAGTTATCGTCTTTGTTGATCGAGTAGGTGACGTTACCATTGATGTCTACCAGCAAAATGTCATTAAAATCAGAGCGCTTGAGGAGCTCTAAGTAGGCCCAATGATAGCGTTTATGTAAAAGCCGGTAACGTTCACTTCCTACATAGTTGGATGACTCGGGTAACGTTGAGGTTTTGATTTGGTCTCCGCTGCCCTCGATGTAGCGCTGTTGGGCGTTTTTACGAGACTCTTCAATATCATTGCCTAAACGACTAAAAGCATTGACGAGACCGTAGAATCGGCCACCACTGGCGTAAGCCAACTCTGAGCGCACAAAGCCCATGACTTCGGTTTCTCGTGCCTCAAAGTAGTCGATGATTTGCTGCTGTTTTGTATCTCGAACAGACAGTAAGTGCGAGGTGCTTTGTTCTTGCAGATCTTTACTGTGGGACTGCAAGAAAAAGATCGCAGTAATGGTAAGAGGTGTGATACTGAGCACCAGAAATGCGGTCATCAGTGTACTCTGAAGGCGCTTAAATTTCTGTTTTTTGTAGAATTTAAACATGGATAAGATTACAACTCATAATGGGCAGTTCTAAAACATACTTCGCTGCCGAGGTTCTCGTTAAAAACGGATAAGATGTTCAACTAGATAGAATTAACAAAATTAACGAGTTTTTTTTCTTTGACAAGAAAGTTAGTTGTAAAGCGTGCAGGGTGACGCAGTTTTTCTTATGAGTGTTGAATTTATGAGAAAAAATCGCGCAGGTTTGTGCCTGCGCGGGGGGAAGTTATGATTTTTTCGCGTAGTAGATAGAAAATTTATTGGTCTTATTTAGCGTCTCGCAATTATTAAACGCCCGCTCGATAATTGGTGGGTATTTTAAGAAGCTATTCGCGACAATCACCATTTCGCCGTCTTTGGTTAGATATTGTGGTGCCTGACCCAACAAGGTTTCCGCTGCGTTGTAATTTGTGTCTAGACCACTGTGGAATGGCGGGTTGCTGACGATAAAGCGGTAGTCTTTTGCGGTATCCGAGTATATATCTGATGCAAATACGCGTCCGGATAAACCATTCGCTTCTAATGTGGCTTGGCTAGAAGTGATCGCATAAGCATTAATGTCACACATCTCAATCGCGATCTCTGGATTCGCTTTCGCCATAAACGCACCGAGCACACCTGCACCACAACCAAAGTCGAGCACTTTGCCCGACAGCTTAGGTAAGGTTTCAAGCAGCAATCGGCTACCTAAGTCGAACTCGCCATGGCTGAATACGCCAGGTAGGCTCTTAACCGCTAGCGACTGCTCACCGAGTGTAACAGTGTAAGACTTAAACCAATCTGCTTGGTTGAAAGGTTTTGGTTCATTGAGGCAATTACCCCAGTAAAATGAGCAGCGACGAGCAGAGTCGTACTTGTTCACAGGGCCGTATTCTTGGAACATCTTCTCGATGCTCTTGATGCCGGAGCGGTTTTCACCAACGATGACGATTTCGGTGTTAATGCCCAGTTTCGCCATCAACATCGCCAGCAAGTATTCTGCTTCGGCTTTTGCTTTTGGCCAGTATAAAAGGACCATGTCTGCTTTTGTTTCAACATCAAACACAGAGCCAAAATGACTTTTCACTTTGTCAGAGGTTTGAATTTGGCGGTAGTAGCTATAGTTGGAAGTAAACACTTCAACAGACTCACAATGAGCCACTAACTCAAGAGGAAATAGGTCTTCAACTTCACCAGCGACTAAAACGTGTTTTCCATTGAAGTATTCAAGTTGGCGCTGAGCTATTTGGCTAGGAGCGATATAAGCAGACATAAATTTGGTTCATCAGAAATAATTTGGGGCAGATTTTCGCACAATCTGCCCCAAGCTTGAAGTGATTAAGCGGTGACTAGCTGTTGTCTTGTTGGTTAAGGAAGTCTTTGAATTCTTCCTCGTAGATATTAAACAGTACCATGGTCACGGCAAAAATAAGTGGGCCGTAGATAAGACCAATCAAACCAAACAGATGCAGACCACCCAGTAATGAGAAGAAAATCATAAGGGTATTCATGCCGGCGCTGCCTTGCATTAGCAACGGACGCAATAGGTTATCTATAGAGCCAACGACGACTACACTCCACACCGTCAAGAAGATAGCCCAAGTCATATCGCCTGTTAAGAACAAGTACGCTGCTGCAGGAATCCAGATTAGCGCGGTTCCTACCACTGGAATGAATGATGCAAAGCCCATCATCGTTCCCCAAAATAACCCAGGGAAGCCTGCTAGCCACATACCGATACCGCCAGCCAGACCTTGAGCAATCGCTGTCATGAATGAGCCCATTACGGCTGATTTAGAAACTTGCTCTATCTCTGTCAATATGCGGTCTTCTTGGCTACGTGAGAGTGGCAGGATATGACGAATCGCAGAGATAATTTTGTCGTGGTCACGAAGCAGAAAAAACAGCACAAACAGCATTAAGAAGAAGTTCATTAGGAAGTTGGTTGCGTCTCCTAAAATCTTTGCGCTGATAGCGACTAAGTTAGAGCCAAACGATGTGGCAAATTGCCCAATTTTCTCAGCAATGGCTTTGGGCTCGATTTTATCAAAAGGTAAGTACTCATTAACAATCGCTAAGCCTTTGATAACGAAAGGATGTTGGAATATATCTTGGATACCACCATTGGTAACCCAATTATATGTATTTTGTGAGAAAACAGAGCCTTGCTGAACAATGGCGGCAAACACAAATAAAAGCGGGATAACAATAATAAACGTCAAGACGACACATGACAGCAGTGCCGCCATATTGGGGTGCTTGGGAATTTTCTGCTCAAACCATTCGTGTATCGGAAACATGAGCAAAGAAATGATAAAAGCCATCACAATGGAATTGATATATGGCTCAACCAATAAGTAGCAAGCAAAAGCAGCGGCGAGTAAAGCAACCATTAGTACTCGGTGACTCGACGTTATTTTTACATTATTTGGCATGGTATTAGTCCAACTTACAGGTGACGTTTACGGTTTATGCCTTCAATGATGGCGTGTAACCTTTATTACTTTGCACTCTTAACTCTTTCAAGCTTATGACAATGCCGAATTAGAGCAGGGCGATGTACCTTGCTATAATGACTACAAATCAGTCGGTTATCAATCAAGAGATGAGCTATGGGTTGTTGCAACGGTGATAAAAAGTGTCAAACCGAGAAAAAAGCTAAGCGAATACCGTGGTTTGGCATTGTCGTTGGGGTATTAGCGATATTGGTTATTTTGAATTGGCAATAAAAAAGGACCGTTACGGTCCTTTTCTAAATGCGTTATCGCCGTTTTTAGCGATTATTTCGCTTCTTCTGCAAGAACAGCAAAACAGCGGTCAGCAGCTTCTAGTGTGGCATCAATCTCTTTTGAACCATGAGCGAGTGAAGTAAAGCTCGCTTCAAACGCAGATGGCGCAAGGTAGACACCGTGTTTTAGCATTAAGTGGAAGAAACGCTTGAAGCGTTCTACATCGCACTTCGTTACGTCTTCGTAGCAAGTTACTTTTTCTTGGTCAGTGAAGAAGAAGCCGAACATACCGCCCACTTGGTTAACAACTAGCGGAATACCGTGTTTTTCTGCTAGAGACTTAAAGCCTTCAGCAAGTTGTTTCGTTTTAGAAGCTAGGCGCTTTTCGTTGCCTTCTTCTTTTAGAAGGTTCAAACATGCGTAGCCTGCTGCCATTGCGACAGGGTTACCGGAAAGGGTACCAGCTTGGTAAACTGGGCCTGTAGGTGCAACGTATTGCATCACTTCTTTACGGCCACCGAAAGCACCTACTGGCATACCGCCACCAATCACTTTACCCAGTGTCGTTAGGTCGGGTTTGATGTTGTAGTGTGCTTGCGCGCCGCCTAGAGCAACACGGAAGCCTGTCATTACTTCATCAAAAATTAGTAGCGCGCCTTCTTGATCACAGATTTCACGTAGCCCTTCGTGGAAGCCTTCCACTGGTGGAATACAGTTCATGTTGCCTGCTACTGGCTCAACGATGATACAAGCAATTTCGCCTTTGTTAGCAGCAAATAGCTCGCGTACAGAATCTAGGTCGTTGAATGTTGCTGTTAGCGTGTGCTTAGCAAAATCTGCAGGAACGCCAGGAGAGCTTGGTTGGCCTAGAGTTAGTGCTCCAGAACCTGCTTTTACTAGCAAGCTGTCAGCGTGGCCGTGGTAACAACCTTCAAATTTCATGATCTTGTCGCGACCGGTGAAGCCACGTGCAAGGCGAATCGCGCTCATAGTAGCTTCAGTACCAGAACTTACCATGCGGATTTGCTCCATTGATGGAACAAGCTCAGAAACTAATTCTGCCATCGCGATTTCAAGCTCTGTTGGCGCACCGAAGCTAAGACCGCGTTGCGCTGCATCAATTACTGCTTCGCGGATAACCGCGTGGTTGTGGCCAAGAATCATTGGACCCCAAGAGCCAACGTAATCAATATACGCTTTACCATCGGCATCAAAAATCAGTGGACCGTCTGCTCGTTCGATAAATAGCGGAGAGCCGCCAACGCCGTTGAATGCACGAACTGGTGAATTGACACCGCCAGGGATGGTTTGCTGAGCTTTTTGATACAGCTCTGATGATTTGGTCATGGGGTTATCCTCTTTTGATTGCTCGGACCAAGTGGAGCGCATTGTACCTAGCTATAATCAAGTTAGAAACGTTTTGCTTAATTTATGTGTTGTTTCGCAGTGTAATCTTATATATCCGCATCTGTTATAAAGAATCGGCGGCGAATACTTGAACGAGTTTGTCAGGTATTGGATAATCGTCTCAATTAGCACAAATTTGACGTCTTGCTTCAGGCTTGACGCATTACACGAGTGAGAGAGGTCTTCGTGAGCGAAGTAAACGTACCATTATCTTTTTCTGACGCAGCAGCATCTCGCGTTAAAGCATTGATTGCTGAAGAAGAAAACCCAGCATTGAAACTGCGCGTATACATTACTGGCGGCGGCTGCAGCGGCTTCCAATACGGCTTTACTTTTGATGAAAATGTAAACGAAGGCGATACGACAATCGTAAACAGTGGTGTAACACTGGTTGTAGACCCTATGAGTCTGCAATATCTCGTTGGCGGTATTGTTGACTACACAGAAGGGTTGGAAGGAGCGCGCTTCTTCGTAAATAATCCAAATGCAACGACAACATGTGGTTGTGGTGCATCGTTCAGTGTGTAATTAACACCTAACAGGCAGCTAATGGCTGCCTGTGCTTTATGTAGAAGGATGTCACGTAAAGCGCACGCTCGCAGATATGCAGAGAAATAATAAAAAGGACTTTATATGTCTGGACTTTCTTTTGGACGCCGAATTGTCGAGCGCCCTTGGCTAGTATCTCTTATCCTCGTCTTACTTCTTGTTGCATGGCTAACCATCGGCCAACTCAAAGCACAAGATGATCATCCTAACTCTTCAACATCCACGAACACGACACCACTTGCAAAGGTGATGTTTGATACTTTTCTTGCCGAACCTACCAGTAAAACCATTGAATTGTATGGACGAACAGCGCCCAATCGTCAAGCGCGTCTTGGCGCCGAAGTTGCCGGTAAAATAGTCAGTCTTAACATAAAGAAAGGCCAAGCGGTCAAACAGGGACAAGTGATCGCAAACATCGATAAGCGCGACCTTGGCATTCAACTTAAACGGGCCCAGGCGATGCTGTTGGTTAAAGAGAAAGAGTTTAATGCAGCTAAATCGCTAAAAAGTCGTGGACTGCAAGGTGAGGTTGCATTTGCGACAGCGCAAGCAGCGTTGGTAGATGCACGTGCGAATTTGAGTAACGTGCAAACGGCTTTAAGAAATACTGAGGTTAAAGCGCCATTTGATGGCATCGTAGATCACCACTTTGTTGAGTTAGGTGATTTTGTCGGGATTGGCGATCCTATTGCGACGGTCATTGATTTGGATACTTTAGTGATTGAAGCCGATGTCAGTGAACGGCATATACAATACCTTAAGGAAGGCCTAGAAGCCGACGTAAGAACCATTAACCAACAGCATCATCAAGGTCGTGTGCGCTACATTGGACGTGTTTCTTCTGCTTCTACTAATACATTTCCAATTGAAATCGAAATTGATAATCAAGACGCAAGAATTCCTGCCGGTATGAGCGCAGAAGTACAGCTGCCTTTGAGTGAAGTGTTGGCAGTAAAGATTACGGCTGCCATGTTAGCACTAGATGAAGAAGGTAACTTAGGTGTCAAGACACTGCGTAATGAGTATGTTGAGTTTGTTCCAATTCAACTCGTTAAGGCCGAGGATGATGGTGTGTGGCTCTCTGGGTTAGGAGAGCGTGCAGATATTATCGTGCTGGGACAAGGTTTTGTGCGAGATGGTGATCAAGTACTGGCCAATAAAGTTGATGACGTAGTTGTTGAAGCGGCTAGTGAGCAGTAAGGAGCACTTATGTACACTCTGATTGATGCTGCGTTATCCCGCGCTCGCACCATGCTGACATTACTGGTGATGATCTTAATTGCCGGTGTCATTACTTACGTCACTATCCCCAAGGAATCGAGCCCTGATATTACCATTCCGATCATTTATGTTTCTGTTGGACATCAAGGTATTTCTCCTGTCGATGCCGAGCGTTTATTGGTTCGTCCAATAGAGCAAGAGCTGCGTTCTATTGAAGGCGTAAAAGAGATGACCTCTGTGGCATCAGAAGGTCATGCTTCGGTGACGCTGGAATTTAGTGTCGGAGTGGATCTTGATAAAGCGATGGCAGATGTGCGTGATGCGGTTGATCTTGCGAAGCCAAAGTTACCAGAGGACAGTGATGAGCCGACGGTAAACGAAGTCACGTTTGCATCTGAAGAGCCTGTTTTGACCGTTGTGCTCTATGGCACCGTACCAGAGCGAACCATTGTTCAGATTGCCAGAACGTTACGTGATCGTTTGGAAAGTTTCCGTCAGGTTCTTGAGGTTGAAATCGCAGGAGATCGCGAAGACATCGTGGAGATAGTTGTCGATCCGCTATTGATGGAAAGCTACGGTCTCGATCAAGCGGATATCTATAATTTAATTGCCTTGAATAACCGAGTTGTGGCAGCGGGGTTTGTCGATACTGGGTATGGACGCTTTTCGGTAAAAGTCCCATCGGTTTTTGATTCACTGAAAGATGTGCTTGAACTACCGATCAAGGTGAATGGCAAAGAGGTGATCACTTTTGGCGATGTGGCGACAGTACGACGTGCATTTCGCGATCCTGAAAGTTTTGCTCGTTTAGATGGCGAATCTGCCATCGTTTTGGATGTAAAAAAACGGGCAGGGGAAAACATTATTGAAACGGTTGAGCTGGTAAAAGAAGTACTGGCTCAGGGACAGAAGCGTGCCGAGTGGCCCGACAATTTGCAAGTTAAATACACTTGGGATCAATCCGACGATGTCAAATTGATGCTCAGTGATCTACAAAACAATATCTTATCCGCAATTATCCTCGTAGTTATCGTCATTATTGCCATATTGGGGGTTAGGACCGCGCTTCTCGTGGGGATTTCTATTCCAGGATCGTTCTTGACTGGGTTGTTGGTGTTATCGGTATTTGGGCTGACGGTCAATATCGTCGTACTGTTTGCTTTAATTATGGCAGTAGGCATGTTGGTGGATGGTGCCATTGTGGTGACAGAGTTTGCAGATCGGCGCATGCAAGAAGGAACGCCACGTAAAGAAGCCTATCGAGATGCAGCAAAGCGAATGGCCTGGCCTATTACCGCATCCACAGCAACCACATTGGCTGCGTTTGCTCCGTTACTTTTCTGGCCAGACATTACTGGTGAGTTCATGAAGTACTTACCACTTACTTTAATTGCTACTTTGGCCGCTTCGCTGATGATGGCTTTATTGTTCGTTCCTGTCATCGGCGGGATCATTGGCAAGCCTCAAGTCGTCAATCAGAAAGCTCAGCGAGAAATGGTTGAGCTGCATAACGGCAACTTTGAAAAAGCGACAGGCATTACCAAGCTTTATTACCAGACTCTGTCGGTAGCGATTCGTCATCCATGGAAAGTCTTACTCAGCGCGATACTGCTAGCGGCAGGTGTCGGCTTCACTTACAACAAAGCTGGCTTGGGTGCAGAGTTTTTCCCTGAGGTGGACCCTGCCTTTTTTACCGTTAAAGTTCGTTCTTATGGTGACCTGTCTATTCACGAAAAAGATGTTGTTATGCGCGAAATCGAGAAGGTGATGCTCGGTCATGACGAGTTTGAAAGTGTCTACACGCGCACAGGATCGAGCGATAATGGGGACGAGATTGGCCAGATTCAAATAACGCCTGTGGATTGGCAGTATCGACGCAAAGTGAAAACCATTATTGAGGAACTAAAAGAGACGACAGACCGCTTTTATGGTGTTGAACTTGAGTATAAATTCCCGGACGCAGGACCGCCTGTCGAGCATGATCTCGTGATTGAAGTGTCATCACGAAATTTGAGTGTTAGTGCGTTAGATGAAGCAGCCAAAAAAGTACGACATTGGGCTGATGGTAATCCTGCACTGACCAACTTGAGTGATACCACTAATAAGGAAGGGATTGATTGGCAAATTGATATCCAGCGAGATGACGCCTCTCGCTTTGCAGCGGATGCTACTTTAGTCGGGAATACCGTCCAGTTTGTTACGAACGGCTTGAAAATAGGCGATTATTTGCCCGATGATGCGGATGAAGAAGTCGATATTTTGGTGCGCTATCCGCAAGATAAGCGCGACATAGGTCGATTTGATCAACTGAGAGTGAAAACGGCAGCTGGTCTGGTACCGATTACGAATTTTGCTCAAATCAAACCAGATCATAAGCAAGACACTATTCGTCGGGTCGACGGTCATCGAGTTATCAATATTAAAGCGGATATGGTGGAAGGTTACAATTTGGCGCTTGAGTTACCTAAGATTGCCGCTGGAATGGAACAGCTCGACTTACCGGAAGGCATTGAATATAAGATTCGGGGTCAAAATGAAGAGCAGGAAAACTCATCAGCATTCTTGCAAAATGCTTTTATTGTCGCGCTTGGTGTGATGGCTTTGATTTTAATTACGCAGTTTAATAGCTTTTATCAAGCTTTCTTAATCCTTAGTGCAGTGCTGTTTTCTACCGTTGGTGTCTTCGCCGGGTTACTTATTTTCCAAAAGCCATTTGGCATCATTATGTCGGGAATTGGAGTGATTGCGTTGGCTGGTATCGTGGTAAACAATAATATTGTTTTAATCGATACTTATAATCAGATGCGTAAACGTGGTTTAGAAAAATCTGAGGCTATTTTGCGTACGGGTGTGCAGCGTTTAAGACCCGTTTTACTTACGACGGTGACCACCATATTAGGCTTATTGCCAATGGTGTTAGAAATGAACATCGACTTAGTTAATCAGAAAGTGGAGTTTGGCGCACCAAGCACTCAATGGTGGTCTCAGCTTGCGACCGCTGTCGCGGGTGGTTTGGCGTTTGCGACTTTGCTAACGTTAGTTCTGACACCGTGTTTGCTTATGCTCGGGAGAGAGCATCACTCCGAACAGTAAGCTTTATCGTGATGATATCGACAAAACAAAAAGGGCAGCTTCGCTGCCCTTTTCAATACCTGGCTTACTTCATTGCTAGCAGTTTGCTGTAGCGTTCAAGCTTGTCCATGCTAATTTTCGCGTTTGCCATGAAAGTTTGTCTCGCTTTGCCTGTCAGGGATTTAGATTGTGGCAAATTCACCGTGCGCGGGTTTTTATGGACACCATTCACAAGGAACTCATAGTGCAGGTGAGGGCCAGTTACACGGCCAGTTCCGCCAAGCGTACCAATGGTTTGGCCTTGCTTAACGCGTTGACCAGCTCGTACAGTACGTTTGGTTAAGTGCAGGTACTTGGTAATGTAAGTATTGCTATGTTTAATGAAAACGTAGTTACCATTAAATTTGTTGTAAGACGATTTTTGAACAACGCCATCACCAGCCGCCCAAATCGGGGTGCCCACTGGTGCCGCATAGTCCGTGCCTCTATGAGGACGAACGCGTCCCGTCACTGGATGTAAGCGGCGTGGGTTGAAATTAGACGAAACTCGACGGAAGTCCAACGGCGCGCGTAAGAATGCTTTTTTCATTGCACGCCCATTTTCGTCGTAATACTTGCCACTTTTCTGATCCAATATTGCGGTAAAGGTATCGCCTTGGTTTTTAAAGATCGCAGCAATGATTTTTCCACGGCCGATTACTTCACCTTCTACCACTTCCTCTTGGTAAAGTACTCGGAAGCTGTCGTTTTTACGAATATCTAAAGCAAAGTCGATGTCCCAACCAAATATGCCAGCCAGTTCCATGATTTGGTTACCATTTAATCCAGAAGATATTCCTGCATTCCAAAAGTTTGATTTGATGGTGGCTTCAGCGTAGTTGTACTGGAAGTCGACTTCTTTTTTATCAACTTCAGAAACGTACTTGCCGTCTTTTAATGTGATACGAAAAGTCTCGAACGCGCTTAGTGTTCTTCTTAGCTGCACCAAGTCGTTATTTTCGTCAAAACCAAATTGCAATCGGTCACCAGGTCGAAGCCGAGTTAACTGTTTTTCCACTTCTTTGTCTGATGACACCAGTTCATGTAATAGACGAGCAGAAAGCCCGACGCGACTAAATAAGATGGCAGCACTCTCGCCATTTTTTACCTTGTATGTCTCCCAGCGCAGCACGGCGGGAACCGCAGGCGATGAACTATTTAGTGCACTGAGTTCGAGGGAAACTGGCACAGGATAATGTTGACCAACTTTTAATCGGCTCTGCTGCGGGTCTAGGTCTTGCGGATCAGGTAAAAAGAAGAGCGCGAAGATAATCAGCGCACTAAAAAAACCGATCAATACTTTGTGCAAGAGTGGAAGTCGGACAAAAATCGAATGCATGAGGTACTTGATTGCTAAATTAAACGGAAAAAGTGACAACTACCTAGTCTAACGTGTTTCAAAATGCATCGCTATTCAAGTAATATGTTCAGCTATTATATTTTTGCCAAATCTGTGGGAGTGAACAAGAATGGCGAGCATTGAAGCTGCACTAGCCGAGATTAAGCGCGGTGTTGAAGAGCTGATTCCAGAAGAAGAGCTAATCGCAAAACTAAAAGAAGACCGTCCTCTACGTATTAAATTGGGCGCTGATCCAACAGCACCTGACATTCACCTAGGCCATACGGTTATTTTCAATAAGCTTCGCTTGTTCCAAGAACTAGGTCATGAAGTGACGTTCCTAATCGGTGACTTCACTGCAATGGTTGGTGACCCAACAGGTAAAAACACAACTCGTCCACCGCTAAGTCGTGAAGACGTATTGCGTAACGCTGAAACGTACAAAGAGCAAGTGTTCAAAATTCTCGATCCTGCAAAGACTAAAATTCAGTTTAACTCTGAGTGGCTGTCTGAACTGGGCGCAGAAGGTATGATTCGCCTTGCGGCAAACCAAACCGTTGCTCGTATGCTAGAGCGTGACGACTTTAAAAAGCGTTACGCGGGTGGTCAGCCAATTGCTATTCATGAGTTCATGTACCCACTTCTACAAGGTTGGGACTCAGTAGCAATGGAAACGGATGTTGAATTAGGTGGTACAGACCAGAAGTTCAACCTTCTAATGGGTCGTGAACTGCAAAAGTCTCACGGTCAAAAACCTCAGGTTGTACTGATGATGCCGCTTCTAGTGGGCCTTGATGGCGAGAAGAAGATGTCTAAGTCAGCAAACAACTACATCGGTATCAGCGAAGCGCCAAGCGAAATGTTTGGTAAAATCATGTCTATTTCTGATGACCTAATGTGGAGCTACTACGAGCTGCTCTCTTTCCGTCCTCTGGAAGAGATTGCTCAATTCAAAGCTGATGTAGAAGCGGGCAAAAACCCTCGTGACATCAAAGTATTGCTAGCAAAAGAAATTATTGCTCGTTTCCACAGTGAAGCCGATGCCGATGCAGCAGAGCAAGAGTTCGTAAACCGTTTTGCGAAGAACCAAATTCCTGATGAAATGCCAGAGTTTGACTTTGACGCAGGTCGCCCAGTGAGTAATCTGTTGAAAGAAGCAGGCTTATGTCCATCATCGTCAGATGCGATGCGCATGGTTAAGCAGGGCGCTGTGAAGATTGATGGTGAAAAAATTGCGGACAGCAAATTTGCTCCAGAAGCGGGTACTTATGTGTTCCAAGTAGGCAAACGTAAATTTGCTCGTATTACTATTCAGTAATTCATAATGACTGCAAATGAAAGCGTCCGAAGGGCGCTTTTTTTGTATGAAAATATAGCAAAAACGGCAAAGTAAAACTTCCATACCTGATGAACTTTGCTACTATACTTGCGCTGCCAATAATGGCAGCGCTATCGGAGATTTACATGAACAATACCGACCATCCTCCCAGTCGTTGGGTGAGTAAGATTAAGGGAGCGAAATAACCCGCTTCGGTATTGGCGATCTCCGCCTTACCTAAGTGGTGAGGCATCTTTTCTAATTTTCTTCTCGTTATTTCCTTCATACATTCTGAATAGACAGTGCATTCGCATTGGTTTTCTCTGTGCATCTTAATTGTTGTCTGACTTTTAGCGTGCAAGAGTGGCTTTTCATGCTTTGTCGATGGTCGTTACCAATGCCAATCGGGAGATTCGCCATGACGGTAATGAACAACACTTTTATTGAAACAACACCAAACTTTTCTGAAGTAGAAATTGGTGCAGCTCGCAATGCATTCTTGCAGTACGAGCAAGAGCAACAAGTCCATTTGCTTACGGTTATGCCGATTGATGAGGCTGTAGGTATTTTACAGCATTGCTCTGTCGGCTATGTGAATAGTCTTATTGCTCAACTTGAGCAAGCAGGTCATGACAAACGCGCACGTCATTATGCTCACCAACTGGGTCTGCATATGTCTGAAGTTGATACACCCGATGGTTATTTATCAACTAGTGTTTTAGGGCATGTAAAACAGCGTATTGGATGGATCATTGCGCTGGCTCTTTTAGGGATAGTGTCAGGCTTGATCATCGCTCAGTATGAGGACACCCTTAGTCAGCTTGTTTTACTTGCAGTGTACATGCCAGTGATTGCAGCTGCTGGTGGTAACACAGGAACACAAGCAGCAACTTTGGTGATTCGTGCTCTTGCTACTGGAGAGTTAAAAAAACGCCAATGGTTAGAAGTTTTGTGGAAAGAGAGCCGAGTCGCTCTATTTATTGCGCTAGCGATCGCTATCGTGATGATTGGACGCATTATGTTATTTAGTGCAGGACAATCAACAGGAGGCTTTGAACTGACCGATATCGCACTGGCAATAGCAGTTGCGCTGTTCATTCAAGTCACCATTTCTACAACATTGGGCGGGCTGTTGCCAATTATTGCACGAGCTTGCAAGTTGGACCCAGCCGTATTGGTGAGTCCAGTTCTTGCGTCTATCGTCGATATTTCAGGAATGTGGATTTACTTTAACGTGGTGAACTATTTCTTAGGTATTGCCTGACTAAAGTTCACAATGTCATTGTAAAAAAGCTGCTCAAAATGTGTAATCGGGGCGATGACAGGTGTGTTGTCGTCCCTTTTTTCTGGGAAGTAGTCTGAAACAAACTGAACAAAAATGGTGTTAGGTTGACCATTTTTGTCCAAGCCATATCCAGCCATATTGTAAGTCCCGTAGATAGAGCCACTTTTCGCGATCAGCTGTCCTTTAATTGGAAGTTTTCGCATACTTTGTCGGTACTTTAATGTGCCGGATTCACCTGATTTCGGCATGATGGCAATCAATTTGAGTTCGTTTTCATGCTTCCAAATATAGCGCAGCATTTCAGCCATCTTGGTCGCGGAGATCCGGTTATTTCGCGAAAGTCCTGAGCCGTCTTCTAGGCGCGCATTACGAATATCAATACCAGTGTTGGCGAAAATGATCTGCTTGATCGCTTCTGTACCGTTAGTAAAACTGCCTGGCTGAACGAAAAATTTAGCACCAAGTGTTTTGGTTAATGTGTCGGCAATCAAGTTGTCAGAGTTTTTGAGCATATCTTCGAGAATGTCTGGTAAGGCTTTTGATTGATGCATTGCGATGAGTTTTCGCTGCTTTTCTGGCGCCGTACCGACCCTAATCTGTCCTGATACCCCAATGTTGAGCTCCTTGAGCAAAGCCGCCAACCTTTGACTGGTGTAACGCTCAGGGTCTTGAACCGCAAATTTCAGTGGCAATGGTTTGTCTCTTTCAACCAAGCACCCTGTTAGCTTGTAGTTGTTATCGGGATTTGCAACTAAACCTAAGTCACAATGACGACTTTTCTTAATGGTTTTAGAAACTGTTTCTACGGTACTTGTGACACGAATAGGTTGATGCTCTGGTACGTAGACCCGCGTTCCACCATCTTTTTGTGTATAGATAGAGGCTTGTACACAGTTGTTATTGAGTGTGATGGTCGATGCCGGAGCGCTGTAGCAAACTCCCAAGATATCCCACGGCCAGCCCACCGCACGGTTATAACCAGTGAATGCGCTGTTATCGAGCCATAGGTCACCGTTAATCCGTTTTAAGCCATTTTTCTTAGCTAGAGTGAGAAGTGATTTTAAGTCGTTGGTTTGGAGTGTTGGGTCGCCGACAAAGTAAATCACTGCATCTGAGTTCGACGTTTCCAGCTTGGTTCGAAACCGGAAATTATCACCCAGTTCTAGCTTTGCGGCTAATGCGGTGACGATTTTTAATGTACTCGCTGGTGGGAACAGTTGTTCGGTAGGATGAACACCGTCAAGCTCAGCATTTTCACTGAGTTTTTCCGCAACTAAACTGATGCGGGCGCCTTCAGGCAACACCTCTTGATGAGGGTACGCTTGTGAAAAAGCAGAAAGTAATGAAGAGAATATGAGCAAGGGCCAACGTAAACGCATAATGATACTTTCTAAGGTGAGTTATGTGATTGAGTATACGCAAGTCCTTTCAATATGCTAGGTAACTAAAGAAATGCTTCAAATGTCTTCATGAATGAGACACGAGAGAAAGGCGCGCTGCTTAAAATGAAGTATAAAAAATGCCCGCTTAAAGCGGGCATTCGATATTCTAGTCAAAGACCGGAATTAGAAGTCGTAACGTAGACCTAGAGCTAGCTCGTCTTCAGCATCGATCTTAGTTGCAACTGTTTTGCTCGTGTCAGTTGAACCAAACTTGTCACCTGCATCAATCAGGTTGAAGTTGTAAGAAATGTAACCACGGAAGTTAGGCTTGAAGTAGTAAGAAGCATCAACAGCGAAGTTGTTTGCAGAAGTTTCGTTGTTAGTTTCTGCATTGTTGTATGATGTTGTAAATACTGTTTGGCCTAGAGTGTAAGCACCCGCTAGCTCGTAACCAGTGTAATCAACTGTGTTACTGTTGTTTGAATCTTCCATTTTCTCGCCGTCAGTGAATACACCAGCGAAGTAAAGATCAGACATTGTGTAAGATGCAGCTAGCATGTACTCGTTAGCTTTGTCTTGATCTGCGTAACCAGCACCTAGCTCAAGACCAGTGTCAGCTAGAGCGTAGATTGCAGATAGAGAGTAACCGTCTTGTTTGTTGTCGTAGTACTCACCAGTGTTTTTGTTTTCCATACGATCAGCGAAGCGGTAGCTTGCTTTTACGCTTAGGTTTTCAAACTGGCCTTTGTAAGCCATCATGTTGTCTGTACGGTCTGATACAGCTAGTTTGTCTGCTGCAGAGTTACCGTGGTAAGCCATGATATCTGTGAAGTCAGTGATAACGCCTAGTGCACCTTCAGTTTTACCGTATGCGAACTCACCGTAAGCACCGCCAAGACCAGCGTAAGCAAGACGAGTTTCTAGATCGCTCTTGTCGTCGCCGTCTACAGTACCGTTTTGAGCAGTCTCAAATTCACCTTCCCAGAAACCAACACCGTATAGGTTGTCATTGATTTCTTGTTTACCAAGGAAGTTTAGACGGATGCGAGATTTGTCTTGAGCGTCGCCATCTTTCATAGATAGACGTGCTTCAGCACGGCCGCCCATTTCTAGAGAAGTACCGTCTTGGTTGTAAAGTTCAGCTGCGTTTACGCCAGTTGCCATAGCTGCTGCAGATACAGAAAGAGCAATTAGAGTCTTTTTCATCTTATTTGTCCTAGTTAGCTGTCCATAATCATTGTTGTATGGGGGAGAGGTGATCTCTCACAAGTTGTTGGTCCAAAATTGGCTAATTGAGCGATATAGTTCGCACTTGTAAGCCATTGATCTAACAACTCGCTGGACATGTTTTACTGCTAAAGTTTCCGTATGAGTTAGTAAAATGATATAAATCCCACTGATGAACACTGTTCAATTGTGCGTTGTTTTTATTTAAATTACTGTTTTTTATTGAAATTATTGGCAATGACATTGGCCTGACATTGATTAGTTTTTATCTTTTTTGAGGTTTTTGGTGTAATGAACAGTGTTGTTTTTCAATAAATTGAGAAGGTGATTCGCCCTAGAACCGCTCTAAAAGTGAGTTATATCATTATGCCGAAAAGGCATAGTCTTGCTGTCTTTCGAATTAAGATGATTTCGTCCGGGAGTTTGTTTACACTAAACGAAATACATCTTTAAGCGCACTACCCAGTCCTATGACAGGGTGGGCTTTTTTTTGTCCAAAGACCCATTTGGGCTTGAGGTTATAAAATGGAAAAAGTTCCAATGACACTACGTGGCGAGCAAAAGCTACGTGCAGAACTCGATCGTCTACTTAAACTACGTCCTCAGATCTCAGAGGCAATTGCTGAAGCTCGTGAGCTAGGTGATTTAAAAGAGAATGCTGAATATCACGCCGCTCGTGAAGAGCAGGGCATTTGTGAAGCACAAATCCGTGACATTGAATACAAACTGTCAGTTGCTCAAGTTATTGATGTAACGAAGATGGAGAACACGGGTAAAGTTATTTTTGGTTCAACCGTAACCTTGATTGATATCGACACCGAAGAAGAAAAAACGTACCAAATCGTTGGTGATGACGAAGCCGATATCAAAGCAGGTCGCATTTCAGTGAGCTCACCTATTGCTCGTGGCCTGATTGGCAAGATGGAAGGCGATGAAGTTGCTATTCAAACTCCGGGTGGCGCGAAAGACTTCGAAATTGACCGAGTAGAATATATCTAGGTCGTTTGGAGTAGCATTACTGCCCTGATAAAACGCAAAAAGGTCGCCTCAGGCGACCTTTTTTCTTCAGCAACGTAAGTAGAGTTACTTACGAGGGATTTCGATTTTACGCTCTTCAGACTGGCGGTATAGCACTAGCACTTTACCAATAGTCTGAACTTTTTCAGCGCCCGTCTCACGTACGATAGCGTCGATGATTAGCTGTTTTGTTTCACGATCTTCCGAAGCAACTTTTACTTTGATAAGTTCGTGATGGTTAAGAGCGATTTCAATTTCTGCTAGCACGGCTTCTGTAAGTCCATTTGCGCCCATTAGCACAACAGGTTTTAAACTGTGAGCTAGGCCTTTAAGGTGCTGCTTTTGTTTGGTGCTTAGGTTCATTACGCGGCCAATTTTCTTTAAAATAAGGGTTGAAAAAAGCTATTTTAACGCCATCTATTGCTGAAGACTATAATTTATTGAGTAATAGGTAGCGCCTATTAAAACAATAGCTCCAATTTGTGCCTTGTTGGGATTAAAATGAGTAAACAAAAACATTCGGCTAGTTCTGGTCGTTGGTTGAAAGAACACTTTGATGATAAATACGCGAATGAAGCCCGAAAAAAAGGCTACCGCTCACGTGCTTATTTCAAGATCGATGAGATTCAAACGAAAGATAAATTGTTAAAGCCTGGAATGACAGTCGTCGACTTGGGGGCTGCGCCGGGCGGATGGTCTCAATATGCTGCTAAGATAGTAGGGGACAGTGGTCAGATCATCGCGTGTGACTTGCTTCCTATGGACCCGATTGCTGGCGTTAGCTTTTTACAAGGCGACTTTCGTGATGATGCAGTATTGGAGGCTTTGCTAGAAAGGATCCAACCTTCCATGGTAGACGTAGTAATGTCTGATATGGCGCCTAACATCGCGGGAAACAATTCTGTTGATCAACCTCGCGCTATGTATTTAGTTGAATTAGCTTTAGATATGTGTCGACAAGTTCTAGCGCCTAATGGTAGCTTTGTCGTAAAGGTTTTCCAAGGGGAAGGCTTCGATCAGTATGTGAAAGAAGTCCGAGACATGTTTAAAGCCGTAAAAATTAGAAAACCAGACTCATCGCGAGCTCGCTCTCGAGAGGTCTTCGTCGTAGCCACTGGTTACAAAGGTTAACCATTTTGCTCTCTTGAGAGCGTGTTAACACTATAGCTACAGTTAATGAACTGTAGTACCCTACCTTTAATTACAATTAGTTATCGAGAGGCTTACACCTTGAGTGACATGGCAAAAAATTTAATTCTGTGGCTTGTTATCGCCGTCGTATTGATGTCGGTATTCCAGAGCTTTGGCCCTGGAGAAAGCAATGGCAGAACCGTGGATTACACCACGTTTGTACAGGAAGTTGGCCAAGGCCAGATTCAAGAAGCAACTTTTAAAGACGGTGAAATTAGCTTTGTTCGTCGTGGCGGCGGTGCCAAAATGGTCACTTACATGCCAGTGTATGACCAAAAGCTTCTAGATGACCTAATTAACCAAAACGTGAAAGTACAAGGCACGCCTCCAGAAGAGCAAAGCTTGCTTGGTACTATCTTCATCTCTTGGTTCCCAATGATCTTACTAATTGGTGTATGGATTTTCTTCATGCGTCAAATGCAAGGCGGCGGTGGTAAAGGCGCCATGTCTTTTGGTAAGAGCAAAGCTCGAATGATGAGCGAAGAACAAATCAAGACAACTTTTGCTGACGTTGCAGGTTGTGACGAAGCAAAAGAAGACGTGAAAGAGCTGGTGGACTACCTACGCGATCCAAGCCGCTTCCAAAAGCTGGGCGGTAAGATTCCAACGGGTGTTCTAATGGTTGGTCCTCCTGGTACGGGTAAAACGCTTCTAGCGAAAGCCATTGCCGGTGAGGCGAAAGTACCATTCTTTACTATCTCTGGTTCTGATTTCGTAGAAATGTTCGTTGGTGTTGGTGCATCTCGTGTGCGTGACATGTTTGAACAAGCAAAGAAAGCCGCACCTTGTATCATCTTTATCGATGAGATCGATGCGGTAGGTCGTCAACGTGGCGCAGGTGTTGGTGGTGGTCATGATGAACGTGAACAAACACTAAACCAAATGCTCGTTGAGATGGATGGTTTCGAAGGTAACGAAGGTATTATCGTTATCGCTGCGACTAACCGTCCGGATGTGCTGGACCCTGCGTTACTGCGTCCTGGTCGTTTTGACCGCCAAGTGGTAGTTGGTCTTCCAGATGTACGTGGCCGTGAACAGATCCTAAAAGTTCACATGCGTAAGGTCCCTCTAGCGGGTGATGTAGAGCCTTCTCTCATCGCACGTGGTACTCCAGGCTTCTCTGGTGCTGACCTAGCAAACTTAGTTAACGAAGCAGCCCTGTTTGCTGCGCGCGGTAACAAGCGCAACGTTTCTATGGTTGAGTTTGAACTGGCGAAAGACAAAATCATGATGGGTGCTGAGCGCCGTTCAATGGTGATGTCTGAGGAAGTGAAAGAGTCAACCGCATACCACGAAGCGGGTCACGCGATTGTTGGTCGCTTGGTTCCTGAACACGATCCAGTGTACAAAGTGTCTATCATTCCACGTGGTCGTGCGTTGGGTGTAACAATGTACCTTCCAGAGCAGGACCGCGTGAGTATGTCTCGCCAACACCTAGAATCAATGATTTCTAGCTTGTACGGTGGTCGTTTAGCAGAAGAACTTATCTACGGTGCTGACAAAGTATCAACCGGTGCTTCTAATGATATCGAGCGCGCAACAGATATTGCTCGTAAGATGGTTACTCAATGGGGTTTCTCTGAAAAGCTTGGCCCTCTGCTGTATGCAGAAGATGAAGGCGAAGTGTTCTTAGGGCGTAGTGTAACTCAGACTAAACATGTGTCTGACGATACAGCGAAGTTGATTGATGACGAAGTTCGTCAGATCATTGACCGCAACTACGATCGTGCGAAGAAGATTCTTCAAGAGAACATGGATATCATGCATGCGATGAAAGATGCGCTGATGAAGTATGAAACCATTGATGCTCGCCAGATTGATGACTTAATGGAGCGCAAAGCTGAAATTCGTGAGCCTGCGGGCTGGAGTGATAACTCAGCAAGCAAACCAGAAGACAGCGACAAGCCTCAAGCAAAGCAAGAAGTTAAAGAAGAAGCAACGGAGACTGCGAAAGATGCAGAACAGCCTAGCTCTTCTGAAACAACTTCTAACGAAGCGCCTGAAAAGAAAGACTCTGAATAAAGAGTATCGATAATATTAAACCCCGAGTTATCTCGGGGTTTTTGTGTTTATGATGATGATTACAGCAAATAACAAATCTTTGGACCTTTCGCGTCCACATGTCATGGCCATTCTAAATGTGACACCGGATTCCTTTTCGGATGGCGGTAAATACAACTCAATTGAACTTGCTCTTGCTCAAGTTGATAAAATGATAAAGGCTGGTGTAAGTATTGTTGATGTTGGTGGTGAATCGACAAGACCTGGTGCACCGGATGTGTCTTTGGAAGAAGAGCTTAGGCGTGTTGTCCCAGTAATCAAAGCCATTCGTGAAAAGTATGATGTGTGGATTTCCGTTGACACCAGTAAAGCAGAAGTGATGCGTCAAGCAATTGATGCTGGGGCTGATTTGATCAATGACATCCGCTCGCTGCAAGAGCCTGGTGCTCTGGAAGTCGCAGCAGAAGCAAACCTTCCAATTTGTCTGATGCATATGAACGGTCAACCTAGGACCATGCAAGTTGACCCTCATTATGATGATTTAATGGGGGACGTGTCGGCTTTTCTAGAAGAACGTATCGCGGCGTGTGAAGCTGCAGGGATTGATAAATCTCAACTGATTCTCGATCCTGGGTTTGGCTTTGGCAAAACAATCGAACACAATTATCATATGCTTGCTCATCTTGAAAAGTTTCATGAATTCGGCCTGCCTATTTTGGCTGGCATGTCTCGTAAATCCATGATCTTCAAACTGTTAGACAAGCCAGCGGCAGAGTGTACGAACGCAAGTGTTGTTTGTGCTACGATTGCCGCGATGAAAGGCGCGCAGATCATTCGCGTGCATGACTTTGAAGAGACAATCGAAGCAATGAAAGTTGTTGAGATGACGAAAAACAATATTTAAAAATAATAAAGGAAAGTTTATGTCGAATGAAAGACGTTACTTTGGTACTGACGGTGTGCGCGGTAAAGTAGGACAATACCCAATCACTCCAGACTTCGTACTTAAGCTTGGCTGGGCTGCTGGTCGTGTACTAGCGAAACAAGGCACAAAGAAAGTTATCATAGGTAAAGATACACGTATTTCAGGTTATATGCTTGAATCTGCACTAGAGGCAGGCCTTGCAGCTGCGGGACTTAAAGCAACATTTACTGGTCCCATGCCAACTCCAGCTGTGGCCTATTTAACTCAGACTTTCCGTGCCGAGGCTGGTATTGTGATTTCTGCATCACATAACCCATATTACGACAACGGCATTAAATTCTTTTCTTCTGAGGGTACTAAGCTACCTGACGATATTGAATTGGCGATTGAAGCAGAGTTAGATAAAGAAATTGAATGTGTGGAGTCTGCTGAGCTTGGTAAAGCAACCCGCCTAAATGATGCAGCTGGTCGTTACATCGAATTCTGTAAGAGTACTTTCCCATCTGAGTTGAGCCTTGCGAACTTTAAGATCGTAGTAGACTGTGCGCACGGTGCAACGTACCACATCGCTCCAAATGTCTTCAAAGAACTTGGGGCAGAAGTTATCGCTATGGGCGTAGAGCCTAACGGCATCAACATTAATGAAAAAGTGGGCGCAACAGACGTACGAGCTCTTCAACAGCGTGTTGTTGAAGAGCAAGCGCATCTTGGTCTCGCGTTTGATGGTGATGGTGACCGTATCATTATGGTCGATCACTTGGGTAACAAAGTTGATGGTGACCAAATTGCTTATATCATCGCTCGTGATGCACTTCGTCGTGGTGAGCTAAAGGGTGGTGTTGTTGGTACACTAATGACTAACTTGGGTATGGAAAATGGTTTAAAGCAGCTAGGCATTCCGTTTGTACGTGCTGCTGTTGGTGACCGTTATGTCATGGAGCAACTGCTAGAAAAAGGTTGGAAAATTGGTGCTGAAAACTCAGGCCATGTGATCTTATTAGATAAAGTCACAACCGGCGATGCGATTGTTGCTGCACTTCAAGTACTTGCTTCTGTAATTGGCAGCGATATGTCTTTATATGAACTATCGCAAGGAATGACACTATATCCTCAGGTTTTAGAAAATGTCCGTTTCTCAGGAGAAAGTAACCCTCTTGAAGCTACAGCTGTATTAAATGCTGTCGCTGAAGTAGAGGCGACACTTGGTGATAAAGGGCGTGTATTGCTGCGTAAGTCTGGCACTGAGCCTTTGATCCGCGTTATGGTGGAAGGAGAAGATGGTGAACTAGTTCAACACTCAGCATTGAAAATCGCTGAGGCTGTTAAAGCAAGTTGTTAATCATTGCGTTAAAGCATGTCTTGAATGAAAAGGGCGTCTTTTGCCCTTTTTTTGAGCGCTTAACGCATTGGCATTGATTTTTTACTAATTTTCCCTTGTCAGCGTTACTGGCTTTCGCTAGTATTGCTCCGCCTCCCGTTAGGAGGTCGCTAGCCTTGTTCGTTATGATTTATTCTTTTGAACGGCGCTGGCTCAACAATTTGGAACATAGGTGGAAAAAATGTTTTCAGTTCTACTTGTGATTTACCTGTTGGCAGCGCTTGGTGTGATTGGCCTTGTGTTGATTCAACAAGGTAAAGGCGCAGATATGGGAGCCTCGTTCGGTGCTGGTGCTTCAAACACAGTGTTTGGTGCTGGCGGCTCAGGTAATTTCTTAACCCGAACAACTGCTATTTTAGCAACCGTATTCTTTATCGTTAGCTTGTTACTTGGTCGTATGTCTACGCACCAGACTGAATCACAATGGGTAGACCCAACGTTAGGTCAACCAGTTGTTGAACAAGTTAAGGATGCAGCGAGTGAAGTTCCTGCCCCTGCGGGTGATGAAATTCCTCAATAAGCTGTAAGGTTTTGATGCCGAGATGGTGAAATTGGTAGACACGCTAGCATGAGGTGCTAGTGCCTTAGGTGTGAGGGTTCGAGTCCCTCTCTCGGCACCATGTATTTACAAACTTGTAAATCACTTGTTTGCGAGTATAATGCTCAGCAAGTCGGACGCGGGGTGGAGCAGCTTGGTAGCTCGTCGGGCTCATAACCCGAAGGTCGTCGGTTCAAATCCGGCCCCCGCAACCAATCTCTTTCTTTAAAAGGAAATCGTAGATTGGCAAGTTTGCGTAGTGCTAACCACACTACGAGTTAAGAAAAGCAATTGTTGGCTATTCTTAACGTATCAGGGTCCAGCAGCATAAAACCCCGACTATCGGGGTTTTTTGTTATCTGAGCTTTTTGAAATAGCTCAGATACTGCTTGGTTTTTTGATTGGGCTCTGAGCCCTTTTTTTGTTTCTGGAGTGGTTAAATGACTGGTTTAGAAAGACAACTTACTGAAATGCTTGACGCGCCAGTAGCGGCATCAGGTTATGAGTTAGTTGGATTAGAATTCATTCGTGCAGGCGCGCACTCAACGTTACGTATCTACATTGACCATGAAAATGGTATTAACGTAGACGACTGTGCAGAAGTTAGCCACCAAGTTAGTGCAGTTTTAGACGTTGAAGATCCAATTTCTGTTGCTTACAGCCTAGAAGTGTCTTCTCCAGGTTTAGAAAGACCACTTTTTAAAGCAGCACATTACGAGCAATTTATTGGTCACGAGGTCAGCATCGTATTGAAAATGGCTGTAGCAAACCGTCGTAAGTGGAAAGGTATTATCCACGGTGTTGATGGCGAAACAGTGACAATTACTGTAGACGGTCAGCAAGAAGAGTTTGCTCTAAGTAACATTTCCAAAGCTAACCTGATCCCTAAATTTTAGTTCCCTAAAAAAGTTTAAGCTTAGAGGCTAAATACAATGAGTAAAGAAATTTTAGCGGTAGCAGAAGCGGTATCGAACGAAAAAGCGGTACCTCGTGAGCGTATCTTTGAGGCTCTTGAGATTGCTCTAGCAACTTCTACAAAGAAAAAATACGAAATCGAAATCGACGTACGTGTTGCCATTGACCGTAAAACCGGTGAATTTGTAACTTACCGCCGTTGGTTAGTTGTTGATGACGTTGAGAACCCTACAAAAGAGATCTCACTAGAAGCAGCGCAATACGAAGATGACTCAATCGAGCTTGGCGACTACGTAGAAGACGAAATCGAATCAGTAACGTTTGACCGTATTACGACTCAAACTGCTAAGCAAGTTATCGTTCAAAAAGTTCGTGAAGCTGAGCGCGCACAAATCGTTGAACAGTTCATCGACAATGAGGGTGATCTAATCACTGGTGTCGTGAAAAAAGTAAACCGTGACACAATCGTGCTTGATCTTGGTAATAACGCTGAAGCGGTAATCCTGCGTGATGACCAACTTCCTCGTGAAAACTTCCGTCCAGGCGACCGCGTACGTGGCCTTCTTTACAAAGTCGCGCCTGAAGCACGTGGTTTCCAATTGTTCATCACTCGTTCTAAGCCAGAAATGTTGGCAGAACTGTTCCGTGTTGAAGTGCCTGAAATCGCAGAAGATATTATCGAGCTGAAAGGCGCAGCACGTGATCCTGGTTCTCGTGCTAAGATCGCTGTCAAAACAAATGACAAACGTATCGACCCTGTAGGTGCGTGTGTTGGTATGCGTGGTGCACGTGTACAGGCTGTTTCTGGCGAACTTGGTGGTGAGCGTATCGATATCGTTCTTTGGGATGATAACCCAGCTCAATTCGTTATCAACGCAATGGCGCCAGCTGATGTTGCTTCTATCATCGTTGATGAGGATGCACACTCAATGGACATCGCAGTTGAAGCTGACAACCTAGCGCAAGCTATTGGTCGTAACGGTCAAAACGTGCGTCTAGCATCTCAACTAACCGGTTGGGAACTGAATGTTATGACAGTTGCTGATCTTCAGAAGAAACACGCTGAAGAATCACAAGCATCTATTGAAAACTTCATGAAGTACCTAGATATTGAAGAAGACTTCGCTCAACTTCTTGTTGAAGAAGGTTTCTCAACGCTAGAAGAAATCGCATACGTGCCAGTTAACGAGCTACTAGAAATCGATGGTTTGAATGAAGAACTAATCGAAGAGCTTCGTGGACGTGCAAAAGATGCACTAACGACGATCGCACTAGCACAAGAAGAGTCTTTTGAAGGTCTAGAACCAGCTGAGGACCTACTTGCACTTGAAGGTCTTGAGCGTGAGATGGCATTTAAATTGGCAGCGAAAGGTGTAGCGACACTGGAAGATCTTGCTGACCAAGGTATTGACGATTTAGAAGGTATCGAAGGCCTGACCGAAGAACGTGCAGGTGAGCTAATTATGGCCGCACGTAACATCTGTTGGTTCGGCGAAGAAGCATAATTTTCGGCAAGGAGGAAGCGGCATGACACAATTAACAGTTAAAGCACTGAGTGATGAGATTGGTACGCCAGTCGACCGCTTGATTGAACAACTTGCTGACGCTGGCATTAAAAAGGCGAGCTCTGACAATGTTACTGATGAAGAGAAGCAGAAGCTTCTCTCTCATTTAAAGAAAGAACACGGTGATAAATCAGGTGATTCAGAGCCGACTCGCCTTACGCTTCAGCGTAAAACTCGTAGTACACTTAGTGTGAACGCGGGTGGTGGTAAGAGTAAGAATGTTCAGGTTGAGGTGCGCAAAAAACGTACATACGTGAAGCGCAGCACAATTGAAGATGAAGCGAAACGTGAAGCTGAAGAAGCAGCACAACGTGAAGCAGAAGAAGCAGCAAAACGTGCAGCAGAAGAAGCTGCAAAACGTGAAGCTGAAGAAGCTGCAAAACGTGAAGCTGAAGAAGCTGCAAAACGTGAAGCGGAAGAAAAAGCGAAACGTGAAGCTGAAGAAAAAGCGAAGCGAGACGTAGATACGAATGCACAACGTAATGCTGAAGAAAAAGCAAAGCGTGATGCTGAAGAGAAAATTAAGCAAGAAGCAGCGCGAAAAGAGGCCGACGAGCTTAAACGTCGTCAGGAAGAAGAAGCTAAGCGTAAGGCTGAAGAGGAAAGTCAGCGCAAGCTTGAAGAAGCTCGCGAATTGGCTGAAAAGAATAAAGAGCGTTGGTCTGCTGCAGAAGAGAAAAAGGGTGATATGGAAGATACAGATTACCATGTAACGACTTCACAATACGCACGTGAAGCCGAAGATGAAGCAGATCGCAAAGTAGAAGGCGGTCGTCGTAAGAAGAAAAAAGCAGCTTCGGGTAAAGACGACCAAGCTCGCGGTGGCCGTAACAACCAACGTGGCGGTAGAGGTCGTAAGGGCAAACTTGCTAAGCCGACTTCAATGCAGCACGGGTTTGATAAGTCAGCAACGGTTGCTAAGCAAGACGTTGTAATTGGCGAAACGATCGTTCTATCAGAACTTGCTAACAAGATGTCGGTTAAAGCGACAGAAGTTATCAAAGTAATGATGAAGATGGGCGCTATGGCGACTATCAACCAAGTGATCGACCAAGAAACAGCACAACTTGTTGCTGAAGAAATGGGCCATAAAGTAGTTCTTCGTAAAGAGAACGAACTGGAAGAAGCGGTACTATCTGACCGTGACACTAACGCGGAAGCAGTTCCACGTGCTCCAGTTGTTACTATCATGGGTCACGTTGACCACGGTAAAACGTCAACACTTGACTACATCCGTCGCACACACGTTGCTTCTGGCGAAGCGGGTGGTATTACTCAGCACATTGGTGCGTACCACGTTGAAACAGACAACGGCATGATCACGTTCCTTGATACTCCTGGACACGCAGCGTTTACTGCAATGCGTGCTCGTGGTGCTCAAGCGACAGATATCGTTGTTCTTGTAGTTGCAGCAGACGATGGCGTAATGCCACAAACAGTAGAAGCGATTCAGCACGCGAAAGCGGCAGGCGTTCCTCTAATTGTTGCTGTGAACAAGATCGATAAAGAAGACGCGAACCCAGATAACGTTAAGAACGAGCTTGCTCAATACGACGTTATTCCTGAAGAGTGGGGCGGTGAGAACATGTTCGTTCACATCTCTGCTAAACAGGGTACAAACATCGATGGTCTTCTAGAAGCAATCCTTCTTCAGTCTGAAGTTCTTGAACTTACAGCTGTAGCTGAAGGCATGGCATCTGGTGTTGTTGTTGAATCTCGCCTAGATAAAGGTCGTGGTCCAGTTGCAACAGTACTTGTTCAATCAGGTACACTAAACAAAGGCGACATCGTTCTTTGTGGTCAAGAATACGGCCGTGTTCGTGCAATGCGTGATGAGCTAGGTAAAGAAATTACTTCGGCTGGCCCATCTATCCCTGTAGAGATCCTAGGTCTTTCAGGTGTACCATCTTCAGGTGATGAAGCAACAGTAGTTCGTGACGAGCGTAAAGCGCGTGAAGTAGCTAACTACCGTGCTGGTAAGTTCCGTGAAGTGAAACTTGCTCGTCAGCAGAAATCTAAACTAGAGAACATGTTCTCTAACATGACTGCAGGTGAAGTTGCTGAACTTAACGTTGTACTTAAAGCAGACGTTCAAGGTTCTGTAGAAGCAATCGCAGACTCACTAGTTAAGCTATCTACAGACGAAGTTAAAGTGAACATCGTTGGTTCTGGTGTTGGTGGTATTACGGAAACTGACGTAGTACTAGCGGAAGCTTCAAACGCAATCATCCTTGGCTTTAACGTTCGTGCAGATGCTTCTGCTCGTCGTGCTGTTGAAGCCGCAGCTGTTGACTTACGTTACTACTCAATCATTTACCAATTGATTGACGAAGTGAAACAAGCAATGGGCGGTATGCTTGCTCCAGAATTCAAGCAAGAGATCATTGGTCTTGCTGAAGTTCGTGACGTGTTTAAGTCACCGAAACTGGGCGCTATCGCTGGTTGTATGGTTACAGAAGGTGTGATCAAGCGTAACAACCCAATCCGTGTACTACGTGATAACGTTGTTATTTACGAAGGTGAACTAGAGTCACTACGTCGTTTCAAAGATGACGTTCAAGAAGTTAAGAATGGCTACGAATGTGGTATCGGCGTTAAGAACTACAATGATGTTCGCGTTGGTGACCAAATCGAAGTCTTCGAAATCGTTGAAATTAAACGTACTCTAGACTAATTGACTAAAATTACTAATATTGTCTTTGAAAGATAAGTAGTAATTGGTTGTTGAATACACCATGGGGGGCTGGCTTTGACCAACCCCCCATTCTTTCTATATAAGAGTAAAGATATGTCAAAAGAATTTAGCCGCACGCAGCGCGTTGCACAGCAGCTGCAAAAAGAACTAGCGATGATCCTTCAACGTGAAGTTCGTGACTCTCGCCTTGGCATGGTGACGATCTCAGACGTAGAAGTCTCTCGTGACCTAGCTTACGCAAAAGTATTTGTGACCTTCCTGTGTGTGGGTGAGCAAACACCTGAATCATGTCTAGCAGCGCTACGTGAGCACGAAGTGCACATTCGCATGATGTTAGGTAAGCGTATTCGTCTACGTTTAACGCCAGAAATCCGCTTCCACTATGACAATACGCTTGTTGAAGGTATGCGTATGTCTAACCTAGTGTCTGAAGTCGTTAGTTCAGACAAACAAAAGCAAAAAGATTCTGGTCGTGAGGACGAAGAATAATGGCTCGTCGTCGTAAAGGTCGTCCAATTAATGGCGTTATACTGTTGGACAAACCAACAGGTATCTCTTCCAATGATGCACTGCAAAAAGTAAAGCGAATCTACTTTGCTGAGAAAGCAGGCCACACTGGAGCCTTGGACCCATTAGCGACAGGCATGCTGCCAATTTGCTTGGGTGAAGCGACAAAATTTTCTCAGTTTCTTCTTGATTCTGATAAACGCTACCGTGTGATCGCAAAGCTGGGTGAACGTACCAATACGTCTGACTCGGATGGTGAAGTTGTAGAGACGCGTCCAGTCGATGTTACGTTAGACAAGCTAGAAGCGTGCATCGATCAGTTCCGTGGTGAATCTGATCAAGTGCCTTCCATGTTCTCTGCGTTGAAGTATCAAGGTAAACCCTTGTATGAATACGCTCGTAAAGGCATCGAAGTTCCGCGTGAATCTCGTAAGATCACGGTATATGAGATTGTTCTTCACCGTTTTGAAGGCGATGAAGTAGAGATGGAAGTGCACTGCTCTAAAGGTACCTATATTCGTACTATCGTTGATGATCTGGGCGAAATGTTAGGTTGTGGTGCGCACGTAACTATGCTTCGTCGTACTGGTGTTGCTAAATACCCTTACGAGAATATGGTAACACTTGAGCAACTAAATGAGTTGCTAGAGCAAGCTCACCGCGAGGAACGAGCGCCTCGAGAGCTACTGGACCCACTGCTTTTGCCAATGGATACAGCGGTAGAAGACTTACCAGAAGTCAACTTGGTGCCTGAACTGGCGAATATGGTCCAACATGGGCAGCCCGTTCAAGTATTTGGTGCTCCGACTGAGGGCTCACTTCGCCTTACTATGGGTGAAGAACGCTTGTTTATTGGCGTTGGCGAAATGAACGAAGATGGCAAAATCGCTCCTAAGCGATTGGTCGTGTTCCGAGATGACGTTGCATCCAAGTAAATGATTGAAAATACCGACCTGAGTGTCGGTATTTTTATATTGCACGAGATAGGAAATTTCCCTATAATCCGCGCTTCGCGTAGCGGCTGAATCAGAGATTGGCTGCTACAACTTTAAACCTACTCTTATTAGGAGAGAATTATGTCTCTGAATGCAGAAACTAAAGCAGCAATCGTTGCAGAATACGCACAAGGCGAAGGCGACACTGGTTCACCAGAAGTTCAAGTAGCTCTACTTACAGCTTCTATCAACCACCTACAAGGTCACTTCAAAGCGCACAAAGGCGATCACCACAGCCGTCGTGGTCTTCTACGCATGGTTTCTCGTCGTCGTAAGCTTCTAGATTACCTAAAAGGTAAAAACCTAGCTCGCTACCAAGACCTAATCAAACGTCTAGGCCTACGTCGCTAATCAGCGACTGCATAGCAGTTTGTCTAAAAAGGGGCTTTATGCCCCTTTTTTGTTGCCTAAATTTAGCCAAATTAGACTTATGCCGTTATAATACTGGCGGCTAAACCTTGTAAGAGGTTTTCTCAAAAGCTCATAGCATTACAGTCAACCACGTCGACCAAAAGGTCGCGACTATTCAAAAGGAATTTCCGAGTTTCTTTTTACTAGTCGCGATTCGTAATGCCTTGAGTGTCAATTAACACATCTAAGATTTCTTTAAGCACTAAAGGAAGATTAGAAACAAGGAATAACAATGTTCGAAAAACCAGTTGTTAAAACGTTCCAGTACGGCAACCACACAGTTACTTTAGAAACTGGCGTTATTGCACGTCAAGCTACAGCAGCAGTTATGGTCACAATGGATGATACGTCTGTATTCGTATCTGTTGTAGGTAAAAAAGAAGCCGTTGCAGGTCAAGACTTCTTCCCACTAACGGTTAACTACCAAGAGCGTACTTACGCTGCGGGTAAAATCCCAGGCGGCTTCTTCAAACGTGAAGGTCGTCCTTCTGAAGGCGAAACGCTAACAGCTCGTCTAATCGACCGTCCAATCCGTCCGCTATTCCCAGACGCGTTTAAAAACGAAGTTCAGGTTATCGCGACAGTAATGTCTGTAAACCCAGATGTTCAGCCAGATATCGTTACAATGATCGGTACTTCTGCTGCTCTTGCTATCTCTGGCATTCCATTCAACGGCCCTATCGGTGCGGCGCGTGTTGGTCATATCGATGGTCAGCTTGTACTTAACCCTAGCCAAACTGAACTAGAAACTTCTAAGCTTGACCTTGTTGTTGCAGGTACAGAGTCAGCAGTACTGATGGTTGAGTCAGAAGCGGACAACCTAACTGAAGAAGAAATGCTAGCGGCGGTTGTTTATGGTCATGACCAACAACAAGTTGCTATTCAAGCTATCAACGAATTCAAAGCAGAAGTTGCAACTCCTGCTTGGGATTGGGTTGCTCCTGAAGAGAACACAGCGCTTAAAAATAAGATTGCTGATCTAGCAGAAGCTAAACTTGTTGAAGCTTACCAAATTACTGAGAAAATGGCTCGTTACGACCGCATCCATGAGATCGCTGCGGAAGTAAATGAAGTTCTTCTTGCTGAAGATCCTGAAGCAGATACAAAAGAAATCCACACTATCTTCCATGATCTAGAGAAGACAGTAGTACGTAGCCGTATTATTGCAGGTAACCCTCGTATCGATGGCCGTGAAAAAGACATGGTTCGTGCACTAGATGTACGTACTGGTGTTCTTCCTCGTACTCACGGTAGCGCGCTATTCACTCGTGGTGAAACTCAGGCGATCGTTACGGCAACGCTAGGTACTCAGCGTGATGCTCAAATCATCGATGAGCTAACTGGTGAGCGTAAAGATCACTTCCTACTGCACTACAACTTCCCTCCATACTGTGTAGGTGAAACTGGTTTTGTAGGTTCTCCTAAGCGTCGTGAAATCGGCCACGGTAAACTGGCGAAGCGTGGTATTGCTGCAGTAATGCCTTCTGTTGATGAGTTCCCATACACAGTACGTGTTGTATCGGAAATCACTGAATCTAACGGTTCATCTTCAATGGCTTCAGTATGTGGTACTTCTCTTGCGCTTATGGACGCAGGTGTACCAATCAAAGCATCTGTTGCTGGTATCGCAATGGGTCTTGTTAAAGAAGGTGACGATTTCGTTGTACTTTCTGACATCCTTGGCGATGAAGACCATCTAGGTGACATGGACTTTAAAGTAGCAGGTACTAACACTGGTATCACTGCACTTCAAATGGACATCAAGATCGAAGGCATCACTAAAGAAATCATGCAAATTGCGCTTAACCAAGCTCAAGGCGCACGTAAGCACATCCTATCTGTAATGGATGAAGCTATCTCTGGTGCTCGTGAAGACATCTCTGAATTTGCTCCGCGTATTCACACGATGAAGATCAGCGCTGAGAAGATCAAAGACGTTATCGGTAAAGGTGGTGCAGTTATCCGTGCTCTAACAGAAGAGACTGGTACAACTATCGAAATCGAAGACGACGGTACTATCAAGATTGCGGCAACTGAAGGCACTGCTGCGAAAGAAGCTATCCGCCGTATCGAAGAGATCACTGCTGAAGTGGAAGTGGGCCGTATCTACACAGGTAAAGTTGCACGTCTAGCTGACTTCGGTGCATTCGTAACGGTTCTTCCAGGCAAAGATGGTCTTGTACACATTTCTCAAATCGCAGAAAAACGCGTAGAGAAAGTGTCTGACTACCTAGCTGAAGGTCAAGAAGTTCAAGTTAAAGTTCTTGAAATCGACCGCCAAGGCCGTGTACGTCTAAGCATGAAAGAAGCGGTAGAAAAGCCAGCTGAAGAAGCTGCTGCTGAAGCACCGGCTGCTAAAGACGAGTAAGACAAAATGAGACTTTCAGCCTTTTATTAGATTAAGGGCCTGAAAGCATGTTATAAAAGGGGAGCATTTTCGCTCCCCTTTTTTGGTTTGTTTCGATGTATTAACCTCAAACGAGGTTATCGCCTATATTGCATTAAGAGAAACAAATCTTGAGCGGTCCAAACAGGAGTATCAATTAGTGAAATGGTTTCAAACCGCAATTTTATGTGTTGCTATCGCGCTGACCGGTTGTGCAAATACTTCTCAACAATCAGCACAAAAGTGGTTATATCCACCGATGGCGGTGCCACTTCAGCCTAGTGTTCAACAAGAAGTACAAATCGCGCGTCTCTCGCAGTTGCTACAACGTCCCGACCTTAGTGATGAAGTGCGCGCTAAAATGCATTATGAGCGCGGTAGCTACTACGACAGCGTTGGTTTGCGTGATCTTGCCCGTTTGGACTTTAACCAGTCTTTGCAGTTGAATCCTGCTCAGCCGGACATCTTCAATCTTTTGGGAGTATACTTTACCCAAGTAGGAGAGTTTGATGCGGCATATGAAGCGTTTGACTCGACCATAGAGTTGGCTCCTGATAATACCTATGCTGAGCGCAACCGTGCGATTGCACTGTATTATGGTGGCCGAATCGATCTCGCTTTAGAAGATATGACCAAGCATTATCAAGAAATGCCAACGGATCCTTTTCGTTCATTATGGCTGTACATCATCGAAGCTGAGCAAAATCCAGAGCAAGCAAAAGCCAATCTTCAACAGCGTTATTTACGAGATCGTAGTGAAGAGTGGGGATGGGTTCTTGTTGCCATCATGCTACGAGACGTCTCGGACGAAGACGCGCTTAAAGCAATTATGGATGGAACGAGAGAGAACTATCGCCTAGCTGAACGATTGACGGAAACGTATTTCTACCTTGGAAAGCGTAATCAGCTTGAAGGTGATATCGCAAGTGCCATCTCACTTTATAAGCTCGCGATTTCGTTCAACGTTTACGATTATGTTGAGCATCGCTATTCTTTCTTGGAGTTGGCGCAAATTTACGATCAATTACAGCAAGATAGATTGGCCAAGTTAAAGGCTGCCAAGAAGCTGGAAATTGAATGATTTAGAGCCGCTCGATGAGAGCGGCTTTTTTTATGATTGAACTTGATGAGTGACTCATTTAAAATAGTTAGTCTTGCTAACTAAGTGGTGGTGGCTTTTATGGCATTAGAAGAAAGCTTGATTGATTTAGAGCGTTTTTGCGCCAAAGCTTGGCGTGTCTATGCCAAAGAAGATCCATTATCACATCTAAGCTTTAATGAGTTCGATTATTTACGTGTGATTCAGGTTTACCCTGAGGGTGTGCGAATAACCGATCTTGCAGAAGAGCTGCAAGTGACTAAGCCTTCCGCATCGACAATGGTTGTGCGTTTGGAAAAAAAGGGTTTGGTGAAACGCATCGCATGTAATGAGGATGCTCGTGCTAAGCGTGTGTTGCTTACGGAAGAAGTCGCAGAAAAAATGTCTTTGGAGCAGGTAGTGTACAAAGATATCTCTGACCAAATGATGCAACAATTAAATCAGCAAGAAGCTGAACAGTTACAAGCTTTATTGAATAAAGCATTGAGTAATAAGTCATTTTAAACTAAAGCAAAGGCCTCAGCTGTATGGTTTAGTTTTTGTTGTTTCATCTTTTTTTATTTAATTTAACCATTTAGTTAGCCTTGCTAATTAAATGGTTAGCTTTGCTAACTACTGGTGACAGTCATGCAAAACTCAATTTATAGACAGTTTTGGAAATATACGATTCCAACCGTCGCAGCAATGCTCGTGAACGGTTTGTATCAAATAGTTGATGGCATTTTTATTGGCCGTTATGTTGGCGCTGACGGATTAGCTGGGATCAATGTTGCGTGGCCTATTATCGGTTCGATCCTCGGTATAGGAATGATGATTGGGGTGGGGACTGGCGCGCTGACTTCGATCAAGCAAGGAGAGAACGATCATGAAGGCGCTAAGCGAATCCTAACGACCGGATTGACGTTGTTAGCGGCATTGATGCCGATCGTTGCTACAATATTGTTCTTGTTCTCGGATGAATTTATTCGCTGGCAAGGTGCGGAAGGGCGAGTGTTTGAACTTGCGCTGCAATATTTGCATATTCTGATTGTCGCGTGCGTATTCACGTTGGGTTCTATCGCAGTTCCGTTTTTATTACGCAATGACGACAGCCCGAACTTAGCAACGATTTTGATGGTCATCGGTGCCGTTATTAACATTGTATTAGACTACGTATTTATTGCTTGGTTGGAGTGGGAGTTAACCGGAGCCGCTATTGCCACTGCACTTGCACAATTAGTGGTCACTGTGCTCGGTATTGGTTACTTCTTTACTTCAAAAGCAACATTACGCCTTCGTATCCGCGACTTCAAAGTTCAGGTTGATGCTGCACCAAAGATTATCATGATAGGTACATCAAGTTTCTTTATGTACGCCTACGGCTCTGTGATGGTGGCACTGCACAACGCGTTATTTGCTCAATACGGAAGTGCAATGTTGATCGGAGCGTACGCGATTTTGGGGTACATCGTGACGGTTTACTATCTGATAGCCGAAGGAATTGCGAATGGTATGCAGCCTTTAGTGAGCTTCAACCACGGTGCACGTAATCAGGATAACATTAGAAAGTTATTAAAGGTCGCGATGGGGACATCTGTGCTTGGCGGGGTGGCGTTCGTTGTTTTGATGAACCTTTTCCCGTACGAACTGGTTTCGGTGTTTAATAATGCAGACCAACAGTTGATTGATAGCACGGTGATCGGGATTCGTTTACACATGTTTGCGTTGTTCTTAGATGGTTTTTTAGTTGTGGCGGCCGCGTACTATCAATCAGTAAACAAAGGCAGCAAAGCCATGTTTGTAACACTAGGCAACATGCTGGTCCAGTTGCCATTCTTATTCATTATGCCGAAACTTTTCGGCGTGACAGGCATTTGGTTAGCTTTCCCATTGTCTAACATTGCATTGAGTTTGGTCGTGATCAGTATGTTGTGGCGAGATGTGAAAAAGCTGCTTAATGAGAGTTCTGTCGAACCAAGGGTGCAAGCCTGCTAACAAAAGCTAACAGATAAAAGCGAGGCTAGGCCTCGCTTTTATCTTTAAGGATTAAATGGTTTTTACTTCTAAGCCCGCTAGTTGATGCCAATAGCCATTGCATTGGCGGCTTTCGAGCTTTTCAGGATTATCGCCGTATTCGTTTGAGCGAAAACGCTCTAACTCTGAAAAAGTGTCGATACCAAGAGGGCTTAACCGGACCACATCAACCAGCCCTTTCATACTTGGTAAGTCATTGATGAGGTTGTAGCAATACCCTGACTGTGTTTGAATGCCGTTAAGGTTAAAGACTTCTTGCCCTTCTTGGCTGCTGACCTGGATACCCGTAGGGTATTTGATACAGCAGGTTTCGCAATCGTCTTTCGCTCGGTTTTCAGCTCGGGCTGTGAAACAGCGAGCGGAATACGCTAAAGGCAAATAACCGTGGCTAAATACCTCAACTTCAAACTTGTTACGAATACCAAGCTCGTCACACTGAACTAAAGTATCGTTTAACCATTCGCGAGAGAGTTCGACAGGCATGCACCAACGCATCATACCTTGCTTCAAAAATAAGTTGAGCGTGTGTGCGTTATAAGTATTGATTGCAGGGCCAACGACGAAAGGCACTTTATGCTCTGATGCCAATTGAACAGCAGATACGTCATTTGCTTCAATCGCGAAGTCACCGTTGTCGATGTACTTCCTCATTATGTTTACTTCACTCGGAGCTTCTAGTAGTGCCATTGTTGATAGCACCACTTGCTTGCCAGATGCAGACAGCTCTTTTGCGATTTCAAGCCAATGCGAAGGCTTCATTTCTCGACGTTTTGAACATACGGTTTCCCCAAGATAGATGATGTCCGCGGAGCTTGATTTCGCTTGTTCATAAAACGCTTCGATGTCTTGTTTTGGCCAGAAGTACAACAGCGGGCCAAGCGCGTATTTCATTGAATTATCCATCTTAACCTCTACTGCCATTTGCGGTGATAAGCACCAAGTGTGGTCTGCGTACCTTCAGACACGTTTGCCAATGCGGCATCCCAAGCCGCTTCGACTTGGTAAGCTTCTGGGTTTGCTTGGTAACGGTCAATCGCGGCTCGCCATGTTCGAGTGACTTGTTCTACGTAAGCAGGGCTACGTTGGCGACCTTCAATTTTTACAGACGCCACATTTGCAGCAAATAGTTCTGGCAGCATAGAGAGGGTGTTCAAACTGGTTGGTTCTTCCAGTGCGTGGTAGCGTTTTTTCTCGCCTTCGATTTCTGCTTCGAAACGACCTTTACACAAGGTAGGGTAGCCCGCATTTTCACCGGCGCTGTAGCGATCGATCAAAATGTCGTTAAGGCGGGATTCCAGACCATTTTCTGTTTCTTGCCAGCGAACGTACTTAGCTGGAGAGCATGCTCCCACAGTGTTTGGAGACTCGCCTGTCATGTATGACGATAGGTAGCAGCGACCTTCAGACATGATGCAAAGGCTACCAAAAGCAAAGACTTCTAACTCGACATCGCTAGTGATGTTGCGTGAGAGCTGTTTGACCTGATGAATCGATAAAACGCGGGGTAGCACTACCCGTTTTACGTTGAAGTTTTGTTTGTAAAAATCAATGGCTGCGACGTTGGTCGCTGATGCTTGCACTGAAAGGTGTAGTTCCAGATGGGGATATTTGCGAGCCGCGTACTCCAGCACTGCAATGTCTGCAACAATCAGCGCGTCTACACCCAGTGCCGCTGCATTGTCTACTGCGTTCGTCCAGCGCTCGAAGCCATTGGGATGAGCGAAGGTATTCAACGCGACATGAATTTTTTTATTGCGGTCATGAACGTATTGCACCGCTTTTTCTAATTTCTTGCCGTTAAAGTTGAGGCCAGCAAAGTGACGGGCGTTGGTATCATCTTTGAAACCAATGTAGACGGCATCGGCACCGCAATCAATCGCAGTTTTTAACGCAGGCAGGTTACCCGCGGGACACAAGAGTTCCATATGCTCACAATCATTGAGAATAAAAAGGTGTCCGCATTTTATGAAGAATTATGAATAGCGAAATTGACCTAAGTTAGGTTTAGCTCAATAAAGTCGATATTTACCCCTTGCGAGTAAGGGTATCGGGTCGGGGTTAGTTCTTGTGACGACGATTCTGTACAAACAGCTCTTCAATTTCATGTTTTGGCTGCGGGCGATAAAAATGGAATCCTTGAATCGCATTACATTGAAGGTTAGAGAGCAGGGTCGCTTGCTGGTGGGTTTCCACCCCCTCGGCAACGACAGTTAAGTCGAGCGACTTACCTAGGTTAATGATGTTTTCAATCACAGTGACTTGTTTCGGTAGTGTGTCGATATCATTAATAAAAGCGCGGTCGATTTTTAGCTCGTCAATAGGGAAACGCGCTAAGTAGGAAAGAGAAGAGTAGCCGGTACCAAAGTCATCGATAGAGAGAGCGAAGCCAAGCTTTTTAATCGCATTCAACATTTGCAGTGTATGTTCGCTATCACTCATCACGGCACTTTCGGTTAGCTCGAAGGTAATGCAGCTTGGATCAAGCTCGGTAGTGCGAAGCAGCTTTTCCATAAAGTCGATCAGCTGTGGGTTGCCAAATTGCTCGGGAGAGAGGTTGATGGCGACACGGCCTGGCAGTATGCTTTGTTGCTTCCAACGTTTTACCGTATTGAAAACATCACGCATCACGACACGTCCAAGGTGTTCGATTAACCCAGCGCGCTCGGCGACAGGAATGAATGAGCCAGGACTAATGTACCCTTCGACTGGATGCTTCCAACGAACGAGCGCTTCTGCGCCGTTGATACTGAAGTCTCGCGCGTTAACCTTAGGTTGATACCACACTTCCAAACCGTTCTGCTGCAATGCTTTTTGCAGTTCGATTTCAAGCCACAAACGCATACGCGCTTCTTTGTTCATTTGATCGTTAAATTTGATCAGACGATTTCTACCACGATCTTTGGCTTCATACATCGCAGTATCGGCATTTTGGAGTAGGATTCGCGCATCTTGTCCGTCTTCAGGGTATCGAACGCTACCAATTGAACAGGCAAGGCGTTTGCTGAAGTGGTGTAAATCGAAAGGCTGGTTGATCAACGAGATAATGCGATCGGACAAAATTTCAGCCATGCGGGTATTTTCTGGCTCCGGCAGAATGACACCAAACTCATCGCCACCCAAATGACCAATAATCGCTTGGTTTGGCAGTAACCGTTTAAGACGGGCCGATACCTCTTGAATCACTTTATCGCCAATATGGTGACCAAGTGAGTCATTAATGTTTTTGAAGTTATCGATATCCAAATAGAACACCAGAAGCGGTGTTTGCTTTTTGATCAGCTGTTCCAAACGTTTGGTGAAGCCAAAGCGGTTGTAGAGTTTGGTGAGCGAGTCAATGTGTATGTCTTCATTCGATGCAGAAGACAGGTTTTTGGGCGCATCATCAGCATCTTGGATTAGGATAATTTGAGATTCGCTACCTAATATCGCCGTGGAATCCGCGTGTAGCTGAACTTTCCGTTCAAAGCCGCATCTTGCGCTGGTTAAGCAGACAAAAGGTTTGTCAGAAATTAATGTACTCAATCGATGACTAAATACCTTTTTACTGTTTTCATCGATGAATAAACGACTTAGCTCTTCGCCCAACAATTCATGAGGAGAGTTAAGTCCGAGAAGGCGCGCTGATGCGGGGTTCGCAGAGATGACAATATCATCTTCGATAAGCAGTAAGCCGTCTGGTAGCAGTTGTGTTAACTTCGCAAACTTACTTTCGGACTCTTCTAAGGAGCGAACGAGTATCTGCTTTTCTGAAGTATCGACAGCGTGAAAAACAACAAAGCGAATGTCGTTACCTTCAAAAACTGGCGAAAGACTAAAGTGAAGACTGGTTTCAAGGTCGGTTTCATCGAGCGTGATTTCGGCTTCGACATGTGCCCCTTTGAACGCGCGCTGATAGTATGGTGCAAGCTTCTTATAAAACTGTTCACCCAGCACTTGGCAATCGTTTAAGCCGACGATTTCCTCATGACTTAAACCTGCGATATCGCAGTAACGGTCACTTACCATTCGATAATTGTGTTTTTTATCAAGAATGGCAAAGAAGAAAGGGCTATTTGAGGTTAGCGTGGCAAACCAATGTTTTAATTGCTGGGAAGGCATTAGGGTATTACCGATCTCCAATGAGCCAGATTATTCGTCCGTGTATAAAAAGCGACACCCTGATAAGCCTGCGGCGGTCTACCACCAAGCTAAAGTGTTACTTGCCATTAAAGGGCTCGCGGTTTTAGCTGTGCAGTCGACAATCACATGGATACGCTCAGATAACTATAACTTTGAAAATACGGTTGTAAAAGTGTTTATCCACCTGTTCGCATCAATAATACACGTAAGTTCAAAAAAAGAAGCGTCAGTGAGCAATAAACCACCAATCTAAAATAAGCACTTTATTGATACATAACAGTAATCTCATCGCCACGATTGCTTAATATAAGCAACCTAATGACAAAGTAACGGATAATGAACGTGTTAAACAAGATTCGCAGTCAACTAGTAAAGAACGCAGCTAATATTTTGCGTTCTCCAGTCCAGTTATTACCACAGCCAATTCAGCAAAAAGCGTTGCTGGAAGGGCTAAAAATGGTGTTTAAAGAAGCCTTGGAAGATGGTGACTTTGAGTTCCTTGAAGACAAGTGGTTAAAAGTTGCGATTAAAGACTTGAACTTAGCATGGTACATCAGCTATCAAGACGAAAAATTGGTGGTAGCTGAAAAACCAGTTCAGGAAGATGTGAGTTTTAGTGGTAATCTAAACGACCTAGTACTGATTGCTGGTCGTAAAGAAGACCCTGACACACTGTTCTTCCAACGTCGCCTTTCAATTGAAGGTGATACTGAGCTTGGCTTAGAAGTGAAAAACTTAATGGACAGTGTCGACTTAGAGCAGTTACCGAAAGCAATGCAAGTCGCTTTGAATCAATTGGCTGATTTTGTTCAGAAAGGAGTTCAAGCGCCTGCACAACCAACCGGAGTAGCGAATGCTTATTCGAACTGAAGCCCCAGCGGACATTCTTACCATTGACCGCTTATTGAAACACGCCTTCCCGACGGAAGCTGAAGCTGAGCTTGTGATGCGTTTGCGCGAAAACAGCAAATTCACGCTTTCCTTAGTCGCGTGTACAGATGAGGGAGAGGTGATAGGCCATGCTTTATTTAGCCCTGTGACCTTAAATGGTGAAGATTTGTCATGGCAAGGGCTAGCGCCATTAGCTGTTCATGAAGATTACCGTCGCCAAGGCATCGCTGCAGAGTTGATCAAAGAAGGTTTCGATTCACTGCGTGATTTTGGCTACCCAGTGTGTGTGGTGTTGGGCGATCCTGATTATTACGCGCGCCAGGGTTTTCAATCATGCGACGAGATGGGCTTTGAATGTGCTTGGGATGTCCCTAAAGGTGCATTTCGAGTCGCAGAGTTGGTCGAAGGTCAATGTGCTGGACGCTCCGGACGCATAGACTATGCGCCAGAGTTCTCTGAACTGTAAATGAAAGAAGCCCACGACTAAGTGGGCTTCTTTCTTATTCACTGAAAACTGAGATAGGGAGGTTAGGATGACGGGTTACTTTTCTTTTTGCCCCAGACCTCTATTTTCGCTTTTTTACTTACCCCTAGCAGGCTGAGTTTTGTGCTTCCCCAGCTACTGTAAGTCATTTCAATCTGTTTTAGCTTGGCTTCTTTTGTACCTGGAAGGCTCCAGGCACGAGTCGACAATCCGCTTGTTAGTACGCCCATAGAGGAAAGCTTTTTCTCACTACCATCTGTCATGACGACTTTTAAACCATTAATGTCTACCGTTCCTTGCACACATTTTAGTTTTATTTTACTGAAGCTTCGGTTTCGGAATAGACTATTTGGTGTCACGGTATCTGTTTCTGTATGAAAGTTAACGGTTTTCGTTGCAATCAGCTCCCACTCATCGCTGTTATTAGCAAAAACACTCATGCTGGTGGCGGCTACCAGTGTGCAAAGCAGTAGCGTATTTAAGAATTTCATAATGTACCTCATATGTCATACCCAATGTGTGGCCGTTGGCAAAACGCTATGTTAAGGAATATCCAAATCATCTCATTGTGTTCAGGTGTTCCTTGAAGTCCTTTAGGTATAATCGCGATAATTTGATAGGATTGCCCTCGTTCAAATAGGTGACGGAAAATGTCAATTAACGAGAAACAGTATTTACGTGAAATGGGGATCAGCACATGGGAGCTGGTACACCCTGAAAGACTGGAAGGCTATCAATCGCCATTATTGGATTTGCAAAGTTCATGTAAACTCCTATTGGTATCGCCAATATGTCCAGAAAACGAGACGGCATTGATGTTTGAGCGCGTATTAAAAAGCATTAAGCTCACGCTTGATGATGCGCTACACCTAGAGCCTGAGCGCTTATCCATGCTGGGTGAACATCAGCTAGAGTGGGTGTGGTTTGCAGGCTGTGAGGCTGATAAAAGCATCAAGGCAAAGCACCTGACCTCGCCACTATTACAAGATATTGATGGTAATAACGAACAGCGCCGCGCATTGTGGCAACAAATCTGTTCGTACTCTTAACGGAGCTAATGCGTGACAATTGAAATTACGCCGATGTGTGCAGATCACCTCGACCAAGTTTGGCAAATCGAGCAGCAAGCACATTCTCACCCTTGGGCCGAATCTTTGGTTCGTGACTTATCCAGTCGCGGTGCTTGCCATCATGTGATGCTGGAAGGCTCTCAAGTGGTTGGTTACTTCTATGGACAGAATATTGTTGGAGAAGTGACACTATTAAATATTGCAGTAGCGCCTTCTCAACAGGGCAGAGGGCTAGGGCAAAAATTGCTGGACGCGTTTATTGAACACTGTGAACAAGCCAAAGCAGAGAGTGCTTGGTTAGAAGTGCGTGAAAGTAATCACCCAGCTATCCATATTTATGAGCAAGCAGGTTTTAATGAAGTGGACCGTCGTTACAACTATTACCCAGCTAAATCGGGAAATGGTAAGGAAGACGCCATTATCATGAGTTACTTATTTTTGAGTTAGTTTTAGGCCGTTACTAATTACCTCATCAACACTTATGCTTTAAATGCGTATCCGGATTCGAGGCTTTTGAATATGTAATAATAATTTTTTGAATTTTTACATCTCTTTGTGCGGAGCTGGCTTTCCCTTGTTAGTTGCAGGTAAAGGCTGGTGAGCCGAGTAAATTCAGTTCATGTCTTTCCAGTTTGCTAGCACAGCGATAATAAGCGAGAATACCGCACAATATCGAATAGTAGATATGCTTGCCTATTTTGTGAGCATGAAAGTAATTTAGAAGATTAACTAATGTCAAATCCCCTTTTTTTAGGCGAAGTGTCTAAGCGCAGAACGTTCGCTATTATTTCTCACCCGGATGCGGGTAAAACCACCATTACTGAAAAAGTCCTTTTATTCGGAAACGCGATCCAAAAAGCAGGTACGGTTAAAGGTCGTGGTAACGCACAGCATGCAAAATCAGACTGGATGGAAATGGAAAAAGAACGTGGTATCTCGGTAACCACTTCTGTAATGCAGTTCCCTTACAATGACTGTCTGGTAAACCTACTTGATACGCCTGGACACGAAGACTTCTCGGAAGATACATACCGTACGTTAACGGCAGTAGACTCGTGTTTGATGGTTATCGATGCGGCGAAAGGTGTCGAGGATCGTACACGTAAGCTGATGGAAGTAACGCGTCTGCGTGACACGCCAATCGTAACCTTCATGAACAAACTTGACCGTGACGTTCGTGATCCAATGGAAGTATTGGACGAGGTAGAAAACGAGTTGGGCATGATGTGTGCGCCAATTACATGGCCAATCGGCTGTGGTAAAGAATTTAAAGGTGTGTACCACATTCACCGTGATGAAACGATTTTATACGAATCAGGTCACGGTCATGAGATTCAAGAAGTTCGAATCATCAAAGGTCTCGACAACCCAGAGCTTGATGAAAAAGTTGGTGCAGGCCTTGCGGAAAGTGTTCGAGAAGAGCTTGAGCTTGTCATGGGTGCTTGCCCTGAGTTTGATTTGGAAATGTTCTTAACCGGTGATCTTACGCCAGTTTACTTCGGTACTGCATTAGGTAACTTTGGTGTGGATCATATGCTAGACGGTCTAACTGAATGGGCTCCAGCGCCGAAAACTCGTCAAGCGGTTGAACGTGAAGTTGAAGCGACTGAAGAGAAGTTCTCTGGTTTCGTATTTAAGATCCAAGCGAACATGGACCCAAAACACCGCGACCGTATCGCATTCATGCGTATTGTATCGGGCACTTACACGCAAGGTATGAAGATGAACCACGTTCGTCTTGGCAAGCAAGTGAGTATCTCTGATGCAGTAACCTTTATGGCTGGTGACCGTGCACGTGCAGAACACGCTTACGCCGGTGACATCATTGGTCTACACAACCACGGCACTATTCAGATTGGTGATACCTTTACTCAAGGTGAATCACTGAAGTTCTCTGGTATTCCGAACTTCGCTCCGGAACTATTCCGTCGTATTCGCCTGAAAGATCCATTAAAGCAGAAGCAGCTTCTCAAAGGTTTGGTTCAGCTATCAGAAGAAGGTGCGGTACAGGTATTCCGTCCTCTACAGAACAACGATCTGATCGTTGGTGCCGTTGGTGTACTTCAGTTCGATGTTGTTGTGGCTCGTTTGAAATCTGAGTATAACGTTGAAGCGATTTATGAAGGCATTAACGTTGCAACTGCTCGTTGGGTTGAGTGTGGTGATGCGAAGAAACTGGATGAGTTCCAACGCAAGAATCAAGCGAACTTAGCATTGGATGGTGGTGATAACCTAACGTATATCGCTCCAACAATGGTTAACTTAAACTTGGCGAAAGAGCGTTTCCCTGACGTTGATTTCCGTGCGACGCGTGAGCACTAATTTGCGCGGTTAGGGTAAGCCTTAACGCAAACTAGATTTTAAAACGCCCTTGGCTATAAACTTAGCCAAGGGCGTTTTTATATAAGGATAAGATATGAATTGGTTTAAACGTGGGCTAAAGCGTTACGACAACTGGTGTAAAGAGATGGGGTTAACTCCCGATCAGAAACGCAGTTGTGTCCCATATCGAAAAGACCCAGCCCATCAAACTGAAGAGAAGAGTGAAGCCCAACCATCCTCTGATTTTCTGCCCGCAGATACAGATAAAAAGCGTCAAGATGAAGCTCTTTGATACGCACTGCCACTTTGATTTTGATGTGTTTCAAGATGACTTTGCACATCAACTTGAGCTTGCTCAAACGCAAGGCGTCGCAAGAATTTTGATTCCTTCCGTCGGTCCGCAAAACTGGGCTCGTATTCAAACTTTGGCAGAGCAACATGCCAATTTGTATTATGCGCTCGGCTTTCATCCGTATTTTCTTGAAGATAACGTTGAGCAGCACCTTACAGAGCTAGAAGGCTATCTAAATCAAAAAGGGCAGCAGTGCGTGGCAATAGGAGAGTGTGGTTTAGATTTTGCCATTGATGTTGATCCACAGTTGCAAGAAAAGATACTTGAAGTTCAATTTGAGCTGGCTAGACGCTTCGAACTCCCAGTTATTTTACATAGCCGAAAAGCGCACAATCGCCTCATTCAAATGGTGAAAGCGGCGAATCTCCCTAGAGGTGGTGTGCTACACGCTTTTTCTGGGAGTTATCAGCAAGCCATGGAGTGGGTCAAATTAGGTTTTTTTATCGGTGTAGGAGGAACGATTACCTACCCAAGAGCCAAGAAAACACGCGACGCAATTCAAAAATTACCACTCGAAAACCTAGTAATCGAAACAGACGCACCAGATATGCCTATACTTGGATATCAAGGGGAGTCAAATCACCCAGCCAAACTCATTCACGTCTTTAATGAGCTCGTAGAGTTGCATAACGGCCGAAAGCAATCGATTGCCTCTCAACTGTGGAAAAATAGCAATTTTGCTTTCTCGATATGTGAATAAAATCTAAAGATGTGGTTTGAAATCGAAAACGTTTTCCTGCTTATTGTGAATTAACTCACAAAGCTGGTTGAATCAATCATGAATCTTATAGGAAAGTGTGAGGCTGGCATTACTTTAATTGATTCTGCATGAGTATAATTGTCCCCGCTTTATAGCTCCATTTTGTAACACGCCAATAAATAACTTATAAGGAAGTCATAAACTATGAGCCTGTTTATGAGCCTAATCGGTATGGTAGTGCTTCTTGCGATTGCAGTGGCATTTTCTAACAACCGAAAAGCTATCAACTTTAGAACTGTGGGTGGCGCATTCGCTATCCAATTCGCATTAGGTGCATTTGTTCTGTATGTACCTTGGGGCCGTGATCTACTAAACGGTTTCTCTTCAGGTGTTTCTAACGTTATCAACTACGGTAACGATGGTTCATCATTCCTGTTCGGTGGTCTTGTTTCTGACAAGATGTTCGAAGTATTCGGCGGCGGCGGTTTCATCTTCGCATTCCGTGTTCTTCCTACACTGATCTTCTTCTCTGCACTGATTTCAGTTCTTTACTACATTGGCGTTATGCAATGGGTTATCAAGATTCTTGGTGGCGCACTACAAAAAGCGCTAGGCACTTCGCGTGCGGAATCAATGTCAGCAGCAGCTAACATTTTCGTAGGTCAAACTGAGGCACCTCTAGTTGTTCGTCCATTCGTTCCAAAAATGACTCAATCAGAGCTATTCGCGGTAATGTGTGGTGGTCTAGCTTCTGTTGCTGGTGGTGTACTAGCTGGTTACGCATCTATGGGTGTTCCACTAGAGTACCTAGTTGCGGCATCATTCATGGCAGCACCAGGTGGTCTACTGTTCGCTAAAATCCTTCACCCTGAGACTGACCAGCCTCACGAAAGTATCGAAGAAGCGATGGACGGCGGTGACGACAAACCAGTTAACGTAATCGACGCAGCTGCGGGCGGTGCGGCTTCTGGTCTACAACTTGCGCTTAACGTAGGTGCAATGCTAATCGCATTCGTTGGTCTAATCGCGCTAATCAACGGTATGCTAGGTGGCATCGGTGGTTGGTTCGGCATGCCAGAACTAACACTAGAGCTAATCCTAGGTTACGCGTTCTCTCCACTAGCATTCCTAATCGGTGTTCCATGGGCAGAAGCTGTAACAGCTGGTTCATTCATCGGTCAGAAAATCGTAGTGAACGAATTCGTTGCTTACTTGAACTTCACACCATACCTAGGTGAAAACGCTCAAGTAATCGCGGCAACTGGTGAAGTAATGTCTGAGAAGACAACAGCTATCATCTCATTCGCACTATGTGGTTTCGCGAACCTTTCTTCTATCGCGATTCTACTTGGTGGTTTAGGTAGCCTTGCACCAAACCGTCGTAGTGACATCGCTCGCATGGGTGTTAAAGCAGTTCTTGCAGGTACGTTGTCTAACCTTATGGCAGCGACAATTGCAGGCTTCTGCTTAAGCCTTGCAGCACTATAATTAGAATCGGTTCTTAATATATAGACGCCGTTTTACATCATGCCCTGTAGCAAGAGATTGCTGCGGGGCATTTTTCGTTTTTCGGGCTCCAAAATTTCATCGGGTGTTTGCCTTAGTCGAGGTATTACGCAGTCAATGGAATAGGGGCTAGGAAATTTTGAGATACAAACCGTTTGCGCTCTATTTGGTGCTACAGTTTTGCGGTGAAACTCTATAATGTATTAATCACAGGATAGTGGTTAAGCTTGATTCTTAATCACGTAATGAATATTACATAATCGATGGGCAAATGAATTGCCCTGCAATATCAGATCTAATAGGCGTTTTGCTTTGTGATGTGATATTAAAGACACCGCAATCATAGATTGTTGTGCCATAGGCCAAACTGGTACTGTGCGGTGACAAGGATAGCAATTGGCATATGATAAATTTTCGCTGTATATGCCGAGTCTTCAGGGAACCAAGTCCGTTCATTAATAGACTGTTTAGCCATTTACTCACATTGTCTCGACTTGTTGATTATAGTTAAAGACGTGATGTAAGGCTGAGTAGTGAATTTTTTGAATATTGATCGGAGATAGAAATGAGCGATTTAAAAGCAGCAGCGCTACGTGCACTTAAACTTATGGACCTAACTACGTTGAATGATGATGACACTGATGCAAAAGTGATCTCACTATGTCATGACGCGAAAACAGCAGTAGGCAACACAGCTGCAATTTGTATTTACCCTCGCTTTATTCCTATTGCTAAGAAGACACTTCGTGAGCAAGGTACGCCAGAGGTTCGTATTGCAACAGTAACGAACTTCCCACATGGTAACGACGACATTGAAATCGCAGTTGCTGAAACAAAAGCGGCGGTTGCTTACGGTGCAGACGAAGTTGACGTAGTTTTTCCTTACCGCGCGCTAATGGCGGGTGATGAGAAAGTAGGCTTCGAACTAGTTAAGCAATGTAAAGAAGCTTGTGGTGACATTCTTCTTAAAGTGATCATCGAAACAGGTGAACTAAAAGAAGAAGCACTAATCAAGAAAGCATCTCAAATCTGTATTGAAGCAGGTGCTGACTTCATTAAAACTTCAACTGGTAAAGTGCCAGTAAACGCAACACCAGAATACGCTCGCATGATGCTTGAAGTTATTCGCGACATGGGTGTTGCAGAAACTGTTGGTTTCAAACCAGCAGGTGGTGTGCGCACTGCTGAAGACGCAGCAGCATACCTAGCAATGGCTGACGAAATCCTAGGTGACAACTGGGTTGATGCTCGTCACTACCGTTTTGGTGCGTCTAGCCTGCTAACCAACCTACTAAATACATTAGAAGTATCGGACGACGTCGCTGATCCAACAGCGTACTAATTCCAATAATGCGTCTGAACGGTAGCACCTAAACGGGTGCTACCAAACCTCTTCTATCCTACTACAACCATGGCTCAAAAGAGCTTGGGAGGCACTAATGTATTTACCACAAGAAATCATTCGTAAAAAACGTGACGGCGAAGTCCTAACCGCCGACGAAATCAACTTCTTTATTCAAGGCGTAGCGAACAACACGGTATCTGAAGGTCAGATTGCGGCGTTTGCTATGACGATTTTCTTTAATGAAATGACCATGGATGAGCGCATCGCCTTAACGTGTGCAATGCGTGATTCGGGCATGGTTATCGACTGGAGCCACATGAACTTCGGTGGTCCAATTGTCGACAAACACTCAACCGGTGGTGTGGGTGACGTAACTTCTTTAATGCTTGGCCCAATGGTGGCAGCGTGTGGCGGTTTCGTACCTATGATCTCTGGCCGCGGTCTTGGTCATACAGGCGGTACGCTGGATAAACTTGAATCTATCCCTGGTTACAACATTACGCCGAGCAACGATGTTTTTGGTCAAGTAACCAAAGACGCTGGTGTGGCGATCATCGGTCAAACTGGTGACCTTGCTCCTGCGGATAAGCGTGTTTACGCGACTCGTGATATTACCGCAACGGTAGACAATATCTCCCTGATTACGGCGTCGATCCTTTCTAAGAAACTGGCGGCGGGTCTGGAATCGCTAGTGATGGACGTAAAAGTGGGTTCAGGTGCATTTATGCCAACTTACGAAGCGTCTGAAGAGCTAGCAAAATCAATCGTTGCGGTAGCAAACGGTGCTGGCACTAAGACTACGGCAATTCTTACGGACATGAACCAAGTATTGGCGTCTTCAGCGGGTAACGCAGTGGAAGTTCGTGAAGCGGTTCGTTTCTTAACGGGTGAATACCGTAACCCTCGTCTACTTGAAGTGACCATGGCTTCATGTGCTGAAATGTTAGTACTTGGCAAGCTTGCTGAGAACACAGAAGACGCACGCGCAAAACTGATGGAAGTGCTGGATAACGGCAAAGCGGCTGAGTGCTTCGGCAAGATGGTTGCCGGCTTAGGCGGCCCAGCAGACTTCGTAGAAAACTACGACAACTACTTAGAAAAAGCAGAAATCATCAAGCCAGTTTACGCAACAGAAACGGGCATTGTCTCTGCAATGGATACACGTGCTATCGGCATGGCTGTGGTTGCTATGGGTGGTGGTCGTCGAGTTGCTACTGATGAAATCGACTACGCAGTTGGTTTCGACGAGTTCATCCGCCTAGGTGAGGTCGCAGACAGTGATAAACCTCTTGCGGTCATCCACGCTCGCACTGAAGAGCAATGGGAAGAAGCGGCAAAAGCACTGCGCAGTGCAATCAAAGTAGGTGGTGAATACACACCAACTCCAGAGGTTTACCGCCAAATTCGTGCAGAAGATATCTAATAGAACAAGTAATTACACAAGGCCTACTCAACCATAATAAAAAGCCGAGTGGGCCTAAGGAACGAGCAATGAAAAGAGCATTTATTTTAGTACTAGACTCATTCGGTATCGGTGCAACTGCCGATGCTAAAGAATTTGGTGATGTAGGTTCAGACACACTAGGTCACATCGCTGACCAATGTGAAAAAGGCTTAGCAGATAACGACAATCGCCAAGGTGCACTTCGCCTTCCAAATCTATCGAAACTTGGTTTGGCAATGGCGCATAAAGAATCGACAGGTCGCTTCGCACCTGGACTAGACGCAGACGCTGAAATTATTGGTGCATACGGTCATGCAGCAGAGCTTTCTTCAGGTAAAGACACGCCGTCTGGTCACTGGGAAATCGCAGGTGTTCCTGTTCTGTTTGACTGGGGTTACTTCACTGACAAAGCAAACAGCTTCCCGAAAGAATTGACTGACCGCATTCTTGAGCGTGCAGGTCTTGACGGTTTCCTGGGTAACTGCCACGCATCTGGTACTCAAGTTCTTGACGATCTTGGTGAAGAGCACATGAAGACTGGCAAACCAATCTTCTACACTTCTGCTGACTCTGTATTCCAAATCGCATGTCACGAAGAGACTTTCGGTCTAGACCGTCTACTAGAGCTTTGCCAAATCGCACGTGAAGAGCTAGAAGATTACAACATTGGTCGTGTTATCGCGCGTCCATTTGTTGGTGCTGGTAAAGGTCAATTTGAGCGTACCGGTAACCGTCGTGACCTTTCTGTTGAGCCACCATCAGCAACGGTTCTACAGAAACTTGTTGAAGAGAAGCAAGGCAACGTGGTTTCTATTGGTAAGATTGCTGATATCTACGCAAACTGCGGTATCACTAAGAAAGTGAAAGCGACAGGTATCCCTGCATTGTTCGAAGCAACGCTAGAGCAAATCAAAGAAGCGGGCGACAACACGATCGTATTCACTAACTTTGTAGACTTCGACTCAGCTTACGGTCACCGTCGTGACGTAGCGGGTTACGCAGCGGCACTTGAGTACTTCGATGGTCGTATCAACGAAGTGCTAGAGATTATGGAAGAAGACGATGTGCTTATCCTAACGGCAGACCACGGCTGTGACCCAACATGGCCAGGCACTGACCATACTCGTGAGCACATCCCAGTATTGGTTTATGGTCAAAAAGTACCAGCTGGTTCTCTTGGCCGCCGCGAAACATTCGCAGATATCGGTCAAACATTGGCAAGTTACTTCGGTACTTCTCCAATGGATTACGGTAAGAACTTCCTATAATTAGTTAGGTTTTTGAAAACTAGGAGCTTGATTGCTCCTAGTTTTATGTTTGCAGTATGTAAATGCTGCTTGTCGGAAATGATAATACTCTGGCTTATATCGCCTTAAGCGCGGAGCGCTAGAGAAAGGTTAAGGAAAAGAAAATGGCAACTCCACATATCAATGCTGAAATGGGTGCATTTGCAGACGTCGTACTGATGCCTGGCGATCCACTACGTGCCAAATACATCGCAGAGACTTTCCTTGAAGATGTCGTTCAAGTGTGTGACGTTCGTAATATGTTTGGTTACACAGGCACATACAAAGGCCGTAAGATCTCGGTAATGGGCCACGGTATGGGTATCCCATCATGCTCGATTTACGCAACTGAACTAATCAAAGACTTCGGCGTGAAGAAAATCATCCGTGTTGGCAGCTGTGGCGCAGTGAATGAAGACATCAAAGTGCGTGATGTTGTGATCGGCATGGGTGCATGTACTGACTCTAAAGTGAACCGTATCCGCTTTAAAGGTCATGACTTCGCGGCAATCGCAGACTACAACATGGTTCGTGCGGCAGAAGACGCTGCAAAAGCTCGCGGTATTGACGTTAAAGTTGGTAACCTATTCTCAGCAGAGCTTTTCTACACGCCAGATCCAGAAATGTTCGATGTAATGGACAAGTACGGCATTGTTGGTGTTGAAATGGAAGCTGCTGGTATTTACGGTGTTGCGGCAGAATACGGTGCAAAAGCTCTGACAATCTGTACGGTTTCTGATCATATCAAGACTGGCGAACAGACTACATCTGACGAGCGTCAAACGACATTCAACGACATGATGCTAATTGCACTAGATTCAGTATTGCTTGGTGACGAAGAGTAAGCGACGAAGAGTCATTCTATTTTTCGCTCTCAAGAGCTAAAAAAACAGCCCGCACATTGCGGGCTGTTTTTATATGAGTTGTTAGCGCTACCTAGTTACTTGGTTAGCAGCAGGTTTGGCGCTTTTTTACGACGTATCGGTTGTCGACGTAAAATCAAGATGAACAACATGCCACAGACAAAGCTCATTAAGACCATCATGTACATATAACGATCGCTCTTGCGATAGTGGTGGTCAGAAATAGCCGTCACCCGGCCCGTCTCAAAAGTCACGCGAACAAAACCGATAAGCGCACCATCTGCAAAAACTGGTTCAACCAACTGCTGGCGACCAATGGAAGCTGTTGCCAAAGGCGTATCCAGGCCAAGAACTTCGCGTACCGATAATGCCTCTTCACTAGACGCTAAACGTACACCCTGTGCATCGTAGATTGTTGCATCAAACACTAAACGGTCTTGTGCTAGTTGGTTTGTTAGCTGAAGTAATCGTTCTTGATCTTTAGTTAAAATCATCTCACTGGCAGAAAGAGACGCCTGTGAAATCAAAACTTTGGTGAGTGTTTCAAGCTGTTGTGCTTGAATTTTCTCATTACCCTTACTGATCACAACACTGTTTTTTATTGTGATAAACAACATCACACACAGTAGGATTAGTGCCAGAATTCTTAGGGCATTCCTTACTGAGAACAAAGATTCACTCATGCTCTTTACTCATCCATTTAAAATAAAACAAAGACTTGCCTTTTTAGTTTGTTGAGGTAACGTTTTAGCAAAGTCATAAGGGATTATATACATGGACGCGTCAAAAAGCTTGCCTATCAGAAAACATACGACACTTTTAAAACGATTACCCGAGACTCGATTTGCCTCCCAATTAGATAAAGCAAAAGCAAACTGGATCGTATTTGCTGAGTACCTTTCGCCAAGTCACTTCGAAGACATTGATTTCTTCACCGGCTTTTACAACCCGATACTAGAAACGTGGAAAGTTGGCCAATATGAAGTAGCCCTGATGGCCGGAGAATTAACTCCTCAACATGAAACGATCTTACAAAGTCTCAACCTAGATTACGCCTCGCTTAATGAAGTGCCCGATCTATCAACCCAAGGGTTGATTGTATTTGATATGGATTCAACGGCGATCCAGATAGAGTGTATTGATGAAATCGCGAAACTGGCAGGAGTAGGGGATGAGGTCGCTGAAGTCACTGAACGTGCCATGCAAGGTGAGTTGGATTTTGAGCAAAGTTTACGTCAGCGAGTTGGTAAGCTCAAAGGTGCCGATGAATCAATTCTTGAACAAGTTCGTTCCCAGTTACCATTCATGCCGGACTTTGAAGCGCTAATTGCGACGTTGAAAGCCTTGGGCTGGAAAACAGCGATTGCTTCCGGTGGTTTTACTTACTTCTCTGATTACATCAAAGATAAAGTCGACCTAGATTTTGCTCGTTCCAATCAATTAGAAATTATTGACGGCAAACTCACGGGTAACGTACTTGGCGATGTGGTAACGGCGCAGATGAAGTCTGACATTCTAGTGGAATTGGCGGATGAATATGAAATTGAGCAGCACAACACGGTTGCTGTCGGTGATGGCGCTAATGATCTTGTGATGATGTCGGTGGCTGGATTAGGGATTGCGTATCACGCAAAACCAAAAGTGGAAGCTCAAGCGCAATCTGCGATTCGCTTTGCAGGGTTGGGCGGTGTGCTCTGTATTTTATCTGGCGCATTGGTGAAGCAGCAAAAGGTCAGCTGGAAAGCTAAACCTTAACCACCCATTCAAAAACACCGCCAGAAAGGCGGTGTTTTTTTTCAATTTGGTATGACTTTGAATTTACTCGGTTAACTCCAATCTAATTACAACCTCTTCAGTAATGTCTTCAAATTCACTGTAACCAACGAGCGCCGTCAACTCTTTTTCTAACTTGCTTGCTTGATGTACACCAAATTGGGTTAAGTCACTTAAATCTTGTTGCAGTAATGATGTCATCGGATCGAAAATTGGCGCAGTAGAAAGGCGAAGCACGTAAAAGTCACCCATCATTCGCGCTTTCTTTATAAATTGAATCCGCTCTTTTACGCTGTTGAACTCTTGATGAAGCTTTGACTCAATACCTGTAATTTTATTGCCTACTTTTACGGCGCTTATGTAGATATCCTGATGTCTGGCTTGAGCACCTTCTACACGTTTTATTGGCTCTGCGATTAATGTGCTTGTCCGGCCTTTAAAGATAGGTTCAAGTGACAACAGTTGGTCATGCCCAAGACGGGCAAAAAGCTCAATGTGTTTAGGTAGCGGCAAGTTCACCCCGATAACGGGGGTTTTTATTGAAGATGACGTACTTTTACTGATAAAAATGGGCGTGCTCAGCGTACGCGAGAGCAACATGCAGTGCAGCCTTTCAAGTAGAGCATTACTTGGTAGCGTCTCTTTTTGCGGGATTAGCTTGTCTTGATTGTGCTCGATAATGCTGTTGAAAAAAGCGATTACCTTCATGGTTTGGCTGCTTTCATCAATAACTAGCTGCACGCTACAACCGTCTGGGCTTACACGAATTACTCGGTATGGCACCGACATTAACGGCAATTTTTTATCGTAGAGTTGTAATTCTCGAAAGTTGATTCTTACCTCTTGCCCAGAACGTAACATTGTGGGCTCACTTAGCCTAATTCCGAGTCCTCGTTTGGAAAGGTCAACAGTACTGCCGCCTGTTTTAGTCTGTCCTGAGTACAACTCTAAAGGTGTTTTAAAACGATAACGAGGCTCTTTTCGACGAGACTTTGCATCAAAATAAATGCCCTTTGGATTGCCGATAACTCTTCTCGGATGGCGAAACGCGTTTAATGTATTAGCGGGTAAGCGCGGCTTTTCAGTTAGCAGGTAATCCTGCCCTGACTTTTCGTCAGCAATTTCTTGCAAAATACCAATATGAGTCAGTGATTGAGACGTTTCTGCCAACTCTGGAGAGAATGCTGCTAGGTCTTCCTGTTCTTGCTCTGATAGTTCAAAGATTGAAATTCTAAAGGCGCGCCAACTCTCTCGTTTGCCACCTAAATGCCAAAATAGCTGGCGCTGTTCGCGAGTTGCTTCTGGGCGAAACATCGAATAGAAATAGGTTCGATTCTCGTGCTCGTGAGTAAATGAATAAAGGACATTGGTTGTTCCTTTAACACCAGGCTTAATGAGTGACGCGATGCGTTGCTCGTTGAATAAGGAACCAAACATTTGCTGGTTTCTCTCATCGTGCCAGTATTGCCAAAGCTTTTGATTGTTTGGCGTTAACATTGCTAATTTTAGGTCACTACCATCAAAGAATAGAGGCAAGCTGCTAGTGTGCTTTAGTGCGATGTGCTCATAACCGCGAGTTCGAGCTCGAATAATCTTGTCTTGATTGTCGTGACGAGCCCTTTTAGCAGCACTGTTGAGCGCTTCATCTATCACTCTGGTGACGACATTGGTATCAGTTAAGCGTATGGTTCTGAGGTATCGAACTGAGTCATTTTCGTAACAGTCATCAACCGCGAGTATGCGGTATGCAAGCGGTTTCTCTATACCTGCAACGTTAGATTTGCTGGCAAATTCAGTAAACGTGACCTGAATAATTTCCCCAAGGTTATATTTAAATGCGCTCGGGACTTTGAACTTTGCGCCAGAGCTAGATAAATCAATGCTTAATCCATGAAGAAGCTGTCCTTTAGAACGGCAAATTTCAACTTGAGATTGGACTTTCAAGCGTTTTTCTTGGCGCTTTAAATCGTAGCCTAGGTGAACGGGTTCTGCTAAGAACGGGCTTTTAGGATCCGTTAACGATTGCGTTTTTTGCTGAGTAAGGCGCTTGCTCATTACGCGAAAGTTATTTCGCGTGTTGACCAATGCTTCCCACATTCCTTCCGTGTAGCAGCCAAACTTTTTGATGTTTTTATGGTAAGCGTTGAAAGCAACATCATCCAACCAATGTGGAATACCATCCAAAATATACTCGCGACATTCGCCTTGAACGCGACCTCGCAAATCAATGCTTTTTTTGCATGGAGCCATTAAGCGGTTAAGTTCCATTTTAACCAAAATTTTGGCCGAAGGCGGCTCTTCCTCGGTCAGTTGGCCAAGGACAAAGTCAAAGTCATTCGTACCGTAAACGGGAATGAGTCGTTCTGCGAGCGAGAGAATTTCAGATTGCTGCATTATTTCTGTTAGAGTATGTCGTTACTTTAAATTGTATCGGCTAAGCGAAGTAATACTTAAGTATATCAATAGTTCATTTCAGTTCAGGTCTGACTTGGCTGTGCTTAGTCACATTTGTAGAAAAAATTGAGGCATCATGGCGAAAGCAAAACGAGCGTATGTTTGTAATGATTGTGGCGCGGACTTTCCCCGTTGGCAGGGGCAGTGTAACGCATGTGGTGCATGGAATACGATAACAGAAGTACGTATCGCTGCATCGCCAACCGTTGCTCGCAATGAACGCTTAAGCGGCTACGCTGGTTCCGCAACAGAAGCTACGGTTCAAACGCTATCCGAAATTGATCTGCAAGAAGTACCTCGCTTCACCAGTGGGTTTAAAGAGCTTGACCGCGTGTTGGGTGGTGGTGTTGTGCCAGGTGCCGCAATTTTGATTGGCGGTAACCCTGGCGCAGGTAAATCAACCCTTCTGTTGCAAACCATGTGTAGTTTATCTGCGCAAATGCCAACGCTTTACGTAACCGGTGAAGAGTCATTACAGCAGGTGGCAATGCGTGCTTCCCGATTGGGCTTGCCGAAAGATCATTTAAAAATGCTATCGGAAACGAACGTCGACAAAATTTGCCAAATCGCCGAAAAAGAGCAGCCTCGTATAATGGTAATAGACTCGATTCAGGTGATGCACGTTTCTGATGTTCAATCGTCGCCTGGCAGTGTTGCTCAGGTACGTGAATCTGCGACGGCTCTGACACGATACGCAAAACAGAATAATGTTGCGGTATTTATTGTTGGTCACGTAACAAAAGATGGTACCCTTGCGGGCCCCAAAGTTCTTGAACACATTATCGACTGTTCGGTACTACTCGATGGTGGAACGGATAGCCGATTCCGCACTTTGCGTAGTCATAAAAACCGTTTTGGCGCTGTGAATGAGCTTGGTGTATTTGCAATGACAGGCCAAGGATTGAAGGAAGTGAGTAACCCATCAGCGATCTTCCTTTCTCGTGGTGAAGAAGAAACATCAGGCTCTTCCGTCATGGTGGTTTGGGAAGGTACGCGCCCTCTGCTAGTAGAGATTCAAGCGCTGGTGGATTACTCGCAGTTAGCCAACCCTCGTCGTGTTGCGGTCGGCTTGGAGCAGAACCGCCTATCACTTTTGCTCGCTGTGTTGCATAAGCATGGTGGCTTACAAATGGCAGACCAAGATGTCTTTGTTAATGTGGTTGGCGGTGTTAAGGTGACGGAGACGAGCGCTGATCTTGCTTTAGTTATGGCGCTTTTATCGAGTTTTCGTGACCGTCCACTCCCTAAAGATGTGGTGATTTTTGGTGAGGTAGGGCTTGCGGGCGAAATCCGTCCAGTGCCAAGTGGGCAAGAGCGTTTGAATGAAGCGTTCAAACATGGTTTCAAGAAAGCCATTGTGCCAGCAGCCAACATGCCGAAAGGTGGCATCCCTGGCATGCAAATTCACGGCGTTAAGAAATTGTCGGAAGCTATAGAGGCTTTTGACGAGCTGTAATGCTCATAAGAATGGTATTTGTGCAATCACAAACTGTTCTATCCGTCCTCAATAAAATGCGAATAAAGTACATAAATTGCTGTGTTTGACTATGCTTTGGGGACGGAAATTTCACGTTAAAATTTTTTTTCTTCCATCCGCACGCAAGGGTATCAGTATTGACAGAATGTGATATACTCTGCGCGCACTTTATACCTTATTAACAGAGTAAGACAATGACTGATTTATCAAAATACAGAAACATTGGTATTTTTGCTCACGTAGACGCGGGTAAAACTACCTCTACAGAGCGTATCCTAAAGCTAACTGGTAAGATCCATAAGATCGGTGACACTCACGACGGTTCAACTACTACTGACTTCATGGAGCAGGAAGCTGAGCGTGGTATCACAATCCAGTCTGCAGCAACAACTTGTTTCTGGAACGATCACCGTCTAAACATCATCGATACTCCTGGACACGTTGACTTCACTATCGAAGTTTACCGTTCTCTAAAAGTACTTGACGGTGGTATCGGTGTATTCTGTGGTTCTGGTGGTGTTGAGCCTCAGTCAGAAACTAACTGGCGTTACGCTGACGAATCACACGTATCACGTCTGATCTTCGTTAACAAACTAGACCGTATGGGCGCAGATTTCTACAAAGTTGTAGATCAAGTACAGAACGTACTAGGTGCTACACCTCTAGTTATGACTCTACCTATCGGTATCGAAGAAGATTTCGTAGGTGTTGTAGACGTACTAAGCCAACAAGCTTACGTATGGGATGAGTCTGGCCAACCAGAGAACTACGAAGTTCAAGATATTCCAGCAGACATGGTAGAGAAAGCTGCTGAATACCGTGAAATGCTAATCGAAACTGCTCTAGAGCAAGACGAAGATCTAATGATGGCTTACCTAGAAGAAGGCGAAGAGCCATCTCTAGAAGACATCAAACGTTGTATCCGTAAAGGTACTCGTGATCTAGCATTCTTCCCAACTTACTGTGGTTCAGCGTACAAGAACAAAGGTATCCAACTTATTCTTGACGCGGTAATTGATTACCTACCATCTCCAACAGAAGTTGATCCACAGCCTCTAACTGATTCAGAGACTGGTGAGCCAACTGGTGAAGTTGCGACTGTATCTGCAGACGAGCCACTACGTGCTCTTGCATTTAAGATTATGGATGACCGCTTCGGTGCTCTAACCTTTATCCGCATCTACTCTGGTAAGATGAAGAAAGGTGACACAATCCTTAACTCTGCAACTGGTAAAACAGAGCGTATCGGCCGTATGGTTGAGATGCACGCGGACGAGCGTAACGAGATCGATTCAGCACAAGCTGGTGACATCATCGCTGTAGTTGGTATGAAGAACGTTCAAACTGGTCACACTCTATGTGATCCTAAGCACGAATGTACTCTTGAGCCAATGATCTTCCCAGATCCAGTAATCTCTATCGCAGTTAAACCTAAAGATAAAGGCGGTTCTGAGAAGATGGGTATCGCGATCGGTAAAATGGTTGCAGAAGATCCATCATTCCAAGTTGAGACTGATGAAGATTCAGGCGAAACTATCCTGAAAGGTATGGGTGAACTTCACCTAGACATCAAGGTAGATATCCTTAAGCGTACTTACGGCGTTGAGCTAGAAGTTGGTGCTCCACAGGTTGCTTACCGTGAAACTATCACTCAAGCAATCGAAGATAGCTACACGCACAAGAAACAGTCTGGTGGTTCTGGTCAGTTCGGTAAGATCGACTACCGCATCAAACCAGGTGAGCCAAACTCTGGCTTCACGTTCAAATCTACAGTTGTTGGTGGTAACGTACCTAAAGAATTCTGGCCTGCAGTTGAGAAAGGCTTTGCGTCAATGATGGAGCACGGTGTTCTAGCTGGCTTCCCTACTCTAGACGTTGAAGTTGAACTATTCGACGGTGGTTTCCACGCAGTTGACTCTTCAGCTATCGCTTACGAAATCGCAGCGAAAGGTGCATTCCGTCAGTCTATGCCTAAAGCTGGCGCGCAACTTCTTGAGCCAATCATGAAAGTTGACGTGTTCACTCCAGAAGATCACGTTGGTGACGTAATCGGTGACCTTAACCGTCGTCGTGGTATGATCAAAGACCAACAAGCAGCGTCTACTGGCGTACGTATCAAGGGTGATGTACCTCTATCAGAAATGTTTGGTTACATCGGTACTCTACGTACTATGACTTCTGGTCGTGGTCAGTTCTCTATGGAGTTCTCACACTACGCACCATGTCCAACAAACGTTGCAGAGCAAGTAATTGCTGACGTTAAAGAGCGTAACGCTAAGAAGTAATTCTTAAGTTAACTCTATAACTTGAAAGCCCCGCTTAGTGCGGGGCTTTTTGTATCTAGCAGTCTTATACGCAGAGCGTGTTTGTTTTATTCCTATTTAGCGTTTGTTTTGACGATTGTTATGATGCCGTTCTAGTGCTGTTGCCTTTTAGGTCAATGGTCCTAAAGTCTGGTACCACTGACTTTTCAAATATTTCTATTTCTTCCTTCAACCATTGCGCAAACAATTGAGCTTTAGGTCTTTTTAAGTAGCCTTTTGGCGCGCACAAGTAATACGCAAAATTGGGCTTGATGGCGACATCTCCAATTCGGACCAATTTGCCAGAACGAAAATATTGATGAGCTAAACTGTGTTTTACTAATGCCACGCCTTGAAGTGATAGTGCAGCCTCAAGCACGAGATGTGATCCACTGTATTTTAGAGTAGGCTTTGCTGCGCAGTGACCCAAGGTTGCTAACCACATATTCCAATCAAGATCAGGCCAAACATCTTCAATTAGCTCAGCTTTGCTTAAATCCTCGATGTTATAGATCCCATGCTCTTTCTGATACACCGGATGACAAGCTGGATAAAAAGCTTCGTCCATCAGCCATTGTGATTCTAAATTGGGATATTTTCCTAAACCGTAACGAACACATAAATCTATCTGGCTATCTTGAAAAGACACCAAATCATTGGTTGGTTCTAATAGCAAGGCGATATCAGGGTGACGCTGGCGAAAAGCCGTAATCTTCGGGACCAACCAATGATGAGCGAAAGAGGGGAGTGTTGATATCGAAAGGTGGTTCGGGTTTGGATCTTGATTGACTAATCTAACCCCTTGCTGCAAATGAGCAAACCCTCTTTCTGCCTGAGTAAACAGTAGCTCTCCCTCAGGTGTGAGCACGATTTTTCTGTGCTGACGAACAAATAGGTCCGTGCCTAAGAACTCTTCTAAATGACGAATTTGCTGACTAATGGCCGCTGGCGTAACAAACAGTTCTTTTGCTGCCGTTTTAAAGCTTCCTTCCTTTGCTGCAACGAAAAAGTAATACAAGCCCTGTAAGGGAGGCATTCGATCTTTCACATTAGTTTTCCTTAACTCTATGGCAGATTCTATCGTTTGAGGATATCAGCGTAGTCGCTGATTATTAAGTGGTCAACATTGTATAGGGATCTTTGAAATGGAAAACATGACACACACTTGTGAGCGTACTATACCTACTGCCCATCAGAGCGGGTTACAGTTAATTTATTCTAAACTGGCGGCTTGGAGAAGGAACTATAAGACACGTCGTCACTTGAGAGAGTTACCAAAGTACCTTTGGGACGATATTGGGTTAGGTGAAAGGGAGATTAGTTGTGAAGTGAGTAAGCCATTCTGGAGAGAGTAGTTTATGAGTTTGATTCAAGCTCAAAGTTAAGTTGCACTCCCCAATGGTGTTGAGGAGTGCAAGCAAAATTACAAGTCTTCTTCCCACACGACCAATTCATCTTTTGGCCAATTGTGGCCTATCTCATGATACTTTTGTTCGAGCACATGACGTTTAATTTTAAGCGTTGGCGTCAGTACGCCATTTTCTATACTCCAAGGTTCTTTAATCATTAACACACCTTTGATTTGCTCATGAGAGGCGAGTTCTTGATTCATCCTGGCAATAACTTTACGTGTGGTACGTGCGTATCGCTCTCGATCAAAGTTAGGGAAGTCATGTGGCACAACCAAAAGAATCGGAGCGGGTAGCCCTAAACCGATGAGACACATCATCTCTACGCGACTGTACTCGAAAAGCTTTTTCTCGATAGGAACCGGAGAGACAAATTTACCTTTGGCGGTTTTGAAGTTATCTTTTTTACGGCCTTGAATCGTTAGATAACCATCTGAGTCGATAGCGCCGATATCGCCTGTGTGTAGCCAGCCCTCTGAATCAAAAGACTCTTGGGTGGCAATGTCATTTTTGTAGTAGCCAGAAAATAGCCCTTTGCCACGCACCATGATTTCATCATCAGCTGCGATTTTTAACTCAATGCCTGGTCCTGCATTACCGACACTACCGATTTTGTCAGCTCTAAATGGGTAGTTGAGCGTGCTGTAGGCAAATGATTCCGTCATCCCCCAAGCCTCTGTGATATCAAGGCCCACTGAGTGGTACCATTCCAACAGCGCTGGCGAGACAGGTGCAGAGCCACAGCCTAATACTCGAGCCTGATCTAAACCTAGACCATCTGCTAGCTTTTTCTTGATCAAAGAATTGACGAATGGGATTTTCAACAGAATATTGAGCTTCTTCTGTGGAAGTTTGTCTTGAATACGTTGCTGGAATAGCGTCCATAATCGTGGGACGGAGATAAACAGAGTTGGTCGGTGCATCTTCACATCTTCGATAAAAGTGTCCAGTGACTCTGGAAATGCTGTTGGCACGCCACCCATAATCGATGAACCGAAGATATAAACACGCTCTGTAATATGAGCGAGCGGTAAATAAGAGAACAATCGGTCGTTTTCTTGGATACCAATATGATTGATCAGTTGCTGAACAGACCAACTGAATGCGCCGTAAGTTAGCATCGCGCCTTTCGGTAACCCTGATGTGCCTGAGGTATACACCAACGACATTAGCTTGTCATCGTAATGCTGCGGACGCTCTTTACTTGGCACTGCATCAGCAATGAGCGCTTGGTATTCGTGCTTACACTTTGGTGCCGTGTCATAAGGTAGAGCGATGCTAATGAGTTCAGGCATAGCATCAATGACTTGCTGAGTTGCTTTGGGATCATCGAGTTTTCCGCCAATGATCGCTTTACTTTCACTATGAGTCACACAGTATTCGATGGTGTCTGCACCGGCGGTAGGAAAGATTGGCACACTGACATAGTCACCAAGCATCATAGCAAGATCGCAAATAAACCATTCTGCACAGTTTTTAGATACTAACGCAACTTTGTCGCCAGGCTTTACACCAAGCGAGCGTAGTGCGCTGACAAGTTTTAAGGCTTGATCTGCAACATCAGAGAATGTGTACTCAACAAACTGTCGGTTAATAATTTGTTTTAGGTAGACCTCATTTGGACGCTCTTGAGCCCATTTGAGGATCATTTCATTTGGTGGTGGGAGAGCGCAACCAGCAGCGCTATTTAGATTCGGCTGATTCATTTTAAGTGACTCCATGTCTTCTCATTGTATTTATAATTGTTAACGCATTGTTAACTTTAGCATGTTAAATCGCGACACGGGAATGCATTTTGATGAAATATGTGGGGAAGATAGCGTTAGTTGTCCTGACAGTTGCTACAAATAAAGCCTAAAACTGCTGTCGATAATTTGCTGGAGACAGACCTGTTTTTTTCTTAAAAATTCGAGAAAAGTAAGAAACGTCTCGATACCCGCACTGATAAGCAATGTAAGCAATTTTCATCGATTCATTTTCAATTAGCATTTTCTTAGCTAATGAAATGCGTTTCGCCGTGACATAATCACGAAAGCACATACCCACTTTACGGTGGAAAACTTTGGAAAAGTAGTTCGGCGAGTAATGACAAAGAGCGGCTGCTTCCTCTTCTCTTAGGTCCTTATGAACGTTATTGGCGATGTAATGGACTACGTCTGAAAAGTTTGACTTGCCGCTTCGAGAGAAAAGTTTATCTACCGAGATTTGTTCTTCGTCTACTTTACTATGCAAAAAGTATTTCAATTTTATTTGTGAAAGCCAGATAGGAAGAGTGAGCTCGTTCAACTTATAATATTCCGCACAAATATGCTTGGGCGGCAAGTGGGGAACCGTATCTTTTGGAGATACGACGATTAGTTTTTTGTCGAGGTTTTTACAGAGCGTTATAACACCTTTCAAGTGCTCTTGATGATCACAGGTTATGTAGTAAAAGAAATAGCTATGTTCTTTATCGCTGAGGACTGAGATATCTTTACTGCAGTCCATAATGTCAAAGCACCCATCAAACTCACAACGAAATTGTTCCGGCAGCGAGCAAAGGGTCTCTCCTATCCAGTAAGCTTTGGTCTGTTTATCCATATGAATCCTGCTCAGTACGTACTACACCAATGTTAGTATGCATTGAGGTCAGTCGAGCCTCATTCCTTGAGCTTCAGACCTCACCCTTTCGTTTATTAAGCTTAGGCTTATATAGTCATACTGCAAGTGTGAAATGTGTCACATAGCTTACAGTGATGTGTCTTATTTATGATACATTTCGCCTCTGAAGCGCAGACAGGCAAGAAAGTACTAACCTTTGGCAAAAAAGTCCTAACCCCCCTAATTCTTGATGACTAATGTTTAAGCATGATTCGGGTGTATATGATACCTGCGTCATGGACAAGCGAGATTTGGTTAAATAAAGGGGATAATCTTATGGATAACTTTCGCAATCTAATCAAGGACTTCATGGAAGACGAAGAGGGGCTAACACTTTTGGAGTACATCCTAGGTGCGGCACTAATTGTTACTGCATTCTTGACTTCAGGCTTCTGGACAACCTTGTCTAACAAGTTCACTTCAGTAGCTGGTCGTATTAGCTCTTCGTAATGGTTAGCGAGTTAATTATTTGGTCATTACTTATTGCGATTGGAGTTTCAGACGCACAGAAACACAGAATACCGAATAAAGCGGTGCTTATGCTTTTGGTTGCAGTAACTGCAAACGTAATTTACAACCCAGCCACAACTGGTTTGGATCATTTATATGGTGGGTTGGTTGCGTTTGCGGTGTGTTTCGCGCTGTATCTTTTCAAAGTAATGGCTGGAGGAGACGTTAAGTTACTCGCCGTCATAGGGGCATGGTTGGGATTGAGTAACCTTGGGGAAGCGTCTACCGGGATAATACTCGCTGGAGGCATTGTCGGCATTTTTTATCTAATGCTACATGTGTCATCGACTAGTGTTGCTCTATCACATCAGATTAAAGGGTATTGCTTAGAAAAAGTAACACCAGGTTTTAGGTCCAGTAAGCCGTTGGTCATTCCATTCGCGCCGATAATCGTAATTGGATTAGCTTATTTTTCCTATACCCACTAAATAAAAATAATAAATGGCATGCAGCATCAGTTGGCTAAGCAACTTCAAGGAGGGGAAGTGTGATGGGCTCTGTGTATTGGGAAAAACTCGTGCCACAAATAAATCCACCAAAAGTACCTTCATCGGTAGAAGGTCTTGGCATACCGGCTTCAGTCGTTGAAAACTTAGTGTTGAAACACCTGTCAGCTTATCCGAAATGTGATTTGATCGAGTTAACACAGCGGTTATGTGTGGTTTCAAATATTGTTGAACTTGCTTTGGCGCAGTTGAGGAAACGAAGCTGGGTTGAGGTATATCAGCCTACATCTGAGAAGCTAAACCATTCGTACTCGAACATTCGTTATAGTCTAACGGAGTTAGGACTTGCGGAAGCAGACATTGCATATAGAAAAGATCCGTATATCGGTCCTGTTCCAGTTTCTTTGGAAGAGTATTGGACCGTTGTTGAAGGACAAGATCTACGCAAAAACCCTGTTACCCGTATCGATGTAGAGCGTGCATTATCTGATGTTTTTGGCTCGGATCACTTAGTTCCTGTTCTCGGACCTGCTATCAACTCTGGACGAGCTTTGTTGCTTTACGGCCACGCGGGTACTGGTAAAAGTTACGTTGCATCAAGAGTGCTCAATGCAATGAACACTTCGGTGTTTATTCCTTACGCCGTATATGCCGATGGCAACATCATCAAAGTGTTCTCAGAGCATCATCACCGTCGTTTAGACAACTCCCATTCTCAGGTTTTCGTTAAGTTGGAAACCCATTACGACAAACGCTGGGTTCTTTGTGAAAGACCAAACATTCAAGTGGGCGGTGAGCTGACATTGGAGATGCTTGAGGTAAACCACAGCGAGCATAATCGTGTATGGATTGCGCCACTTCAAATGATGGCTAACAACGGAATCTTAGTGATTGATGATCTCGGTCGTCAGTCAATGCCTGTTGATGCCTTGCTAAATAGATGGATCGTTCCAATGGAATACTTATTTGACCATCTGGCGCTGCCAAATGGTCAACAAGTAACGGTGCCATTTATGCTTACTTTGGCATTCTCATCCAATTTTGCACCAAGCAAAATTGCTGACCCTGCTTTTTTACGCCGTCTGGGGTACAAAATTGAGTTTAAGCCACTTGGTGATGATGACTATAAAGCGCTTTGGTTATCGCTGTCCAAAGACTTGCAACTCGCGTTGTCGCCTGAATTTTTTGACACATTAAATCAATTGCACCGTGAAAATAAAATGCCTAATTATCCATGCTTACCTAAAGATCTTTTGGGCATTAGCAGAGACGTTCTCGTTTTTGAAGGAAAACGAAAAGTCGTCTCATCAGACATTTTAACTCGTGCCTGGGGACTGTATTTCACAGTGGATGAATAGGGAGATCTAAATTATGAGTCGGACTCAAGTCATCATGCTATTGCTACTCTCCATTGTTTTCGGCCTTGCTGCCGTGTTGATAGCTAAACAATGGATGGATGGCAGAAACCAACCAACAGTCGAGTTAGAAGAGGTCGAAAGGCATCCCGTTTTAGTTGCCGCCATGGAGCTAGAACCAGGAACTATTCTCTCTGAGAAACATTTGTCTACTAAGCTCATGGAAGTGGACTGGATAGATGATGAAACATTGAAAGTAAAAGAACAGGCATTGGGAAGAATCGTTGCCAATACTATTTACGCGGGTGAACTTGTTAACCCTCATCGCCTTGCCCTACCTGGTGAAGGCGCAACACTTGCTGCATTAATTCCAGAAAACAAGCGAGCAATCACTATTCGCGTAAATGACGTTATCGGTGTGGCAGGTTTTTTGTTACCAGGCAACAAGGTCGATGTCCTGAATACAGTGAGTTATGGACAAGGTAAAAACGCCACAACAAAAACAGTGCTTAAAAATATCAATGTTCTTGCGGTGGACCAAACAGCCAAAACGAATGATAACAAACCCGTGATTGTACGCGCTGTGACTTTAGAAGTAACACCGAAAGAGGCAGAAAAGCTCTTATCGGCGAACAGCAAAGGCGATATACAGCTTGCTCTGCGCAACCCTCATGAAGTGGATAAACCTGTTGTAGCAAGAAAATACACGCCACGACCTAGTGTGACCATTATTAAGGGATCTCAGGCATCCAGTGTCCGAGTCAGCAATTAGGTGAATTATGAAAACAATAATATTACTTGTTAGCCAGTTACTTTTCGTCAGCTTGTCTGTTAACGCAGCTACGGCGCAGTCAGGAAAAGTCGTAACCGTTGCACATCACCAATCAACTCAATTGATGATATCAGGCCAAGCAAAGAAAGTGACGTTAGGGGATCCAGAAGTCTTGGATATTTTAGTGCTCAGATCGAACGAGCTGTTTCTTATTGGTAAGAAGTTAGGTACCACGAATGTGTCGGTGTGGGATCGCAGAGGCCGGTTAATTGAGCAGTTTAACGTGGAAGTCACGCATGATCTAAATACGCTTAAGTCGAAGCTTTATCAGTTCTTGCCGGATGAAAATATCGAAGTGCACAGTGCGCAAGAAAAAGTGGTACTTAGAGGCTTGGTCAGCAGTCAGCAAAACATGGACACTGCGGTCAAAATTGCTGAAACCTTTGCTTTGGGTGAAGCGGCAGATGAAGAAGATGATAGCTCTAAAGATGATGAAAGTATGGTCATCAATCTACTTTCTATTGGTGGTGCTCAGCAGGTGACGCTAGAAGTTACCGTTGCCGAAGTACAGCGCACACTTGTAAGACGCTTCGACTCAAACTTCCACTTTTTCCAAAGAAGTGGGGATTTTACTTGGGGTGGTACGACTGCTGGTGGCGGTATTGATGGCATTGGACCGATTTTGAACGTCCCAACAGTCGAAGATTTCGGTTTTCTCGGATCGTTTATCGACAGTAATACCTTGTTTACCTTTGCGCTTGATGTGGCGAAGCAAAATGGCGTAGCGAAAGTGCTGGCAGAGCCTAGCCTTACCGCATTAAGTGGTACGCAAGCCGAGTTTGTCGCTGGTGGTGAATTCCCAATTCCAGTACCAAATGAAGATGGCATTACCATCGACTACAAAGAGTACGGTGTTCAACTCGACTTTGTTCCGTTTATTTTGAGCGATAAGAGAATCAATCTCAAACTGAACGTCAATGTGAGTGAAATTTCCAATTCTGGTGTGTTGACGTTTAATCCAAACGAAGTGAATGCCACTTTCTTTATTCCACCAATCACAAAACGAAGTGCTGGTACAACGATTGAGCTAGCAGATGGTCAAACCATTGGTATTGCGGGGCTATTGAGTGAAAACGCGCGTAACGTTGCGAATGGTATACCTGGTGCGAGTGATCTACCTGTGTTAGGCCGCTTGTTTAAGAGTGAAGAATTTACCTCTGGGGAAACAGAACTAGTCATTCTGGTTACTCCTCGATTAGCAACCCCAATTGATCGACGTCGAATCACTCTACCAACAGATGGTTTTGTTGCTCCAAACGATGTGGAGTTCTATTTGCTTGGTAAAGGTGCTGAGTTGGATTTCGATAGGTACCAGCTAAACGACATTAGTGAAGAAGATACTAACAACAATTTTATTCAATACGGTTCGTCAGAAGGTGGCTCTGAGGGCAAGTTTGGGCACAGTCTATAAGTGGGAGAACAAGATGAAAAGCATAATGATAATGACCATTTGTTTCACATCATTCGGCTTGTTTGGCTGTGCGAATGACCCCGAGCTTGGTATCTCGGTTAGCCAGCTGCGCGCTGAACAAACTCTGAATCCAGAAGCCTGGTATGAGAATTTGGGCTACTTACCGGAAGGTAGTGGTGAGCGCACACAAGTTAGCTTAGAGGTATATAACAACAATGGGGTAGCCAAAGATGATTAAGTGATACGTTCACTTAGGAGGGGCTATGCGAAGGAATATGCATATAGCGCCAAGGAGAGCTCAGAAAGGGATTACCTTGGTATTAATTAGTTTAGTTTTATTATTTTTACTTGGTGTTGCAGCCTTTGGTATTGATTTGAATCACCAAGTACTCAATAAAACAAGACTACAAAACGCGGTCGACTCCGCTGCATTAGCGGCTGCGGTTGTCGTCGATGAAAGGACCGACGCGGCAGATTTGGCTGAGCGGCTTAGTTTAGCGACGCAGGCGGCGAATGATGCTCTGACTCATTCTGCTGCGTCTGATGGTAACCAAGAATTAGTTTACACGGGGGAAAACATAGATGTAACTTTCTCAAATTCGAACGCTAAAGGCTCATTTGTTGAAGCTGGAGAGTTCTCTTTGGGCAGTGACAGCGACATCTATGTTCGTGTTGCCGTTAGTAATGTTCTGTTGACACAGTATTTAAGTGGCATGTTTGGGCTCGACAAAGGGGTGTCAGCGAGTGCTGTTGCAGGACCAAGTGCGCCAAGCATTACTACATGTAACGTGTCGCCTATTGCTATGTGTGGCGATGTAGGCTCAGCTGATCTGGCGTGGGGATACATTCCTTCTTCAAACCCAAACTACAATGGTGCACAAGATCGAGATGCTGACACTATTCATGTATTGAAACCATCAGGGCACACGGATGGTGGCATTGGTTCGGGTAACTATCACCTTTTAGACTTTGGTTCCGGTAAAAATACAGTAAGAGAAATGCTGGCAGGGGATACTGAGGAGTGCATAACAGTCGGTGATTTAGTCACAACAGAGACTGGTAAAGGTACGGGACCAGTAGCGCAAGGTCTAAATACGAGATTTGATGGGGGTAAGCCAGATGAAGGCATTACTTCAGATAAGTACATCGAAGAGTCCAACGTAACATACGACAATTACCAACAACAATATCAGGATGCGGAAGATCCGGCCGTTGATAACGATGCGTTTTATTATGCCGATTATGTCGAAGGGTTAGCCGCTTGTACGGGGGGGCCTGGCGCGTGCAAGTCGCAATATTACCGAGCGGATGGGAAAACCGATCGAAGGGTATTACGAGTGCCGATCGTTCGTTGTGATGAAGCTCCAAAAAAAGGCGGCAAGATGGATTTAGAAGTACTGGGCCTAGGATGCTTTTTTGTTACTCAGGAAGTGCAAAACAAGGGGAATGAATCGGAAATATTCGGTCAGTTTCTAGAGGATTGTACGGTAAAAAATGCGTCGTCTGGGGTAGATCCGGATGAAGATGGAGTTGGGCCATACAAAATCGTTCTATACAAAGACCCGTCAAGTGGAGGGTCTTAATATGATGTACTCCAATAGAAAGCATCAGATGAAAAAGATGGCTAACCAGAAAGGACTGGCAATTATAGAGTTTATTCTTGCATTGCCAGTGCTACTGATGCTGACCGTATTAGTTATCGACGTGAGCCGAGCTTTTATTCAATACACAGAGGTCAACAAAGCGTTGCAAAATGGCGCACGGTATGCCGTGGTTGATACTTATGGCACGTTAGATTTTGAAGGTATAGCTGAAGAATCTGATATTAAAAATGTGGTGATCTATGGCACGCCGAGTGGCGTTGGTACGCCGGTAATCGACTATATTGAAGCTGCTGACATTATTGTGACTCAACCAACGGACACCAATAAGGTTGTCACCATATCGGCTACTTATAATTATGAGCCTATTTTCTCAACCTTACCTTTTACCGGAACCTCTTTGGCTTTCAGTATTGGCTCTTCTGCGTCAATGAGGACTAGCCCATGAAACAATGGATAAGGAAACAGAAAGGACTGACCCAAGTTGAGTTTTCGTTAATTGCACTTGCGGTAATGTTAGTACTGTTCATGATTATTGAGTTTGCAATCTACTTTTATTCAGTGCAAATGGTCAACGAAATTACCAGGCGAGCGGCACGACTTGCCACGGTTTGTTTTATTTCTGAACGTGATGAAATACCTAATCATCAAGCTTTGGAGAGTCTATATCCTTCAGGTTTTACCGCTAATAATTTACAAATCGAATATTTAGACGATACAGGTGCAACTGTTGATGTGTCGGATTTTTTGAGTACTCCACCTGCAGCATCTACAGTGTTAGATGCTCAGTTTTCAAAAATAAAATATGTTCAAGCAAGAGCAGTTGATTATGAATTTAAGTTTTTTGTGTTAGCTGCGCTTATTAGTGCAGTAGGAAAAACGCCTGCTTTTGAAACTGTATTGCCGGCAGAAAGCTTAGGTGTATTAAAGCCTGAAGCTGATAACCCAGCTGTTTATTCGGATTGTTCCGCGGAGTAGCTTTATGTTGAAACCAGTCAAAATGGATAATGAAACACATAAAAGTTTAAAAACTAACTTGATTATTTGGATAGTTTATTCTACATCAAATTTTAAAATTCACATTGCTGATGAACTATCAAGGTGTGTAAATCTAAATATTGATTGGATAGAGCTAGATACCTTTAACTTGGACTTTGTGAAAAATAAGCAAGTTCCTGATCTCATTTATATTGAAACCGGTGAAAGCTGGGCTCAGAAAGTGGCTCATGTTTATTCTAGTGACAGCAGTTTACAGCATAATCATACTGCTTTGATTGTATTTGGCGACGAGAACGATACTGCATCCCTTAAAATGGCATTAAGGCTTGGGGCAACAGATTATTTGTCTCGTTCGGTTGATTTTGGCGAGCTATATCCTTTATTAAAATCTACCGCGGATGAAAAGATTGCCAATAAGAAAATGGGCGATCTAACATTGTTTATTAATACAAAAGGTGGCTCTGGAGCAACCACTTTGGCTATTAATACAGCAATAGAATTATCAAGCTATGCTAAGAGTAAAGTGTTGCTCGTTGACTTGGATATGCAGTTTAGTGATGCCGCTGATTATTTAAACTGTAAGCCTAAATACAATATTAATGATGTGATTGATTCTGTTAATGATTTAGATGAATTATCACTAGAAGGATTAGTCTACCAGCATCCTTCAGGTTTGAATTATTTGTGTTTTAACCAAAATGATCCAAAAGGTAATTACAAGCATGCGGTTCAAGTTAGTAAATTATTACCTATTTTGAGGCAGTTTTACTCACATATTATTGTGGATTTATCTCATGGCGTTGAGCACGTTTATCAACAAATTGTTTCTCCGGCAACACATGTTTTTTTGATTCTGCAACAGAATGTTACCTCGGTGAAGCATGCTGTTAGTTATATACGTTCTTTAGAATTAGACTATGGTTTAAGTAGTCATCAGGTTGAACTAATTGTTAATCGTTTTGAAAAGAAATCGACAATATCGTTGAAAGACATTGAAAATGCGGTTAGTGGACATGCAATACACTTAGTACCTAATAACTTTGCTATTGCTATCGAGAGCGCTAATTTGGGCAACCCAATTGTTCAATCTAAGAAAAATAGTGCGCTGAAAGCGTCTTTGGCTGAAATATCGCACTTATTAGAAAGTCCGACCAAAGAGAATCAAAGTTGGATAAAAAAACTATTTTCTTAGTAAGGGGGAGTTATGTTTTTCAAACGGAAAGGCGTCGGGAGTTCTTTCAATTCCGTAGATGAAACAAAAGAATCCAAAGTTGTGAATGTCGAGTTGGCAAAATCTGATGAAGACTCGTCAGATGAGCAAAAGTCTTTGTCGCCGGTAGAAGCCAAGATGAAAGCGATCGAGGAGCAGAAAAAGCAATTAGAACAAGATCTCTCGATAAAACACTACTACCACAAGAAACTACTGGATACCTTGGATCTCGGGCTTCTATCGCACTTGCAAGAAGATCGCGCGAAAGAGGAGTTGCGCGAAGCGGTTGTTCAGCTCATTGCGGAAGATCAAACACACCCATTGAGTTCAGAAGCGCGAAACCGCGTAATACATCAAATTGAAGATGAAGTGTTCGGCCTAGGGCCTCTTGAGCCACTTCTTGAAGATCAAACAATCTCAGATATCTTAGTAAATGGCCCGAAAAATATTTTCGTCGAACGTTTTGGTAAGTTGGAGAAAACACCGCACACCTTTTTAGACGAACGCCATTTGCGCAATATTATCGACCGTATTGTAAGCCAAGTGGGTCGAAGGATCGATGAGGCTTCACCCATGGTGGATGCTCGACTCAAAGATGGCTCACGTTTTAATGCGATTATACCTCCTCTTGCTATTGATGGGCCTTCAGTTTCTATTCGACGTTTTGCTGTTGAACGTTTGAATATGGATAACCTATTAGAACTTGGATCGTTGTCTCCTGAAATGGCGAAGTTTCTTAATGCGGCGGTTGTGGGGGAAATGAATATCCTGATTTCTGGAGGTACAGGTTCTGGTAAAACAACCACGCTAAATATTTTGTCGAGCTTTATTCCTAGCGACCAACGCATTGTAACCATTGAGGACTCAGCAGAGTTACAACTCCAACAGCCACATATTATCCGTTTGGAAACACGTCCTTCCAATATCGAGGGTAAGGGTGAAATTTCTCAGCGTGATTTAGTAAAAAACTCACTACGTATGCGTCCCGATCGGATAGTTGTTGGTGAGGTTCGTGGCTCAGAAGCGGTGGATATGCTATCCGCAATGAACACGGGTCATGATGGGTCTTTGGCTACTATCCACGCGAATACACCAAGAGATGCGTTGAGCCGGATTGAGAATATGTTCTCGATGGCAGGGTGGAATGTGTCGACAAAAAACTTGAGAGCGCAGATCGCGTCGGCCATCAATATTGTTGTGCAAATGGATCGTCAGGAAGACGGTAAACGTCGCATGGTTAGCGTACAAGAAATCAATGGCATGGAAGGTGACGTTATTACCATGTCGGAGATCTTCACCTTCCAAAGAAGAGGGGTCGATCAAGAAGGCAATGTGTTAGGTGATTACATGGCTACAGGGATTGTACCAAGCTGCCATGACCAATTAGTAAAACGAGGCTTAGACGTACCATTTGAAATATTCAATGAAAAAGCCCGTTAGGAGATTGCTATGGATAGTCAATTCCCCCTTTTTCTTGTACTGCTGTTTTTGTCCGTATTCTTTATTAGCCAAGCGTTAATTCTGCCTTCTGCGGGTAAAAAGGTTAAGCATAAGCAATTAATCAAGCGGATACACGAAAGCCATAAACATATTGATCAAGAGAGTATTTCTTTATTAAGGGAAAACTCGCTCAAGAATCTATCGCCATTAGAGCGATGGCTTGTGAGGTTTAGCCTGTTCGATAGCTTTAAGAAGAAGTTGGAACTGGCTGGGATACACATGGGGTTCAGTCGGTTTATTTTCCTCACATTCCTCGGAGGGACTGCGGTTGGTCTATTTCTGTTCTTGTTCGGGCAAGTTTGGTACCTCTGTGCTGGCGTTGCGTTTGCTTGCTGGGTGTCTGTTTACTTCTACATACAGAAAAGGATTGCTGATCGTTTAATGAAATTTGAAGAGCAACTGCCAGAGGCTCTCGATATCATCAAGCGAGTTTTGCAGGCAGGGCAGCCAATTACGCAGGGGTTTGGAGAAGTAGGCAGAGAGGTTAGTGCACCGCTTGGTCCTGAGTTCATGAATACCTTTAACTTACTCAACTATGGTTATGACCTCCGCTTGGCGATTATGCAAATGTCGGAGAGAACTCCTACCGTATCTATGCTTGCTTTCTCCAGTGCTGTGTTACTGCAAAAGGAAACGGGTGGTAACTTAGTCGAAAACATTGAGAAGCTCTCCCATATCCTACGTGCTCGTTTCAAACTCGCTCGAAAAATAAAAACCATTTCGGCGGAATCTCGAATGTCGGCATGGGTATTAGTATTAGCGCCTTTTGGTTTGTACGTCATCATTTCCCTTGTTCGACCTGAGTATATTGAGTTACTCCACACGCATCCAATGGGGATCAAAATGGTCATTGGTGGGATGGTAGCGTTGTTTATCGGCACGCTTTGGATTCGTAAAATCGTCAATATTGAGGTGTAGCCATGGAAAGTATTCAAGGATGGTTAAACGATTTTGCTGTCGGCCAAGAAACACTGCTTATGGGGTTGATCCTCATCACTACAGTGTTGGTTGTGATGACGTTAGGCTCGATAATTATCGGGGTTAACTCGCCAATTAAACGAAAGTTAGCCGAATTGTCTGGTGATAAGAAAGAAGTCTCTCATCACAACAAGAAAATGTCAGACACCTTGGAGTCGTTAGCGCCTTTAACTTCCCCAACCAGTGAAAAAGAGCGTCAAACGACACGCAATAAACTGATGCATGCTGGGTTTCATGAAAGCAATGCATTATCGATGTTTTATGCCATTAAATCGGTCACGACAATCTTAGGTGTGATGGTGGCGGCACTGGTGTATTTCTCGGTTCCGGAATCTAAATACCTGTACACGTATATGGCGTTATCCGTATTTATTGGGCTTTTATTTCCTGATTTTATTTTGCGTCGAATGGTGAACAAGCGTCAGCAAGCGATTCGTGCAGGTGTGCCCGACATGCTTGATTTGCTGGTGGTTTGTACCGAATCAGGGCTTGGCTTTAATGCAGCGTTGCGTCGGGTTGCTGATGAACTGGTTATCTCTCACCCAGAGCTTGCTGATGAAATCGATACGGTGTGCAACAAAATTAAAGCGGGCAAACCAATGCCAGAAGCGCTGAGGGAGCTAGTATTAAGGACAGGGTTAGAAGAATTAATGGGGCTGGTAAGTATGCTTAGCCATGCCTCTCGAATAGGGGGGAGTTTAGTCAACTCCTTGCGTGAATATACCGAAGACTACAGGGATAAGCGTCAACAAGCAGCAGAAGAAATTGCTGCAAAAATCCCAGTCAAAATGATGTTTCCAATGGTGCTATTTATTTGGCCTTGCTTTTTTATAGTGGCTATCGGACCTGCGTTAATTTCATTGGCTGAGGCATTTTCTAATTAAAAAGCAAAATAGGGATCGTTATGTGGATTAAGAAATACGTCATCATCTCGTTGTTGGTGCTTACCGCATGTTCAACAACTGAACAGTCATCAGATTTCGATTCAACGCTGTACTCAGGTAAGCCCGTTGAGTCTCTCACTAATGATGAACCTCCCAAAACAGAGGAAGAGGCAATCTCACGAGGGGATATTGCATTAAGCAACAAAAATGTCGACTTAGCCTTGTATGAATATATTCGCTCGCTCTCTTTCCCTAATGCGGTCCATAAAGATAAAACCTTGTACACCGTGGGGCGCATCCATTTAGCTAGGGAGAATTCAGAACTCGCCGATAAATCATTTCGAGCATCTTTGGCTGAGAACCCCGATCATATTGGCTCCCTGACTGAGCTTGGTACTTTATACACGAAGCGTGGAGAAAAGGACGTCGGGAAAAGCTACTACATACGCGCTTTGAATGCTGACCAAATTCGCATGGATGGCGATCCTACCATCACTAAAGACAACATTACTGCAGAGAGCGTTGCAACATATCGCTATGATGATAAATCACCAGTCTCTGCTTACTCCGGTCTAGGTGTGCTTTACGACATTCGTGGCGACCACGATATTGCGCAGGCGTTAATTCGAAAAGCGTTGGATATTGACTCAAGAAACGTAAACGCTTTGGTCAGCCTTGGCTACTCCTACTACATGGAAAAAGCTTACTCAAAAGCGGCGCACTTTACTCAAGCCGCACTAAGTATCAAGCCAGGAGATGAGAGAGGAATCAATAATTTAGGTCTCATTGCTTTAGCTAAAGATCAGCCACGACAAGCTCTGAGTATTTTTAGTCGACACATGACAGAACCCGAAGCGCTCAACAATGTTGGCTATTTCTTGATCCTTCAAGGCAAACCAGGAGAGGCGATTCCTTATTTACAACAGGCTATTGATAAGAACCCTGCCTACTATGAACTGGCAAATAAAAACCTAGAACGAGCATTGGCAATGGTGAGAGAGCGAGGGGATACCTCTACCGCGCTTCTCCAATAAATTTGAAGACCCTTTTAAAAGAAAGCCACTCTGCAAGATAGAGTGGCTTTTTCATTTATGGGGAGTAGTCCGTTGCAAAGGTGTTTGTTCAATTAGCCGTCATTCGCTTCTTTCAGGGTAAGAAGCATAGCGCCGTAAAGCCCAACCAACTATCTTCCATAACATCACCGTCAAGAGTGTTGCGAGGTAGCCATCAATCGCATAATGCCAGGCTAAATGTACCGAACCGATTTGAATGATGACTGCGAAAGCGTAAGCAAAGTAGCCGATGGTTTTGTTGAGTCTATAAATTGATAGCGCCATCAAAACAGCAATGGAAACGTGCAAACTCGGCATTGCCGAAATGCCAGAGCCAATACCATTGGCATTCGCGATGTACTCATCCCAAAGATATTGCTGTGTAGGCAATGCCCACAATTGCCCAGCGTCTACATTGGTAAGATATTGGCTTTGGACTTCGAGCGTTTTCATCAGAGGAACAAACTGTTCATCTCCAGTGATAAGCTCCACATAACATGGGCCTGCTGAAGAAAGCAACGTGGCGAAGAAGACACCAAGAATCATCCAAGACAATGCGAACGTGAGTAAAAACTGTTGCCTTACCAACGGGTATTTTTTGTAGATAAGGAAAAAGATGAGTATGCCCCACATACAAAAAAACCATGCGTTGTAGGCTACATTTAGCCCTAATGAGGCCCAAGCATTGGAGAATAATGCATGGGTCAACTCCCACGGAGCAAACCCGAAGTGTAGCAACGAATCAATATTCGCAAAGGTCAGATCCCACTTGAATGGATTGATGATTGGAATCAGCGATTTCAAAAACGTGTGATTAGAGAAAATCAGGTTGAGTGCCATCATCGAAACAAACACTGATACAGGTCGGTACAGCGGAAAAATAAGATGCTTCAGTTTTCGTATGAAGCGCTTTGCTGGCTGTTTTTCTTTGCGCAGTATGAGATAGAAATAATAGTAGATACACCAGCTTAAACCTGTGACATACAAAGCTTGTATGAGTGTTTCAAGGTAAGTGGTAAAAGAGTAATCGATAGGGAAATCGAGATACAAAGAACAAAGATAAATGACAGCAGTCGATATAAAGCAATAGGTGTAGAAAATCTTATCGTTCAATAACTCATTCTTTACTGATGTGAGTAAAGCCGATGCTTTTTGCTGCCAGCTAAGGTTGAGCTCGTAATTGTTGTCTTGTTCCATTGATGATCCGTCATCTCTATCCTTCCAATATCATTAAGCTTAGTTGAGAAAACGGGCACTCGTATTTGAGTACCCGTGGTTTATCTGGATTCAATAGTTGGCGTATCAGCAGGCTACATCATGCCCGTGACAAGGCCTGCCGCCACAAAAAACACGATCATCCACAGAACCGAAAGGTTGAGCTTTTTGTGTAGATAAAAACCTGCAACCACTAACGCCATGTCGATGGGAGCAACAACTGCGCTGCTAAATACTGGCTGGTAAAGTGCCGCGAGTAGTAACCCTACTACCGAGGCATTTACACCGTTGATGGCGCCGGAGACCAGCGGTTTTCCTGCCAGTGCTTGCCAGTTCTTAAGAACGCCAAGTAGTAAAAGAAACCCTGGGAGGAATACGCCAAGCGTTGCGAACAGCGCACCTAAAATTGGCGTATCCGAAAGCTCATAACCGATAAAAGTCGCAAAGGTGAACATTGGCCCTGGTACAGCTTGTGCAGCGGCGTAGCCTGTTAAAAATGCATCTTGGCTGAGCTGGTCGCCAACAATGTTTTGCAGAAGCGGCAGAACCACATGACCGCCACCAAACACTAAGCTACCAGCTTGGAAAAAATCACTAAACAGCCCAAGTAAAGGTAACGTATGAGCCACTAACGGTAAGCCGAGTAAAAGCATCGCAAATAGAGCCAATGGCGCGATAGACGGTTTAAACGACTCGGCTGATGGCGCGGAGTCTTTCTTCAGATACCGCATTCCGACAAAACCTGCTGCGATCAACACGAACATTTGCGTCATGATGCTTGGTGCCACCAGCAACGCAATCGCAGTCGCGATGCACAAACCCGCGGTCAGTTTGCTTTGGCAGAAGTTTTTGTACATGCCCCAAGTCGCATCCGCCACGACGACGACTGCGAGCAGTTTTAGGCCGTGAACGATGTTTTGGAACACTGCGGTGTCGGTGATTTGGCTGCTCACCATCGCCAGCGCCAACATGATGACCACTGAAGGAAGCGTGAATCCGACAAATGCTGCGCATGCGCCACCTAAACCGCCACGTTTATAGCCTAAAGCAAAGCCAACTTGGCTTGAGCCCGGTCCCGGCAAAAACTGACTGAGCGCGACAATTTGCGCGTACTCGCTGTCATCAAGCCATTTCAGTTTCTCAACAAATGTTTGGCGAAAATAACCAATATGAGCCGCCGGGCCGCCGAAGCTGAACCAACCCAGCCAGAAAAAAGTTTTGAATATGGTGAACATGTCGAGCCTGTTTATCTAAAAAGCATTGTTGCTAATTTATCGAATGCTCTAAAATGACTCAAATTGATGATTTTAATTTCATCTATGAATGAAATGGGATGAGGATGTTGGAGTGAAAGAGGACATTCAGTGGCGCAACATTGACTTGAACTTATTGGTGACGTTTTCCTACTTGTATCGCTATCGAAGCGTTAGCGTCGCGGCAGAGAAAAGTTACGTTAGCCAGTCGGCGATGAGTCATAGTTTGTCTCGTTTAAGGTTGTTGTTTGACGCCCCGCTTTTTGAGCGAAAAGGGCACAAGATGGAGCCCACCGAGCACGCTCACCACATCGCGCCAACTGTGCATCACTTGTTGGATTCTATCGCCAAAGACTTGCTCACTAAGTCTGCCTTCCAACCTGAAAATTACGCGGGTGTATGTCGCATTGGATTAACGGATTATGCCGAGTTTATTTTTGCTCCTCGGCTTTATGACGAAATACGCCAGCGCGCACCAGAGGCCCAGATCAGTTTTATTAACGTCAATCGTAGCAACTACGTGGCATTAACTGAGCACGAAAAGATCGATGTCATTATTGGCAGCATGCCAGTGTTGGATGACAACTTTGAGAGCTTGTACTTGTACACGGAAAAACACGTGTGTATGTGTGATAAACAGGCATTGAAAGGGGAAACACAGCTGTCTCTGGAAGCGTTCGCGAACATAGAGCAAGCTCTGGTAAGTCCCGATGGGAGCTTAAAGACACAAGTAGACCAAAAGCTTGCAGAACATGGCTTGAGCCGCAAAGTCACCGTGGCGTCGCGCAACTTTCTCACTATTCGGCATCTATTGAAAAAGCGCGATCTCATTGCCATCGTGCCAGAAAAAATGGCATTGGCGGAGGGCTTTTCGGACGATCTCGTTACCGTTAAGCCGCCGATCGCCGTTGCGGATTTTGATATTGCTATGCTGTGGCATTCCAGCCGAAACAATGAAGACAAAGGCATTTGGCTACGCGAGTTGGTTTCTTCGACCATCACCTCTAAATGATAAACATTTGGGGCACTCATGGTGCTTAGAGTGATTTGTTGTTGAACTTCTTACTACCCGCTGAGTTATCGGCGTTACACCGAAACAGTACTGATTGTGCAAAATGAATGTCTTGGGTTAGGGGGGGGATGTTCCAGGTTTAATTCATAAAAGAGATTAATGGAAAAGGTATCATTGAGTTGTACCACGTAGTTTAAGCTCTGTTTGCACGTATACATGAAGAGGGAGTAAGCGTCCATCTCGGTATTTTTCCACCAGTAAGTTCACTCCCTGAGTTCCCATCAACTCAGAGTGAATACGAATTGTAGACAACGGCGGAAAGGTAAAGCGAGCAGTAGGAATATCATTCATACTAATCAACGTAATATCCTCTGGTATCTTTAAGCCAAATTCATGGATTGCACGTACTATGCCAATCGCGATGGAGTCTGAATCAATGAATACTGCTTTCGGGAAGTCACCTTTGGCTAGCATCTCTTTCGCTAAGTTATAACCGGACAAACTAGAGCAGGCACAATAGTGTATATCTTGTTCTGCAACCACGCCTTTTAGATAGCCATAGTCCAAAAACACATTTTCACGAGTGTCAGCTGCGTCGTGCTTGTCTTGACCGCCAATATAACCGATGCGGCGGTAGCCTCGTTGTACAAAGAAATCAACTACTTGCCTACTGACTCGAATAAGGTCGACATCAACGCAATCATAAGGGCAGGTTGGATCTGAAAAGTTTATGTAGCAGATGCTATCGGCTAGACGTTTAGGTAATTTATCTACTACCTTTTGGTCGACATTTCCGACTAAAAGGACACCTGTTATCTTTTTCGTTTCAACATCAATTTCACTGTTATAGCAATTGGTTAGCGTAATACCTAATTTGTCGCATTGCGTTTCAATCCCATGACGAATTGATAAGTAGTAAGGGTCATTCACCTCTGTTTCTTGTTTGTAGTTATATAAGGCTAAAAAGTGATGTTTTTGCTTAACTTCTTTGATGCCTTTCTTCGAGCTACTGGTGCGGTACTCCAGTTTTTCTGCAATTTCCAAAATGCGGTATTTGGTTTCTTCTTTAACGCTCAACGTTGGGTCGTTGTTCAAAACCCGCGATACGGTTGCAAGTGAGACGCCCGCTTCAATGGCGATATCTTTTAGCTTTGCCATGTAAATTTCCCGTCGGCACTGCTCACTGCCCAAGTGTGAGCTCAATAATCTGACTATTTTAAACAGCTACTTAGAGATGCACAAACCTTTAGTAAGACAGTCCTAAACACTTTAAATCAGCATATCAAGCCAACTTGTTTTCATGAAATACACTCTATTGAGTAATAAATAAAGCCGTAAACGTAAGGATTATATTGCTGTAAAAATACTGAAAAACGCGACTGGTTTGGAAACTTGCTACTTGTGGTAACTCTAGTACTTAATAGGACTCGAGCTGTTTAGAGTTTAATCAAGCAAACGTTTTATTGTTCATGTTTATGTTTTGTGTCTCATTTTATAAACAAATCAATAGGAAAGTATTCAACTCTATTTATAATCTCCGCGCTTTTAAAAGCTGTCTAACAGTATGAAAAATTAGGAAATTATAATGAAAAAAGTATTGCCATTATTGGCTTTAGGTGCAGTGGTTGCTTCAGCATCAGTTCAAGCAAAAGGTAACTGGTATGTTGGTGCTGATTTGGTAAATTCAGATCTTAAAGTTAAAAGCTTGTCAAAAGATTTTTCTGCGACAGGTCTTAGCTTTGCTGTAGGTAAAGAGCTTCAATATTCAGAAAACTTCAAACTAGCTTTTGAAGGTGAGTACATATACTTTGGCGACTTTGAAGAAACATTTTCTTACATGGGGTGGCCGGTTAAATTTAGTGTTGATGCTTCTGCGTTCAATTTCAATGCGAAGCCTAAATACCAATTTGCAGGTACAGGCTTCTATGTTGGTGCGATTGCTGGCCTTGGTGTAATGAGTGTTTCTTATGAAGTGAAATCATCTAGCACTGTTACCGATGATGGTCGTGATGTAGGCTTTAACTACGGTGTTGAGGCTGGTTATGAGTTCGCTTCAGGTTTGGTTGTATCTGGTGGCTACCGTGCTTCTTCGGTAAGTATTGATGCCGAAAACGGTGGCAGCGAAGATTTTGATTTTGACAGCCTGTACGTTGGTGTTGATTACAAGTTTTAAGCTCGCGTAAGCAAAACATAGATACTAAAAAGGAGCCGTTAGGCTCCTTTTTTGATCAGATTATCAATCAACTCATAATGGTGATCTTGTACGCCTGCAAGGTTGCCATATTTGGGTTGATGGCGGTCATTTTCTTTCGCGTGTTGCCAGCCAATGGTGTGACGCACAAAATGCTCTGCAAACGCGTGGGAAACTTCCAAGCAACCTGCCAGCACGGTATCAACATAACTTTGCATGATTGGGCTCTTTGCGCATGGTGGTAGTGGCTCGTCTTTTACGTAAACCCAAATGTCATGTTCTTGGTTAAAACTCGCATCTGTTTCGATTTGATCTGGCTGAAGTTGAATACGATGATAGCCGCGCTCACGGCGGTCGAATTCTGCGAGCGCTTCTTCATTTACTTCGAGTAAAACGCCATTAACCTGTCCATCGCCTTGGTTCACCACTAATGGAGAGAGGCTGTAGCTGTCGTCAATCTTCCCCCAGTAGCGAACCAACCCATGTGCTATGACGGGAATGGCTTCTCCCGTTTGTCCGGTTAATTTACGTGACGCAGAATTAATCAAACTGCCATAGCCAAATATGTACATTGTCGTTGCATCCCTTAACTGATAGTTGTGCCTCTCATGTTTATACCTAACCCGCATCTGAAGCACAACTTTACCTCTTAAGTATAATCTTAATTATAAACATGTATTTTTTATACATGTTTATGGTAGCATCAATATGTAGTTGAGTTAACCAGCATCGAGAGACGCTTGAGGGCAAGATAATGCTGAATATCACCGATAAAAAAGTAGAAGAAAAAATCCCCGCATGGCTGCGATTAGGCTTTCGGCCGTTTTTTCTGTTTGGGTCGATTTACGCCATTGTTGCGATTGCGTTGTGGGTGTGGATGTTCCAAGGCGGACAGCCAAACGCATTAGCCGTGCCTGCATTGTGGTGGCACGTACATGAAATGTTGTTCGGTTTTTCGATGGCCATTGTAGTTGGCTTTGTACTGACCGCGGTACAAAACTGGACTGGCATTAATGGTACCAAGCATTACATGCTTCTGGCTTTATTTGGCTTGTGGTTAGTGCCCCGCATATTGCTTTGGACACAAGCACCGTTATGGTTAACCAGCAGTATCGAAGCGGTATTTTTACTGTTTGTCGCCTATGAGGTGGGCATTCGTGTGTATCGAGCCAAAGGTTGGCGTAATTTGTTTTTCGTTCCACTGTTTCTTTTAGCCATCTTTGCGAACTTTGCAAGCTACGCAACGATAAAAGGTATGCCGCCCTTTAGCTCTTCAGCGGTGTGGCAAGCAATGCTGTGGTGGTTTACCTTGCTGTTGTCAGTGATGGGCGGACGTGTAATTCCATTTTTTACTGCGCGTCGATTTAATTTCGAAAAAGCGCAACCATTGGCTTGGTTAGAGTGGTTCGCGAACTTGCCATTGGTAATGCTATTTGTGCTGAGCTTTTTCCCTGTGACGTTTGCAGAACTAGGTAGTCGTTTGATGCTATTTGCAGGTGTTGCTCAGTTGGTGCGTTTTGTTCGCTGGAAACCTTGGTTAACCCTGAACGAGCCTTTAGTATGGTCGCTGCATGCTGCGTATTTGTGTTTACCACTAAGCTTAATTTTGCGAGGCGTCTGGGGAGATGCATTTGCCAGCCATAACCTCATTCACCTGTTTGCGATAGGTGCGTTAGGCGGTTTGATTTTAGCGATGATTACACGGGTGACGATGGGACATACTGGTCGCATGATCTACAAAGGGCCAAACATGAGCCTTGCGTTTGCAGCGATTACCGCGGCAGCTTTGGTTCGCAGTTTCGCCGTGATCTTTGATCCAGCGAACATGATACTGTGGATTGATATCAGCGGTGGATTATGGATTGTTGCGTTTGGGCTATTTGTGTGGCGCTTTGGTGTGATGCTTGTGACCCCTCGTGTGGATGGTCACCCCGGATAAGATTCTAATGTGAGTAGAGAAAAGAGGAGCCGCGTGCTCCTCTTTTGGTTTTTGTTCTTTATAGGTTTAGTGTTTATTCGTCTTCGTCGTCCGCTTTATTCGTGAGCCCCAAGCGTTTAAATAGCCACCACTCTAGACCAAAAATGACAATTAAGGCGATGCAGAACCAGGTGAATGCCATGGTGGAATCCACGCCTGGCATTCCACCAACATTGATACCGAGTAAACCTGTTAAGAAGCTGGTTGGTAGAAAAATCGTTGCTACCAAAGTAAACAGGTAACTGTTTTTATTGGTTTTTTCATCACGATGATGTTTGATCTCTTCTTGGAAAAGCGCCACTTCTCCAAGATAAAACTCAAGTGTTTCATTTATGCGCGTAATATTATTGTGTGCGAAGCGATATTGATGAGGTCTCAAAGCAATCAATTCTGATTCTGACTCCACAAGATCACGGATAGCGTACTGCTGAGGGCGAATAAAACGCTTGATAGAAATCAGTGCTTTTTGAGTCGCCATATGTTTGTACGTCGACTCATCATTCACGTCGAACTGGTTTAGTGTTTCTTCAATCGTATCAAGGTAAATGTCTATTTTACTGTTTAATCCTTCAATGATCTGATGAAGTAAACTGGCAAGACTTTTTGGGCCTTTGTGTTCCGCTAATGCTTGGCGAATCTCCATGATCGCGCGTGATGGAATTTTACGAGTTGAAATGAGTGCGCCTTGAAAGTAGAGAATTCGAATACTAAGCATATCTTCTGGTGATGCATTGCCGTTCATATTGACGCCTCGTAAAATCAACATGAAGTTCTCGTCATCCAAAGGATGGAAAGATGGTCGGCTTTCGTCGGCTAATAGATGATCAACCGTAGCTCGAGGTACTTGGTTCTGCTCCAGCCAACCACGAATATCAGGATGCAGCCGTTCGCAATGGTACCAATGCTTAGCTTGAATTTGCTCTGCCGTGGTGGATTGTTGAGTTGCTTCTGGGGTTGAGAAGTCCCAATGTTCAATCATAAAACCCATTTTCTTTTCCTTGTTTGAGCCGATACCAAAATAACCTCAAGATACTTCTTTCGCGAGAATTGCATTGCCATACAGAGGCAATACTCTGAGTACGGTACTCTGAAGTCATTGATGCATTATTTTTCAAATGAGTATGATTGTATTTAACGCCAAATGTCTATGAATAGTTGTTCTTATTTGCAATCGAGTGGAGCGCACCAAGGTGTTGTGCTTAAACAACAAAACAAAAAGCCTGCAACTAAGCAGGCTTTATTGTGGGGGAGGGAGGGGAGCTGTTAGCCAACTTGAGAAAGATTAACCACTTTCTGTTGTAGCTTTTTCTTTAAATAGTCCGTTAAGGCCTGTTTTTCTTCCTCGTTCATGTAAAGACCAAGCTTAGTACGGCGCCATAAAATGTCTTCATCGGTCATTGCCATTTCATGGTTCATTAAGTAATCGATCTCACGTTGGTAAACACCACCTGCTTGTGCCGAGAACGTTTGTCCTAAGTCAGCTTCACTTGTTGTGCCTTCCATTAAGTTCCAGGTTTGGGTACCAAACTGTGTGACATAACGAAGAATCAATGCTTCTGGCGCCCAAGTGTATTTAGCGTGAATTTGTTTAGCTAATTGTTCACGACTACAGCTGAAGTTACCACCAGGAAGGGTTTGGTTGGCCGTCCAGTCTTTACCCATTTCAGGTAGGAACGGAGCAAGTTTCTTCATTGCTGCTTCACCTAACTTACGGTAGGTCGTTAACTTACCACCAAAAACAGAAAGCAGAGGTGCATGGTCGTATTCCGCATCGAGCTCTAGCGTGTAGTCTCGTGTGATTGCTTGCGGAGAGTCAGATTCATCGTCACATAAAGGACGAACACCGCTGTATGTCCAAACTACATCTTCGCGAGTCAACTGGTGGACAAAGTGTTGGTTTACGATATCAATGAGGTAATCGACTTCGTCATCTGAGATCGACACTTCACGTGGGTCACCTTTGTATTCCACATCTGTTGTACCAATGATTGAGAACTTATCTAAGTAAGGAATCATAAATACGATGCGATTGTCTTTGTTTTGAAGGATGTAGGCTTGCGGTTCGTTGTGGATACGAGGAACAACGATGTGCGAGCCTTTGATTAAGCGAATGTTACGAGGAGAGGCTTGCTCTAATCCATCATCAAAGAACTGTTTTACCCAAGGCCCCGCAGCATTGACTAACGCTTTCGCTTTACGTTCGAAACGTTGGTCTGTCATCACATCGTGAATAGTAACGTGCCAGATACCACCTTCACGGTGTGCTTTTTCCACGCGGCAGTAGTTACGTACTTCAGCATGGTTTTCGCGAGCCGCAAGAACGTTCAGTAATACTAAACGTGCATCATCAACCCAACAGTCAGAGTATTCGAAACCCGTTTTCATTTCTGGTTTTAGCAAGCCAGATTTCGCAAGGTTGACGGTTTTACTGCCTTGCAGCGTCGTACGTTTACCCAAGTTATCGTAAAGGAAAAGGCCACAACGAATCATCCAAGCTGGGCGTAGGAATGGGCGATGCGGTAAACGGAAACGCATTGGTAATGCGACGTGTGGTGCTTTACGAAGAATAACCTCACGCTCTGCGAGCGCTTCCGAAACTAAACGAAACTCGTAGTGTTCAAGGTAGCGTAAACCGCCGTGTATCAGTTTAGAACTTGCTGAAGAAGTCGCAGATGCGAAGTCATTTGCTTCGTATAAGCCAACACTCAAACCTCGGCCAGCTGCGTCTGCTGCAATACCAGCTCCGTTAATGCCGCCACCGATTACGATCAAGTCTAAGGTAGTGGATGAGCTAGTAGTGGAAGCATTATTTTGTATACTCATAAATTTGACCTCTTGGTGAGCGAACGAGCATTTTAGAACATAATGTAATCCTAGCTCAGGTTTCGTTTGTGATCATCTATTATTTTCGTTTGTGAGCGTTTTGTGTGATTTAGACACAAAAAAACCTCTGTCTAATTAAGACAGAGGTCATTTGAGGGGGAATTATACGATTGACGTTACTCGTTTTCGGAGTTTGATTCGTTAGCTTCAACCACTTCAAGTGGGATAGAAGCTTCCTTCAAAATTGACAAGATTTCTTCTGGTGGCTGCTTATTGGTAAAGATCATGTTGAGCTGTGCAATATTGCCTAGTTTCACCATAGCATTGCGCCCGAACTTGGTGTGGTCTACGGCAAGAAATACACTACGGCTATTGTCAATGATCGCTTGTTTTACCCGGACTTCGTGGTAATCAAAGTCTAATAGCGAGCCATCGAAGTCGATACCGCTAATGCCGAGAATACCAAAGTCGAGACGGAACTGTTTAACGAAATCGAGGGTAGCCTCGCCAACAATACCGCCGTCTCTGCTGCGGACTTCTCCACCCGCTAAGATGACTTTGATTTCAGGGTTAGGGAAAAGAATGGTCGCAACATTGATGTTGTTGGTGACAACACGCAACTGTTTATGGTTTTTATTGAGCGCTCGCGCAACTGCTTCTGGTGTGGTGCCAATATCGATGAATAGTGTGGCACCATCTGGAATGTGTTTGACTACCTCGTCTGCAATGACATCTTTTTCATTGAAGTTGAGCGCTTTACGCGTGTTGTAAGATGTGTTTTCAGAACTGAGAGGAATAGTGGCTCCACCGTGATAACGACGAATTTTGTTGTCATCGGCGAGTTCATTGAGATCGCGTCGGATGGTTTGTGGGCTGACATTGAATCTTTCTACCAACTCATCCGTGCTGACATAGCCTTGTTTTTTCACCAGCTCAACAATCTGCTGGTGTCGAGGTATTTGCTTCACTTACCACTCCCTTGTGCATTGGTAACGGCCAATGCTTCAAATTCGAAGCTCTATTGTGCTCGAATTTGCTCGTTGTGAGAAGTAAGCGAGTTCAGGAATCGGGGATAAAGCGCAAAAAGAGCGCACAAATGGCGCTCTTTTTTTCTTATGGAGATGAGATTAATCTTCTTCGTCGTGAAGTTCAGACCAGGTTTGTGCACATTTCACTGCACGTTTCCAGCCCTTGTAACGACGATTGCGTTTTTCTTCATCATCGTGTGGCTCAAAGGTGCGATCAAGTACCGCTTTATTCTGCAACTCATCAATGCTATCCCAGTAACCAACTGCAAGGCCGGCAAGGTAGGCTGCACCAAGAGCGGTAACCTCAGTTACTTGAGGGCGGTGTACTTCTGTGTTCAATACATCGGATTGGAATTGCATTAGGAAGTTGTTCGCTACTGCACCACCATCGACGCGAAGGTTCGCAAGCTTAATGCCTGAGTCAGCTTGCATCGCATCCAGTACGTCACGAGTTTGATAAGCGATGCCTTCCAATGTTGCACGGATGATATGGTTTGAATTCACACCGCGAGTAAGGCCGACAATCGTGCCACGTGCGTAGGCATCCCAGTATGGAGCGCCTAAACCAGTAAATGCTGGCACGACATAAACGCCGTTTGATGTATCCACTTTTGTCGCGAAGTATTCAGAGTCTTCTGCACCGTTTAGGATTTTCAATTCATCGCGTAGCCATTGGATAGAAGCTCCACCCATGAATACGGCGCCTTCAAGTGCATAAGCTGGTTCGCCTGCAGGACCACAAGCCAAAGTAGTTAGAAGGCCATGTGTCGAAGTGACTTTTTCTTGGCCAGTATTCATTAGCAAGAAACAACCCGTACCGTAAGTGTTTTTCGCTTGACCCGCTTCAACACACATTTGGCCGTAAAGCGCTGCTTGTTGGTCACCTGCGATTCCAGAAATAGGAATACGAGTACCGCCTTTACCACCGATGTTGGTTTTACCGTAAATTTCCGATGAGCGCTTCACTTCTGGCATCATAGATGCTGGGATGCCAAGCTCATCTAACATTTTTTGATCCCAACATAGATCGTTGATGTTAAACAGCATGGTACGCGATGCGTTAGTGTAGTCGGTTACGTGAACGCGACCTTGAGTCATCTTCCAAACTAACCAAGTATCGACAGTACCAAACAACAGCTTACCTGCTTCTGCGTCTTCTCGTGCGCCTTCAACATTGTCCAGAATCCATTTAACTTTGGTACCTGAGAAGTAAGGGTCAAGCACCAAACCAGTGTTGTCACGTACATAGTTTTCGAGACCGCGTGCTTTTAAATCTTCACAGATATCAGCAGTACGGCGACATTGCCATACGATCGCATTGTAAACGGGTTTACCTGTTTCTTTGTTCCAGACGATGGTCGTCTCACGCTGGTTAGTAATACCGATAGCCGCTAATTGGTCGCTACGGATGCCAGACTTAGCTAGAGCTTCTACTAAGGTAGAGCTTTGTGTTGCCCAAATTTCCATTGGATCATGTTCAACCCAACCAGCTTCTGGATAAATCTGAGTAAATTCGCGTTGCGCGACGCTTACGATGTTCGCATCATGATCAAGAATCACTGCGCGAGAGCTTGTTGTACCTTGGTCTAGGGCAACAATGTATTTTTGCTCAGTCATGGTAAGAATCCTTTTGTTTCGTTATTTATATTTTAGTAAATGTTCGAGTTACGTCAGTTTAAGCTCTAGCTTCTTCTGTTTCTTCTTCCGTCTCACATTGGTTTGGAATCGTGCAACCGTGACCTTGTTGTGGAAGGTAAGCGGCAATAGCTTTTGGATACAACCAACCTCCAAAACATGCACCTGCAATCGGAGCAAGTAAAGGCACGATAAAGTAAGGAATGTCTTTAGCACCTGTCAGAGCGTAATCCCAGCCTGCGAAGTAAGCGAACAGCTTCGGTCCAAAGTCACGAGCAGGGTTCATAGCAAAGCCTGTTAGTGGGCCAAGTGAACCACCGATGACGGCAATCAAAATACCGATCAATAGAGGGTTCATTGCGCCACGTGCCGCGCCGTTATTTTCATCGCCCAGAGCCAGAATCGCAAACATCAGCACAGCAGTGATAACGAATTCCACAGCAAAAGCACCAAAGAAAGAGAGGGAGGCATGCGGATAGGTTGAGAAGATACCAGCAGTTGCTAGTGCATCTTGGCTGCTGCGAACGAAGTTATGAGCGATTTCGTAGTCGGTGAAAAGGTTGCTGTATAAGCTGTATACCAATGCAGCAGAACAGAATGCCCCAAGCATTTGAGCGATAATGTATGGCACCACTTTCGCCTTATCAAAACCATGGAACATAGCAAGTGCGATGGTAACGGCAGGGTTGATGTGTGCACCAGAGACGCCAGCCGTACAGTAAATAGCGATGGCGACACCGAAGCCCCATACAATACTGATTTCCCATTGTCCAAATGATGCGCCTGTTAGAACTAAGGCTGCAACACAGCCTACGCCGAAGAAAATAAGTAGTCCTGTACCGATAAACTCGGCCAAACATTCTCCAAGCAGAGAGGGGTGTTTGTTCGTTGTCATGTTAAAAGTCCTTTGATCATTTTTGCCTGTCTAGCACGATACTATTGTGCATATATAAACGTTTGCGAAAACAAACGAGCGTTAAAAATGAGCGTTTGAGCATAAATTTGTTAATCAAAGTCTTCGTTTTTGTTAAATGGCGCATCTTTTAACCGGAAAAGAACACAACGAAAATAATTTATTTGTCACGAGGCCAGTGTTGAGAGCGCTCAAATTACCGATGTGAAAAAGAATGCACAACTGGTAAGAGGAGTTTTGTGAAGCTGCTACGTGCTTGGAGACTTATTGCACAGAACTTGTGTAGCAATTAACCCTAAAGGAGTAGCGGAATGTCAAATGTATCAAGGGATAGCAGTGATATAAAAAATACGCTGTCATGTTTGGACTTTTAGAAAAAATCGTCATCCCATTGGTACCAATAGGATGAGTTGATAAGAGAATAAACGCTGTTAATGTCTTGTGTTTGTGAATCATTGCTTCGGCTTGTATTCAAATAAAAATTGTTTTTTTTATTTCGTTTGATGCTAAACGTGATCGTTTTTCAGCTTTTTAGTTATTAGTTGGTTCGGAGCGAGTAGGGCAGGCGTAAATCGCCCTTTTTACGGTTAGTTTATGTTCTAATTCGAGCCTTTGTTTCAAAGGTTTCGAATTAGAATGCTCAAGTGAGAGGTTTGAACATCAGTTTCATATTAACGAATCTTGAGTAAAGTTGAACGATGATCTAATTAATGCTCATATAATTTACTGTATTTACTTATATTTAATCCATGTGCAACATTTGTCACAGAAATAAAATCCTAACTCCATACAATTCATGAACTTTCGAACGAAGATTTATTTTGTTTCGTTCGCTCCTTTTGTGTTTTTACCATCGCATACAAAATAATGAGGTTCCTATGTTTGGAATATTCAAACCTAAGGCGCACATTGATCGTCTGTCCCCTGGCAGCATCGATAGCACCTACTCTCGCCTCCGTTGGCAACTCTTTATCGGTATCTTTGTTGGCTACGCCGGTTACTATCTAGTTCGTAAAAACTTCAGTTTGGCGATGCCTTATCTTATCGAGCAAGGCTTTAGCCGCGGAGACTTAGGTGTCGCCTTGGCAGCTGTTTCCATTGCATATGGTCTCTCTAAGTTTCTAATGGGCAGCGTTTCAGACCGCTCCAACCCTCGCTATTTCCTTAGTGGCGGCCTATTGATGTCTGCATTAGTGATGTTTTGCTTTGGCTTTATGCCATGGGCGACTGGTAGCGTCACTGCGATGTTCATTTTGCTTTTCTTGAACGGTTGGTTCCAAGGGATGGGGTGGCCTGCTTGTGGCCGAACCATGGTGCACTGGTGGTCACGTAAAGAGCGTGGTGAGATCGTTTCGGTTTGGAACGTGGCGCACAACGTGGGTGGCGGCTTGATTGGTCCACTATTTATTCTTGGCCTGTGGGCATTTAATGATGATTGGCGCACTGCATTTTATGTTCCTGCATTTTTCGCCACGTTGGTTGCTGTGTTTGTTTGGATGACGGTTCGCGATACCCCTCAGTCTTGTGGTCTGCCTCCGATTGAAGAGTACAAAGACGATTACCCAGATGACTATGACAAGTCCCATGAACAAGAAATGACAGCGAAGGAAATCTTCTTCAAATACGTCTTCAACAACAAACTTCTTTGGTCGATTGCAATTGCAAACGCATTTGTTTACCTAATTCGTTACGGCGTACTGGACTGGGCACCTGTTTACCTAAAAGAAGCGAAGGATTTCTCGGTAGATAAATCGTCATGGGCTTATTTCTTATACGAATGGGCTGGCATTCCAGGAACACTATTGTGTGGTTGGATCTCTGACAAATTGTTCAAAGGTCGTCGTGCACCTGCTGGTATCTTATTTATGGTGCTAGTGACAGTTGCAGTGATGGTTTATTGGTTTAACCCTGCGGGCAACCCAACAGTAGATATGATGGCGCTTATTGCAATTGGCTTCCTAATCTATGGTCCGGTTATGCTGATCGGTTTGTACGCACTTGAACTCGCTCCGAAGAAAGCCGCAGGTACTGCCGCTGGTCTTACTGGTTTGTTTGGATACCTGGGTGGGGCAGTTGCCGCAAACGCGATTTTGGGCTACACCGTAGACCACTTTGGCTGGGATGGTGGCTTTATCATCTTAGTGGGTTCTTGTATTACTTCTATCGTGTGTTTGATGTACGCCTTCTTAGGTGAACGTGCGCACCACGAGCAAAAAGAGCGCGAGAAGGAAGCGCTAGCGTAATATTTATTTAAAGAGGCAGTGGAATACTGCCTCTTCGCTTTATCAAGGAAATAACAATGAAAACAAAGTCAGTATGTCTTACTTTTTTAGCACTTAGCCTCTCTGCTGGTGCGATTGCGAAGCCGCTTGTCATTGCGCACCGTGGCGCATCGGGCTACTTGCCTGAGCACACGCTAGAAGCCAAAGCACTTGCTTACGCAATGAAACCTGACTACATAGAGCAAGATGTGGTAATGACGAAAGACGACCAGTTGGTCGTGTTGCATGACCATTATCTCGATCGCGTAACGGATGTTGCGGAGCGTTTTCCTGATCGTGCACGTAAAGATGGTCGTTATTACGCGATTGATTTCACTCTGGCGGAAATCAAATCCTTGCGAGTTACCGAAGGGTTCAACATCGATGAGAAAGGCAACAAAGTAGCGGGCTATCCAACCCGATTCCCTATGTGGAAATCTGACTTCACCGTGCCGACGTTTGCTGAAGAGATTGAGCTGATCCAAGGCTTAAACAAAACGCTGGGTTATGACATCGGTATTTACCCAGAAATTAAAGCGCCTTGGTTCCATCGTCATGAAGGTAAGGACATTTCTAAAGCAGTACTTAAAGTCTTGAAGCAGTACGGTTACGGCTCTCAAGACGACAAAGTCTACCTTCAGTGTTTTGATGCGAATGAACTTCAACGCATCAACAGTGAACTCATGCCTGCAATGGACATGGACTTAAAGCTCGTTCAGCTTATGGCTTACACGGACTGGAACGAAACTATGGTGTACAAAGGCGACAAGGCAACACCATACAGTTATGACTGGATGTTCGAAGCCGACGGAATGAAGAAAGTAGCGAGTTACGCGGAAGGAATTGGACCTTGGAAGCCGATGCTGGTGGATGATAAGTCAACCAAAGACAATATCATCATCAAGCCGTTGATGAAGGCTGCAAAAGACGCTGGCTTGCAAGTGCATCCATACACGTTCCGCGCCGATCCAGGACGCATTCCAGCGTACACTGACAGCTTTGAAGGCATGATGGATGTGTACTACAACCAAGTAAAAGTGGATGGTTTGTTTACTGATTTCCCAGATAAAGCGGTCAGCTTTTTAAATCAGTAATCACGCATTTTTCTTTAAGCTAAAAAATCCCCCAACAGTTTCCTGCTGGGGGATTTTTCTTAACTATTTATTAGTTGTTTTTATGCAGTTCGCTGTTCAGTTCAACCGCGCTCTTGTTAGCAAGACACTCGATTTGACCTGTTACAGAGTTACGACGGAACAGTAGGTCAGAAACACCTGCAAGATCGCGTGCTTTCACTACTTCTACTTCTTGGCCAGCAGAATCTAGCATGCGTACTTTAGAACCAGCAGTTACGTACAGACCTGATTCGATAGTACAACGGTCACCCATTGGGAAGCCAAGACCTGCGTTCGCGCCTAGTAGAGAGTTTTCACCGATAGAAACTACAACTTTACCGCCGCCAGATAGTGTGCCCATGATAGATGCGCCGCCGCCGATGTCAGAGCCGTTACCAACCACTACGCCAGCAGAGATACGACCTTCAACCATGCTCACGCCAGTTGTACCTGCGTTGAAGTTGATGAAGCCTTCGTGCATTACCGTTGTGCCTTCGCCAACGTGTGCGCCAAGACGTACGCGAGAAGTGTCAGCGATACGAACGCCAGTTGGTACCACGTAGTCCACCATTTTAGGGAACTTGTCTACGCAATCTACGCTTAGTGCACGACCCGCTAGGCGAGCTTCGATTTGACGCTCTGCTAGTTCAGGTAGATCGATTGGACCTTCGTTAGTCCATGCGATGTTGTGTAGTAGACCGAAGATACCGTCTAGTACCGTGCCGTGCGGTTGAACTAGGCGGTTAGAGATAAGTTGAAGTTTTAGGAAGCCTTCAGCAACGCTTTGTGGCTGCTCGTCAGTTGCAAGGATAACCAGTACAAGTGGTTGTGCTGATTCTGCTGATTTTGCTGCGAAAGATGCGTTTGCAGCATCGCCGTTTGCTTCAAATGCTGCTGCCAGTTCTGCGCTTTGTGCTGCAGAGATCTCGATAGCTTGGTTGCCTTGCTCGTAACCTGCTACTGCGGCTAGTGCGTTAACAAGCGCTTCGCTTGGGTTAAGAACTGGGTTTGGGAAAAACGCTTCGATGATTTTGCCGTCGCGGTTTTTAGTTGCCGTACCAAAGGCTAGAGAGAAGAAAGCCATAGTTGATCTCCATGTGTTGAGTCTTGTGTCTCGTCTGTTCACTGACAAGAAATAATTAAGTTGTCAGTCATCATAATGAGAGTGCTAGGGAGTTTAAAGAGGGGAAATAGATAAAGTCTGTAGATGGATACCTTTTGTCTTTTTAGAGATATGTTTGTCTGATGAGAAATGTGTCGCAAAAGCCTTATCAGACCGGTTTGGGGTAAAGACAAAGTGAAGTTGGAGAAGGGGGCATAGCAAAAAATAAGGGGAGGGCCGAAGTCACTCCCCCTACACTGGGTTTGTTGGATTTACTGGCTTTGGGTAGTAAAGCGATAAATCGACTTAGAGGTTTAGCTCGCCGACCTCTACTGCAAGTGCAACCGTTGCCCCTACCATTGGGTTGTTACCCATGCCGATGAAGCCCATCATTGCAACGTGCGCTGGTACAGAAGAGCTACCCGCGAACTGAGCATCAGCGTGCATGCGACCCATTGTGTCGGTCATGCCGTAAGATGCAGGACCTGCCGCCACGTTATCTGGGTGTAGAGTACGACCAGTACCACCACCTGATGCCACAGAGAAGTAAGGCATGCCTTCACGGTTACGTTCCGCTTTGTAGATACCTGCTACAGGGTGTTGGAAGCGAGTCGGGTTGGTTGAGTTACCTGTGATGCTCACATCCACTTGTTCTTTATGCATGATAGCCACGCCTTCACGCACATCGTCTGCACCGTAGCAAAGGATCTCACCACGTGGACCTTGCGAGAATCGACGACGTTCTACTTCCACTAACTCACCAGTTTGGTAGTTGTATTGAGTGCGTACGTAAGTGAAACCATTGATGCGTGAGATGAGGTAAGCGGCGTCTTTACCCAAACCGTTCAGGATCACTTTCAACGGATTTTTGCGTGATTTGTTGACGTTCAATGCGATTTTGATTGCGCCTTCTGCCGCTGCGAATGACTCATGGCCCGCAAGGAAAGCGAAACAGCCACTTTCTTCATTCAATAGACGAGCCGCCAATGCACCGTGACCGATACCCACTCGGCGTTGTTCTGCTACGCTGCCTGGTTTTGTGCAGGCTTGAAGGCCTTCACCGATGATGTTTGCCGCTTCTTCTGCTGTTTTTGCTCCGCGGAAAATCGCCAAAGCAGTGCCTAGCGTGTAGGCATCGGCAGCGCTTTCAAACGCGATAGGTTGAGTGTCCATCACTAGTGCTTTAGGGTCGATACCACGATCCATACAGTATTGGTAAGCCTCTTCCAGAGAAGAAAGTTGCATTTCGTCTAATGTGCGACGTACAGATTCAGTAATTGGAGTGTTCATAATCTCTTTCCTCTTGGTGGCAATTATTGTTGGCGTGGGTTGATGGTCGTTACGGCTTCGTCAAAACGACCGTAAGTCCCCGTTGCTTTGTCTGCGGCTTCTGCAGCAGATACGCCTTCGTTGATGGCTTTCATCATCTTGCCGAGGTTGAGATATTGGTAACCAATCACTTCTTTGTTTTCGTCTAGCGCGAGTTTTGTTACGTAGCCTTCAGCCAACTCCATGTAACGCACGCCTTTTGCTTTAGTTGAGTAACTAGTACCCACTTGGCTACGTTGAGTTTGACCAAGGTCTTCCAGTGCCGCACCAATTTCCAAGCCGCCTTCAGAGAAAGCAGATTGAGTACGACCGTAAACAAATTGAAGGAAGATTTCGCGCATCGCGACGTTAATAGCATCACATACCAAGTCGGTATTCAGTGCTTCAAGAATGGTTTTGCCAGTTAGGATTTCTGCGGCCATCGCGGCTGATTGAGTCATGCCTGAACAGCCGATCGTTTCGATCAAAGCTTCTTCGATGATGCCGTTTTTGACGTTAAGAGTCAGTTTTGCTGCACCTTGTTGAGGAGCACAAGCACCAACGCCGTGGCTAAGACCAGAAATCGCGATAACGTCTTTTGGATTGATCATTGCGCCTTCAACAGGGATCGGTGCAGATGCATGAAGATCGCCGCGTTGAATCGGGCACATTGATTGGATTTCGTGTGAGTATTGCATAGTGTTTTCCCAGTGTACGATATCCAGCCTATTTGTCAGACTCAACGGCGTTGACTGCTCTTATTCGCTCCATCAAATAGAAAACTATGTTCAGGAGGTTCATGCGTTTGTCGCCTTGTTGAGTTAACAACTATTTTGGATATCTTTTTAATTTTTGAGAAAACAGGAGCGGGGTTGGAGAAGAGTTGAATTGCTCACTACAGAACTCTCGCTTTCACAACATAAGCGAAAGCACTTCCAACAGGGCTGACCTGTTTTCGTTTCTGTAGGAGTCATTAGCTTTAACAGCGGTTCGAATCTTTCGATTCCGGTGGAACCCCATCACCGAACCCATTTAGACTAGATCTAAGTCACACTAATCTGCAACATGAAATTTAGAGCAATTTGGGATATTAAATCGGTTCTTTATATTCTCAGAGATATATGGAGATAAACGGAAGGAATAAAAAAACGCCGCATAATGCGACGTTTTTTCTAAACAAATGAGAGGCTTATGCAGCGTCTTCTTGCTCGCTATCTTCTTCAACAGCTTCAAGCTTCTTTGCTTTTTTTGGTGCAGGTTTACGTTTTGCACCCAGAGCGTAAAGCACTTCTTCTTTGTTTTGCGCAAGGTACATTGCAAGATCTTCTTGCTTACCTTCGTCTTCTAGAAGTTCACTTTTACCCAGCAGTGAGAATAACTCGTCTGCCATATCCAGCATTTTGTCGTATGCGTCAGCTTCCGCTTTAGAGGTAAAAGTCATTTTCTCTTCTCCATTGCGTTCTACCACGTACTTGACGATTACAGCCATGGTTGGTCCCCTAATTTGGTGTATTGATACTGGCTTTTTATACAGTTTTTGACCAATCAAGTCTAGCGACAAGCCTCAGAATGAGAGACACGTACAACTAACTGACTAGCATTTAAACTATCTTGGTTTCACTTTGCGGGTTTGTCCGTCAAAGGAAGGTTTGTTGGTCGCTCCCAATCTTGGCAAAATTCGATAAACGTTTTGAGCAATGGGCTTTGATATTTCTCTTTATGAACCAGTAACCAGAAGCGACGTTTCATATCTAAAGGCATGTCGAGCAGTTTTACGCGGCCGTCGCGAATAGCAGGTTCTGCAGACAAGCGTGACAAGCAGCCTAAGCCCAGCCCAGCAGATACTGAGTTGATCAACGCTTCGGTGGTATTGAGCTGAAAAGCTTCATGCCAATGTTCCAAGCGCGGTGCGACAACGCGCATAAAAAATTCGCGTGAACCAGATCCTGCCTCTCGCAATATCCATTCACTGTTTTCTAGCTCGGTTAAGTTTACTGGCCCTTCGTGCGCGGCTGGGTAATCGGGCGCGCAAATCACGCACATTTCATCTTCGCTAAACTGGGTAGACTGCAATTCAGGGTGAAGTGTTTTGCCTTCAATGAGGGCTATGTCTAACTCGTAATCGGTCAGCATGTCGCAGATTTGTGCGGAGTTAGAAATGAACAGGCTTTGAGAACGATGGTTCGTTTGCTGACGAAATTCGCTAAGCAAATAGGGCGCGACTTGGTTACCAATGGTGTCGCTGGCACCAATGCGAAGTTGGCCCGATAGCGCTTGGTCACCATCGAAAATGCTCTCGATGTCCTTGGCTCGGTTGAGTAATTCGTCCGCCAGTGGCAGCAGTTTTTGACCTTCTTGGTTCAAAATTAGTCGGTTATTAACACGATCAAACAAGTGATGGCCGATCTGCTTTTCTAATTCTGAGAGTGCCATGCTCACAGCGGCTTTCGATAAAAAGAGACTATCAGAAGCCGCTGTGAGCGTTTTGTGCTGCGTGATCGTCGTAAACACTTTCAGTTGTTTAAGAGAAATGTGACTTGCCATACCCTGCCGTTAAGTAATTCTGAACGTTTGTTTTAAATAATTAGATATATCGGAACGAAGTGCAAGCGTATTATACGCCCCATCAAAAGTGAGTCTGGTTGAGGTCATCATGATTCAAAGAACAAAAGCAAAAGTAATGGGAGCACCAACTCCAATGGCGGGTTTGGCTCTTGGTATTGCAAGCTTGGGCTGGAGTTGGGAGAACTTCGCCGAATTACATGGCTACGGACAGTGGATTAGTGCGGGTATCGCGAGCATATTATTGGCTATATTGGCAACCAAGTTTTTGCTACATAATCATCTGTTGAGACAAGATCTTGCTCATCCGGTTGTGGGCAGCGTGGTTCCGACATTTGCGATGGGCACTATGGTGGTATCGAACTCTCTCGGCCATTTTTACCCATTAGCTGGCGATGCGCTTTGGCTGATTGCGGTGGTTTTGCACATCGTGTTCTTGGTGAGCTTTGTTTACCATCGCGCCAAAGATTTTGAATTGCACCACATGGTTCCTAGTTGGTTTGTACCGCCAGTGGGTATCATCGTTGCGGATGTGTCTTTCTCTGGCAACCCTATGTTAGCACCAGTGGCACAAGGTGCATTGATGTTTGGTATGGTGGCGTACGCGATCATGTTGCCGATGATGATTTACCGTTTCATGTTTACCCATGAAATTCCGGATGCAGCAAAACCAACCATGGCAATTATGGCGGCGCCAGCAAGTCTATCATTGGCAGGGTACTTAACGGTCACTGCGACACCATCACCAGTGATCATCGCTATGCTATTTGGTATCGCGGTATTGATGACAGCCATCATATATCTCGCGTTCTTTAAATTGCTTAGACTGCCATTTAGCCCAGGCTATGCAGCGTTTACCTTCCCGATGGTGATCGGTGCGACGGCGCTGTTTAAAATGGCGAATTGGATGGAGTTGCAAGGATTGGCTGCGCACTATGTTCAACAAGTGCGAGGCTTAGCTGGTCTTGAGTTGATTGTGGCAACATTTGTTGTCTCTTATGTGGCTTTACAATACATCAACAACTTATTGATTCAGCCACGCTTGATGCACGCTCATCACGCTTAAATAGCAGATAGGAAAAAGCCTCTTGGTCTTACAACCAAGAGGCTTTTTTATTTCAATCGGCGTCGATGTTGGACACTAGCCTTTTTTGTAAAATCGCGACATCTCATCCAGAGAATGACGAATGATATCGACAGGAATTTTCTGTTCTTTCTCGACTTTTAACTGGCGATTCAGTTGCTGAGAGTGCCCGCCAGGGTTGACCACAAGCATCAGTTCTTTGCCGACCAATGCATAGTTGTAGTAGCTGCCTGCAATATACCAATCGCGAGAGGCAGAGCTATCAAACAAGTTATGACCAACGCTGTATGAACTCGTTGTGCCTTGAACGTCAAACAGCGTATTCATCATGGTTGGCACGACGTCAAAATGGGTCGTGCGGTAATCAACTTGCTCTGGCTGACGATTTGGCATGTACACGTAAAGAGGCACATGTACTTGAACGTCACTGTAGTTACCCGTGTGGCCCCAATAGTTCATCTTATGGTCGTTAAACTCTTCACCATGATCTGATGAAATCACCACAATGGTGTTGTCTAAGTCGACATTTTTCAGCACATCACCAATCAAGCTGTCGATGTAGTACAACGAGTTCTTGTATCGATTGTGGTAAAGCGAAGCGTCAAAATCGTTGTTGAGCAAAATGTGGTCAACGCGTTCCCAGTATGGTTTGAATTTCGCAAATTCAGGTTCAGGAAACACCGTGCCGTGGGCGGCATCGTAGAACAGAAAACCAAAGTACGGCTTGTCGCTGTCCTGCTTTTGGAACTCGATGAACTTGTCTGTTATCTGCTGATCGCGCTCGACAGCTGTTTCTCCAGTTTGTTTCAGGGTCAAGTCCGACACTTTTTTGAATACCGTGCGAGAAAGTGGCGGGCTGGTGAGCGGTGCTGAGCCAAAAATGCCCATGCGGTAGCCTTCTGCTTGCAGCGTATCCATAAACACAGGAGAGCGTTGACTTGCGTAAAAGCTTTCCCAGTAGGTCGCTGGCAAGCTGTAAAACAGGCTGAAAATACCCGCTTGAGTTGAGTTGCCGCCGCTCATATGTTGTGTGAAATTCACCGTTTTTTCGGCGAACTTGCTGACATTTGGCATGACTTCCGGCGTCGCATCACTGTAGCGCCACGCGTCAACCAAGATAAACAAAACATTGGGCTGTTTCTCTTTGCTTTGCACTTGAATCGGCGCAAGCGGGTAGTTGAGTGAGCTACGTTCAATGTTGGTTAACTCTACGCGGTTCTTCGATGCAATGTTCTCATCCACTAGGTCGTGTTTGTAAATAAATTTACGAGCCGTCAGCGGGTAGTAAAGTGGCCAGTTATTCGAAAACTGACTGACTTCATCGTCGTAAAGTGCGTTTTTGTACGCATGAATCATCTGCGTGCTAAGCAATACAGCAAACCAGACGCTGATCAAAACGAACTTAGCTCGGCTTTGTGCCAGTTGATTACTTACCCAAACGGTACAAGCGAGCCCGATCACCAGAACGGCAATTTCACTGATGAAGATTAGCCAACTCATCCACGAAATATCGAAGACATCATCACCACCTTCGAAAAACATACGGATTAATAGAGCGTTGATGTGAAGTTTGTATTGTTGAAAAACGAGAATATCGACTTTAAACATAATCAATAGACAGATCGCGATAGCGATCACGATGCCTTTGAATACTCGAGTCGGTAGAAAAGATAGCAATAAACTCAACAACATAAATGGAAGAGCGATCAAGCCCAGCCAGCCATATTGAGTCGAAACCAAATAGTAACCTTGCAACAAGGTTAGCGGTTCATTCTGATTGTTAGACAACACAAAAGGATAACAAGCGATCGACAGGTACACTGCAAAGCAAGCAAAAAAAGCAATCAGCCAAGCGCTGTTGGAAGACAGTTTGCGAAACATACTTTTTGTTTGTTTATAAATTATGGGTAGAGGGAGTATAAAACAGTGTTTTTTATTATGGAATAGTTGCGACGAATGTCACATTTTGTATGGAAGTGTCAGACTTGATTGACATGTGAAAATTCAGAAGATTCATACTCTATTTGAGTGATATATAACCTTTTGTTTTTTCCGAACGCGAGATCACTGCGGGTTTAAATGGGGCTGTGCTAAGCTAGCTAACAGTTTCAATCGGCGCTCGGTATTCCCAATTTGTTTACTGTTTATCACTCCAACCAAGTTGACGTTCTTAAATCACTCCTTGTCGAACTGATTCGAATCAGTCCGCTGGAAAACCCGTTCGAAAAAGAACAAATTCTGGTTCAAAGTCCAGGCATGTCCCAGTGGCTAAAAATGGAATTGGCCAAAGAGTTTGGTGTTGCCGCGAACATTGATTTTCCGCTCCCTGCGACTTTCATTTGGGAAATGTTTACGCAGGTATTGCCAGACGTGCCAAAACGCAGTGCGTTTAACAAAGAAGCGATGACGTGGAAGTTGATGCATTTGCTTCCGGGGCTTCTCAACCAAGAGGTGTTTTCGCCGTTAGCGCAGTACCTCAAAGATGACATTGACCACTCTAAGCTGTATCAGCTGGCTGAGAAAATTGCCGATATTTTCGATGGTTACTTGGTGTATCGTCCGGAATGGATCGCAAGTTGGGAAGCTGGGCAGAGTGTGCCAGAGCTGGAAGATGAGCATCCGTGGCAGCCGATCTTATGGCAAGCGTTGTATGATCACACTGTGTCATTAGGACAGTCTCCATATCACCGTGCCAACCTTTATGAGCACTTTATCGACACGTTAGAGAGTTTTAACGGCAATTTTGACCATTTACCCAAGCGTTTGTTTGTTTTTGGCATTTCTTCGTTGCCGCCTCGCTATATGGATGCGCTAAAAGCAATTGGTGAACACATCGACGTGCATCTGATGTTCACCAACCCGTGTCGTTATTACTGGGGTGAAGTTCGAGATCGCAAATATCTGGCTCGTTTGGCGGCGAAACATCGTCAGCACGTTGTGTGGCAGGACGATCACTCGGAAGTGCAAGGTGAAACTGAGCAACTGAAAGGATCACTGGAAGATAATGTGATCGATGAGCTGCACACCGATGTGGTCGGAAACAGTCTGTTGGCATCCATGGGTAAACTCGGGCGCGACAATATGTATCTGTTGTCTCAGCTGGAATCTCATGAAATCGAAGCCTTTGTTGATGTTGAGCGCGACAGTCTGCTCCATCAATTGCAAGCGGATATTCTCAATCTTGAAGAACATCAAGATGATCAACAGATTGAAAACAGTCATCACAAACAAGTGGTTAGCTTGGGTGATAAATCACTGAGCCTACACGCTTGTCACAGCCCGATGCGCGAAGTTGAAGTGCTGCATGATCAACTGTTGGCGATGTTCGATGCTGACCCAACGTTAAAACCGCGCGATATTATCGTGATGGTCGCGGACATCAACGCTTACAGCCCTGCGATTCAGGCGGTCTTTGGTAACGCGCCGGGTGAGCGTTTTATTCCATATTCGATTTCTGACCGAACCGCCGATCAAGAGAGCCCAATTCTGGCTGCATTTATGCAGTTGGTGAACTTACCCAATACGCGCTGTTTGGCATCAGAACTACTCGAACTTCTGGAAACTCCAGCGATATTAAAGCGTTTTGAACTCAGCGAAGATGATTTCTTACAAGCCAAACAATGGGTTGAGGAATCGGGAATTCGCTGGGGGTTGGATGCCAATACCGGACGCGAATTTGAACTGCCGGAAACTCGTCAAAACACATGGCAATTTGGTATTCAACGCATGTTGCTTGGCTACGCGATGCCAGAATCCGCTGGTTTGTTTGAAACCGAGCAAGGCAGTTTGTCTCCGTACAACGAAGTGCAAGGCATGGGCGCAGAGCTGGCGGGCAAGTTGGCACACTTTATCCAACAAATTAGCACTTATCGAAGCAAACTTTCTCATGTTCAGACTATTGATGGTTGGCGAGAGACTTTAGTTTTACTGCTGGATGACTTCTTCTCAGTTGAGTTAGAAGGCGAAATGGCGCTCAAATCCATTCGCGATACCCTGAGCCAACTGAAAGAACAGCTAGCTGATGCGGCATTTGATGATGCGTTATCGCCGTCGATCATCAGCCAATACCTTCAAAATAAATTATCTGGAACACGAGTTAGCCAGCGCTTCCTGGCTGGTCAAGTGAACTTTTGTACCCTGATGCCGATGCGATCTATTCCGTTTAGAACCGTATGTCTGCTGGGGATGAATGACGGCGTGTACCCGCGTTCTATGCCGCCAGAAGGCTTTGACTTGATGACGGGAAGAACCAAGCCGGGCGACCGTTCGCGCCGAGATGATGACCGTTACCTATTCCTCGAAGCAATGCTATCGGCACAGCAAACGCTCTACATCAGTTATGTTGGCCGTTCAATCCAAGACAACACCGAGCGAGTGCCTTCGGTTCTGGTTTCTGAGCTGATGGAATACTGCCACCAAAACTATTGTTTAAGTGGTGATGAAGCGTTGCCCGTTGATGAGTCTGGCGACAACTTATTAAATGCGTTGGTGAATACCCACGCCATGGTGCCGTTTAGCCCAAGTGCGTTCCAAGGCACGCACGCCAGCTACGCGAAAGAGTGGATTCCAGCGGCATTGACTCAAAGTAGTCAATCGCAAGGCTATGTTCGTCGTGATTTTAATCGTGCATTAGACGACTATCTGTTAGGAGCGACGTTCCCACTTGAGCTCGACTTAGTCGAGTTGCAACGTTTCTGGCGCTTACCGGTGCAGTATTTTTTCAATCGTCGCTTAAAAGTAATCTTTGAGCCGCCACTGCCGGTGATGGAAGACGACGAACCCTTTGTTTTAGGTGGTTTGGAAAGCTATCAAATGCGTGATGAGCTGTTAGAAACCTTGCTTGAAACGACATTGATGCAGCCTGAGAAAAAAACAGAGGTGCTTAAACACTTTATGAGTCAACAGCGCGCGCAAGGCAAACTGCCGGTGGGGGCGTTTGGTGATATCGAGTTTGAAACCAACCGAGTTCAGGCGGAAGAGCTGGTGGACAAACTGGCGTTTTTATCTGGTGCGCCTCAAGACGATTTGGAAATCGACCTGACGTTTGACTCCTTATTTGAGCGAAATGAAGGCGAAGAGAAAAACGTTCGCCTGACTGGTTGGCTAACTCAATGCTACCAATCCGGTTTGATTCGCTATCGAAGCGGTAAGATTCGCTCGCAGGATTACCTTGCAGCGTGGATCGATCACCTTGCCATGTCGGCGTCGGGTCATGCTAAGAAAACCCACATCATTGGTTACGATCGTAAAGAAGGCGCGCTGCATTTGATCTACCCAGAAATTGCCGATGTGCATTATGCCAAACATCTACTGACTGAATTAGTTCGCTTATTCTTCGAAGGCATGACTAAGCCTTTGCCTTATTTCCCGAAAACGGCGTTGGCTTGTGTTGAAGCGGGCTTTAGCCGTGGTCAGTGGGTCGATGACGAAGAGAAATCTTTGAAGAAAATGGCTGACGCATTCAATGATGGTTTCATGAGCCCGGGCGAAGGCAATAATGCGTACATCTCTCGAATTTGGCCTGCTTGGAATGATGAGTTGGCCTCAGAAGTTCGTGTGCTGACAGCATTAGTACTGCAAGGTGCGCGCTTAGCGGTTCAAGACGCTGATGATGTAAAAGCGTGATAAAGAAAGTTGGATAAAGAGAAGGAAGAGTAGGGTGGCCGCCAGAAAATCATTATTTTTTGTAGGGCGTTCGCTGTACGGCCACAAGGTCAGAGGGACCATGATACTTTTGTTTAATTCATTTGAGTTGTGCCGCCAAAAAGGTTTGGCTTATCTCGTGGGGCGCATACTAACGGTACGTCTTATGGATAACCGTGAGAAAGATCTCACAAAGCTCTAAATTATCCAACTTGTTAAACATATTAATAGAATTTTTAACTATAGATCACATTTATTAGGTGATACGTCCTAGTAAATAATCCGGAGAGATTCAGCGTTATGGATCAAATGTCAGGTGCAGAGTGTCCTCTACATACGTTAGACCGCACAGAGCAACCTCAACCAACGCCACTAGAACCGATGACGTTTCCTCTGCATGGCGCGAGGTTAATCGAGGCATCAGCAGGTACAGGTAAAACCTTCACTATTGCAGGTTTATATCTGCGCCTTTTGCTTGGTCACGGCTGCGAGGAAACTCGACATCGCGTACCGCTTACAGTCGACCAAATTCTGGTCGTAACCTTTACCGAAGCGGCAACTGCGGAATTACGCGATCGTATCAGGGCAAGGATCCATGACGCGCGAATCGCGTTTGCGCGTGGACAGAGTTCCGATCCGGTGATCCAACCTTTGCTTAATGAGTTTGACGATCACAAGCAAGCCGCAGAAATTTTATTGCAGGCAGAGCGTCAGATGGACGAGGCGGCGGTCTACACCATTCACGGTTTTTGCCAACGTATGCTAACGCAAAATGCGTTTGAATCTGGCAGCCGATTTAATAACGAGTTTGTGACCGATGAAAGTCACCTAAAAGCGCAAGTTGTAGCCGATTACTGGCGCCGCAATTTCTACCCGTTGCCATTTACCTTGGCTGGAGAAATTCGCCAGCTATGGGGCTCTCCATCTGCGTTATTGTCTGACATCAGCAATTACTTAACTGGTGCGCCGTTAAGCCTTTCTGTTCCGGCAATGAAAGGCAGTTTGGCTGATCTTCATACTGAAAATCTGAAAAAAATTGATGAATTAAAAGCACAGTGGCGAGAAAGCCAAGATGACTTCTTAACGCTAATTTCAGATTCAGATATTAACAAACGTAGCTATACCAAAAAGTCTCTGCCGACGTGGTTGGAGGTGGTAAACACTTGGGCGGCAACGGAAACTACAGGTTACGATTATCCAGACAAGCTGGAGAAATTCGCGCAAAACGTCTTGTTGGAAAAAACACCGAAAGGCAGTGCGCCGCAGCATGCGGTATTTGAAGCCATTGAAACATTTCTTGCCAATCCAATCAGCTTAAAAGCGCCACTGCTTGCGCATGCGATTGAGCATTCTCGAGTGATGCTGGCCAACGCGAAAAATCAAAAACAGTGGCTCTCTTTCGATGATTTGCTGACGCAACTTTCTGCTTCTATCGATACGGACGAAAGCGAGCTTTTAGCGGCGCGTATTCGTACTTTGTATCCTGTCGCAATGATTGACGAGTTTCAAGATACCGACCCGCTTCAATACAGTATTTTCAGCCGTATTTATCTGAACAACCCGGAATGTGGTTTGTTTATGATCGGTGACCCCAAGCAGGCGATTTATGGCTTTCGTGGCGCAGACATTTTCACCTATATCAAAGCGCGTAACCAAGTAAGTGCCCACTACACGTTAGGAACCAACTGGCGTTCTAGCGCAGATATGGTGCAGGCGGTGAACCAAGTGTTTGCCTTGCCCGATAGTCCATTTATCTATGATTCGGATATTCCGTTCTTACCCGTTAAGTACAGTCCCAATGCCGAAAAACGCATTTGGACTATGGGTGGCCAAAAGCAACCGGCGCTGACTTATTGGTTGCAAGAAGCGGACGATAAACCGCTACCAAAAGGCGAGTATTTGACTCGAATGGCAGAGGCGACCGCAAGCCAAATCCAAACCATTTTGACGCAGGCTCAACAGGGGCAAGCGTGTCTGGTGAATGGCGAAAAACAGAAAGCGGTTCAAGCGGGCGATATCGCGGTGTTGGTTCGAACAGGTAGTGAAGGTCGAATGGTCAAACAAGCCCTGGCAGACCAAGGCATTGCCAGCGTGTACCTGTCTAACCGAGACAGTGTGTTTACCAGTTCAGTGGCGCAGGATTTACAGCGTTTGCTGCAAGCGGTGCTGACTCCAGAAAATGATCGTGCGCTGCGTGCAAGTCTTGCCTCTGAGCTGTTTGCCCTCGATGCAGCAAGTTTGGATGCGCTTAATAACGATGAAGTCGTGTGGGAAAACGCTGTTAACGAATTCAAAGAATATCGCAAACTTTGGGTTCAACGTGGTGTGCTGCCGATGTTGCGCGCGGTGATCAGCAAACGCCATATTGCTGAGCGATTACTAGAAGAGGGTGCAAGCTCACAGGGTGAAAATGGTGAGCGAGTACTTACCGATTTAATGCACATCGGTGAACTGCTTCAACAAGCCAGTAATGAATTGGATAGCGACCACGGTCTGCTGCGTTGGCTCGCTCAGTCTATCAGTGATGCGGAAAACGGTTTGGGTGGCAGTGATGACCAAATCCAACGTTTAGAATCGGAACGTAACTTAGTGCAGATCGTAACTATTCACAAATCAAAAGGCTTGGAGTATGACCTCGTATTTCTGCCGTTTGTGTTCAGCTATCGAGAAGCCAGTGAAGCCAAATATTACGATGCAGCCAATGACTGCACGGTACTGGATATCACTGGCAACGATGCGTCCATGAAGCAAGCGGACAAAGAGCGTTTGGCGGAAGACTTACGCTTGATATACGTGGCACTAACGCGTGCTGTTTATGCGTGTTTTATCGGTGCCTCACCGTTGCGCAATGGCCGTTCGACCAAAGAGCCAACTGGTGTACACCGCAGTGCGATTGGCTATTTGATTCAAAATGGTCAAGAAGGTGGCATTAACGATTTGCACCAAGGTTTAACAAAGCAACAAGACGAGCTTGATTGTGTCGTTGTGGCCGATCCGCCGCAGCAACTCGAAGAGAAGTACGTAGCGCCACAAGAAGAAATATACGATCTTAGCGCGAAAGAACTGCAAAACCCTATCGACAGAAACTGGCGCATCACCAGTTATTCTGGCTTGGTCAAGCAAGGCTCTCATCACGCCGAGCATGATGCCACGATTGAGATTACAGGTTTTGATATCGACTCATCTGAAGAACAAGACGAAGCGGATTTGGTGGAGCCAGAGCGTTCTATTTTTACCTTCCCTCGCGGTGCGCGTCCGGGGACGTTCCTGCACAGCCTGTTTGAGGAAATTGAATTTACTCAGCCAGCCGCGACGGAAGAGAATACACAAATCATCCTTGGCTTGATGGAAAGCGAACAGCTCGATGAAGAGTGGTTGCCCATTTTACAGCAATTGATTGATACCGTACTCGCAACGCCGTTGGATGGTAAGTCTTTGCTGCTGAATCAAAAAGCACCGTCGCAACGTTTGGTGGAGATGGAATTTTTGCTGCCGATTGAAGTTTTGTCTGCACCGGCGTTAAACCGAGTCATTCAACGTCACGATCCGTTGTCGGCGAAAGCGGGGGATTTAGGTTTCCAAACCGTGCAAGGTATGCTCAAAGGTTTTATCGACTTGGTGTTTGAACATCAAGGTAAATACTACGTGCTTGACTGGAAATCGAATCATCTGGGCGACGATGTGACGAGCTACCATGGTGAGGCTCTGAAATCGGCGATGGCGGATCACCGCTACGATTTGCAGTATCAGATTTATGCGTTAGCACTGCATCGTTTCCTAAGCAGCCGATTGGCGAATTATCAATATGATCATCACTTCGGTGGCGTGTATTACTTGTTCTTGCGCGGCATGGATGGGCAGAGTGACCACGGCATTTTTGCCGCGAAACCAACCTTAGACTTCTTACAAGAGATGGATCGTTTGATTGATGGTCAAGCACTTGAAACGCGCTCAACTCAAGCCGGGCAGATGGAGCTACTTTAATGACGACAAATCACAATCTTCATTCTGACCAAGATAGTCTATTGGTAGTGCTGGAACGCTTGGCGCACAAAGGTGCTATTCGTCAGCTCGACTACCAATTCGCCTGTTTTATTGACTCTCAAACGCATGATGAACAGTCGGATAGCCAAGCACTGGCGTTTATCGCGGGTGTTGTCAGTAGTGAGCTCGGCAAAGGACATATCTGTCTGTCTCTGTTCGATGCACAAGGGCAATCTACGGATTTAGCCAGTAAGCTAGGGCTGTTTGGTGAGTCGGCATTGGCGCTCAATACACAGTTGCAAGGCATAGACTGGATTCAAGTATTACAAAATTCCAACTTGGTCGGCGCGCAAGGAGAAGCCTTGCCGCTGATGTTCGATGGCGAGCGTCTGTATCTGCACCGCTATTGGCATTATGAAGTGACACTGGCGGAAAAGCTCAATCAGTTGGGCGCCGCAGTTAACTTGCAACCACAAGAGTTTGTGCGATTATCGGAGTTGCTCAACCATTTGTTTGCACGCCAATACCATTTTCTGTTTAACGCGTTAGGCAAAGCAGTAGAAGCGGGAAGCAGCAACCAAGTGTTGCGCCAGCAATTGGTATGTGATCACCTTGATGTGGTCGCAAGCGAATCGTTGGATTGGCACGCGATTGATTCCGTGCTTAGCAATGCGCGCAAGGTTCAAGATTTGCAAACACTGGATGAACTCGTGCCACTCTCAGCTTGTGTGAACTGGCAAAAAGTCGCGGCGGCGGTTGCGTTAACTCGTCGATTTGCTGTGATTTCTGGTGGCCCTGGTACGGGTAAAACGACGACAGTAACCAAATTGCTTGCTGCTTTGATTGAACAGGCGACGCAAGAGAAAAATCTAACCATCAAGCTGGTGGCCCCGACGGGGAAAGCGGCGGCGCGATTAACCGAGTCCATTGGTAAAGCGGTGCAAGAACTGCCAGTTTCTCCGGAGCTAAAAGCCAAAATTCCGACTGAATCGAGCACTTTACATCGGTTGCTGGGCGCGATTCCTAATAGTGCAGAATTTCGTCACAGCAAGCAAAATCCACTGCATTTGGATATTTTAGTTATCGACGAAGCGTCGATGGTCGATTTGCCAATGATGTACAAAGTAGTCGATGCCTTACCGAAACATGCGCGGCTGATTTTGTTAGGTGATAAAGACCAACTTGCCTCAGTTGAAGCAGGGGCTGTGTTGGGTGATATCTGTTCGTTCCATGCATTGGGTTATGGCAAAGAGCAGGCGTCAGCCATCGCAAAACTGACGGGGTTCGGTACTTTAGCTCATACGGGTAACAGTGCATCTAGCATTGCCGATAGTTTATGTATGCTGCAAAAGAGCTACCGATTTGATGCTCGCTCAGGCATTGGTCAGTTGGCAAAAGCGGTTAACTCAGGTTCTGCTGCGAGCGTAGATAACGTCTGGGCGCGTGACTTTTCCGATATCGAACATTTCGCACTAAGTAGTCAACATTATAACCAAATGATGCAGACGTTGGTGCAGGAATACGGTCGTTACCTCAAACGCATTGGACAACAGGAAACTGATCCTAAAACCGGAGAGCCAGAGTCGCTAACGCACAAAGCCAAAGCGGTGTTAGATACCTTCAACCAATGCCGGTTGCTGTGCGCGATCCGTGAAGGTGACTTCGGTGTGGCTGGGCTAAACCAACGTATCGAGAAAGCGCTCGCAGCGCGCAAGTTCATTCAAGTTCAGGATGAAATTTGGTATCACGGCAGACCCGTCATGGTTACGCGTAATGATCACGGTTTAGGTTTGTATAACGGTGATATTGGTATTTGCATGCGAGATGACACTGAAGAAGAACCGCGTTTGAAAGTCTTTTTTGAGTTACCTGACGGCAGTGTGAAATCGGTCTTACCGAGCCGAGTACCTGAACATGAAACGGCTTACGCCATGACCATCCATAAATCGCAAGGCAGTGAATTTGATTACACCCTGATGATTTTGCCACCAGACTTTAGCCCGATATTAACCCGTGAGTTGATTTACACAGGCATTACCCGCGCGAAAAAGCGTTTAGCTCTTTATGCCGAACTCAATGTCCTGAAGCGAGGCATTAAGGTGAAAACGACTCGTGCGAGTGGGTTAGTAAAGCGGCTTACGAATTAAATTTTACTTGTGATTGTGACATTTTCGAAGATGATTCTTTGTGGCGGGTCTTATATTTGCCATTTCGTTTTCATGCAAAATGGATTGTTATTGAGTAAGGCTCTTTCTTAGCGATATATTTCTCCTTTCTCATTCACATATCAAAGGCAGCTGAATATGGGATTGCTCGACTCGTCTTTTCTAACCTTCTTTATCGCCGGAGGAGGCACGTTTTTATGGTTCGTTATTATCGGAGCAATTTTTATATTTTTTATACCACTAAAGGTGAAGCGGTTTGCTTTTAATCCGAAACATTATTCAGAAGTAGAGTTAGCTTTAGTCTCGGGTTTTCACTTTGGTGCTTTAGTACATGGTGTAGGCTTAGTTGCGGCGGTCGCTTTACCAACTTTAGCGAGGAGAAGGGGCTTTGCTGATATTCATCAAGTTTGCTCCGGTCTATTCATCGGAATTTGCCGTATTTATATAAGCGTTTTATTGCTTCTAGCTATGATCACTTTAAGCTCAATGGTGGTTTGGATGTCTATTACTTGAGAGCTGGAATAGAAGGTCGGTGAAGTTTGCAGTTATTAGAAGTTTCTTTTATTACATTTTTTGTTGCAGGTGCTTTGTTAGTTTTTTGGTACCTGATAGTAGGTATTTTGCTTATTGTTATCACGCCGCAAAAAGTAAAGCACTATGCGTATACTAGTGAGCACTATACAGATATTGAGCTTGCTTTAGTTTCTGGATTTCACTTTGGGGCCTTAATACATGGATTAGCTCTTGTTGCCGCAGTTGCATTTCCTAAGTTGGCCAAAAAAAGAAAGCTAACAGATATTCGTAGAGTTTGCCCAAAGTGGTTCATAAGTATTGGGCTAGTGTACTGGACTATTTTAATCTTTATCGTAGTCACTATTTTTGCATCTTTGTTAGCTATGATTTTGTTTTGAATTGATTACGTACGTAAAAGAAGACCGAGCTTATGGCTCGGTCTTCTTTTATGCATGTTTTGCAAACGCATTGGTAAAAGACACGCTGCGTATTTTGTATTGCTGTTGATAAGCAAGAATAAAATCTCGGATAGCGTCATTTACGGGGAAAACACAGTGGACGTCTAGGCCTTCTAAAAACTGATTGTCAGCCATATCCCAGAAGCTTTGAAGCGAATTACAAATGATTGTTCTCATAACAGTGCTCGTCTCGGCTTATTTAAAGTCAGATTAACAACTGTCCTTGGTGTGCAATACGGAGCTAACTAGTTTTTCAATTGCCCAGTATTTTAGGGTGAAGGCTACATTACATCACCTAGATCCATTCGTATTGGTTAAAAACCAATCACTAGCGAGCAGAGTATAGCCAACCAAATGTATATTTAAAAGATAAAATTGGAACAAAAATCAAGCAATGGTTTGCGCATATCTAAGTTGGGTTTACATGATGACCCGCTAGTCCGGAGTAGGGGTTATGTGTGGCCTTACTCCTAAACAAACTCGTTCCTAAACAAGCTCGATGTGCAGGGTTGAGCGTGAATGAACTGAATCCTGCCCTTTGAGGTTAGTTGGTATAGTGGAACGTTAAGTTTCGCTCCCTGATTTAAGGTTAAGCTATAAATCTAACGCTAAGATTTTGGACTTACGCTGGAAGTTATATAACCCTTGTTTGGCTCCAGGCAAATAGTCGACACTGACTTCGTAAAAACCTTGCTCTCTAAACCAATGCAAACTGTGTGTCGTGAGGACAAAAATCTGATCAATGGTTTCGGATTTAGAACGATGTTTCATGTAGTTGAGCAGTAACAAACCTCGGTTTCCATCACGATAGTCAGGGTGAATCGCTACGCAAGCCATCTCAGCTTTACGCTCTTCTGGGTATGGGTAAAGGGCAGCACAGCCAATAATCAAGCCGTCTTTTTCGATGATGGTAAATTTTCCAATCTCTTGCTCTAGCTGCTCTCGAGAGCGCCTAACCAGTACACCTTGTTCTTCTAACGGGCGAATGAGGTCTAAGATACCGCCAATATCGTCAATATTAGCTTGCCTCACTTGTTCAGCACTCGCCATAACAACTTGGGTTCCGATGCCGTCGAAAGAGAACAACTCCTGAATTAAGGCGCCATCTACTTTATAACTGATCAAGTGGCTACGAGGTACTCCGGCACGGCAAGCGGCAATAGAGCCTTTAAGAAAGCGCAGTGTTCCTGTGTTGTAATCTAGATCAGGAGACGTATTTTCAGAGAGCGTTTTGATGACATGCTCCGCCTCAATTGGCAGTAATTCGGCGACAGCATTGCCGTTGTCATCAATGACACCTTGTTCGGAGCAAAAACCAATCAGCTTATCCGCACCCAGCTTTATCGCCAGTTGTGTCGCGACTTCCTCAGAAAGTAAGTTAAAACACTCGCCAGTCACAGAGCTAGCAATGGGGCCAAGTAGCACAATAGAGCCTTGGTCGAGCGTGCGATTAATCGCGTCGGTGTCAATGCGGCGAATGCGTCCACTATGGCAATAGTCCACACCATCATCAACGCCGAGTGGCTGAGCAATGATGTAGTTTCCGCTAACGACATTGAGCTGGGTGCCTGCCATCGGGGTGTTGTTGAGGCTCATTGATAGGCGCGCAGTAATCGCAAGTTGAAGTTGTCCGGCAGCTTGCATAACAACAGATAAAGCCGATTCATCCGTAATGCGGATATTTTTGTGGTAAGGCGTAGTGAGGTCTTGTTTTTCTAGCAGCTGATTAATTTGAGGACGTGCACCATACACCACCACGACTTTGATTCCGAGGCTGTGCATGAGTGCGATATCATTAATAATATTGCCAAAATTTTTGTGTGCGACGGCTTCTCCGCCCAGCATGATCACCATGGTTTTTCCGCGGTGAGCATGGACATAAGGTGTTGATTGACGGAATCCTTTTACGAGAGCAGTACTACGAATTTTCACTACAGCCATTCCCTTGTTTAATTATGTTAAAATAATGCCTTTTTATTCACTTGGTGGCAAGGTGAAATTTTGGAATAAAGCACAAACATATTGAGGTAGGTTCTTGGTCCCGTTAAAAGGGAAGGTTACAATGGGTGCGTCTTTCCTCAATACGTGAACCTCATGTCTTCTGCTGTTAATAAGAATGCTGCGATCACTGCTTCAAATCTGTCAAAAACGTCATCTAAATCAATGCTTCGTAAGTGGCTAGAGCGTTCTCTCATGCTTATAGCGATAGTTGGAACCGTTGTCGTGTGCATGCTGTATAGTGATTTGATTACTCGAACCATTAATCCGCCCATTCCCAAATCGACAATTTATGGTCGCTGGGTTGAGCAAGATGTTGCGCCTTATGCTCGTGAAGAATTTGTGTTGAGTGAACGCGGTGTTACCGTAAATGGTTCTACAGTGGCGACCAGTTTTGAATTCGATGGGGATTCGTTTTCGTATCGAGTGGGTTCAAATGAGCGGCACTTCAATTTTGTGGGTAAGCAGCATGCAGAAATGAAGCTGGATGCCAATGCACATTATCTACCTGTATTCCGTTTAGAGGGACGTGCAAGGATAGCGGTAAGATAGTCGTTTTTATTATTGTCTTTTAAGCAGAGCTCTCTTGCGTCTGTGAGCCATATGGATGATCACAATTTCATCTCTCAATCAGTAAATTTTACTTCCAAACATAATCCGGACAATTCCGTAATTCTTCCGCTGTTATCATGTTGCATTAACTGAATGAATTTACAACGAGTAAACGGATTGGCTTAGCGTTGAAACATTTTGTCGTTGCTTTTCAATTGCACCGTAAGCATTTGTTTGCCATCCTTTTGCTATTCTCTTTTACGGAAAAGACACGTGTTAAAAAAACTCCTTCCTATTATCTCTTTGAGCCTACTCTTTGGCTGTGCTCAACAAAATGATCGTGCTCAGCAATATCTTGATGGTGAGTTTCCTCAGATCCTCAATAAAGTGGACGTAGTTGAGTCTAACAAACCACGCGATTTTACTGAATTTAACAAGCAAGCAGAGCAAGTGGTGATAAAGTCACCATCCATGGCGAAGATTTACCAACCGCTATATCAACGATTAAGTGAGTGGGCGCAACAAAGCGGAGACACCAGCGCGTTGAGTGCGTTTGGCATTCAAGCCGCGCAATTGGGTGGTGGTGATAAAAAAGGTAATGTGCTGTTTACCGGATACTTTTCTCCCGTGATGGAACTGCGTCATACACCAAACGACATTTTTAAGTACCCAGTTTATGGCAAGCCAAACTGCTCATCAGATTGTCCGACTCGCGCGGAGATCTACAACGGGGCATTAGATGGCCAAGGTTTAGTGCTAGGTTATGCGCCTAACCGTATTGACCCGTTTATGATGGAAGTGCAGGGCAGTGGCTATGTGCATTTTGAAGATGATGATACGTTGGAGTACTTCGCGTACGCAGGGAAAAATAATAAAGCTTACGTTAGTATTGGCCGCATTTTGATTGAACGTGGTGAAGTGCCGCGTGAAAAAATGTCTCTCAAAGCGATTAAAGAGTGGGTAATGGACAACGACGACGCAACAGTACGCGAGTTGTTGGAGCAAAACCCTTCTTACGTTTTCTTTGCGCCAAAATCGGAAGCGCCAGTAACGGGGTCGGCTGGTATTCCTTTGTTGCCAATGGCCGCGGTCGCGGGTGACCGTTCTATCTTACCAATGGGCACACCAATCTTGGCGGAAGTACCATTGCTGAATGCGGATGGTACGTGGAGCGGTGCTCATCAACTGCGAATGCTGATCGTTTTAGACACTGGTGGTGCGGTAAAACAGAACCATTTGGATCTGTATCATGGCATTGGTGCGAGAGCAGGAACGGAAGCAGGGCACTACAAGCATTTTGGTCGAGTGTGGAAACTTGGGCTGGAAAACTCACCAACTCAAGCGCCTTGGGCTTTGCCGCCAGAAAAGCTACAATAGCGACCCAAGAAAGAGGAACCGCCTCTTATCTAGACATTTCATCAAAGAGTGCGTATAAATCGCACTCTTTGTTTTTCTATCGATCATCTGGACTTCAATATGCGTGAACTCGATACCCCAGCATCTGACAGCTACAATCAACGCTTTGGCGGCACTCGTCGTCTTTATGGCAACAGTGAAGTGGACATTCTTCGCGCTGCACACGTTTGTGTTATTGGTATTGGTGGCGTGGGTTCATGGGCGGTCGAAGCGCTGGCCCGTACTGGGATCGGTGAGTTGACTCTGATTGATATGGATGATGTTTGTGTCACGAACATTAACCGCCAAATTCATGCGATGACGGGCACCGTTGGCCAAAGCAAGATTGAAGTGATGGCCGAGCGTGTCAAATTGATCAACCCAGAGTGTAAAGTCAATCTGATTGATGATTTCATCACGCCAGACAATCAACATGAGTACTTAAGCAAAGAGTTTGATTACGTGCTAGATGCGATTGACAGCGTAAAAGCGAAGGCGTCTTTGTTGGCGTATTGCCGCAGCAACAAGATCAAAGTGATCACCACGGGTGGTGCTGGTGGTCAGGTTGACCCAACGCAGATTATGGTCGCTGATTTAACGAAAACGATCCAAGATCCTCTAGCGAAGAAAATCAAAGACACCCTGCGTCGTCATCATAACTTCCCTAAGAATCCGGCTCGTAAGTTTGGTATTGATTGCGTGTTTTCAACCGAGCAGCTGAAGTACCCTCAAGCAGACGGTTCAGTGTGTGGTGTGAAGTCGACAGCGGAAGGCCCAAAACGTATGGATTGTGCTAGCGGTTTTGGTGCGGCGACTGTTGTAACTGCAACGTTTGGCTTTGTCGCGGTATCGCGAATCGTTGAGAAGTTGATTTCAAAATATAAGAAGTAAACTAGAAGAAGAGCGCATCATGACAGATTTTCCCGTTTCTCCATTTGGTACAGATATCACCAGCGAAGACATTGTAGCGACTATGCAGCAATTTCAAGGCTGGGAAGATCGCTACCGTCAGGTTATTCAGTGGGGTAAAAAGCTGCCAAAAATGCCAGAAGAGCTGAAATCAGAACAAGTTACCGTTTCGGGTTGTGAAAGCTTGGTGTGGTTAGTGAGCAAAGAGCAAGATGGCGTTTGGCATTTTTGTGCGGACTCCGATGCGCGTATCGTCCGTGGATTGATTGCCTTGGTAATGGCAGCTTATGACGGTAAAACGGCCGATCAAATTCAAGCGTTTGATATTGATGCTTATTTTGATCAACTGGGGCTTGTCTCCCATTTAAGCCCGTCACGTGGTAATGGCTTGAAAGCTATTGTAGAGCAGATTAAGCAAACCGCCGTGTAACGAGTCATTTTCCCAATTCTTAAAAAACGCCGAATAACCTAGCTGTTTGGCGTTTTTTGTATCTGAGTTGAGACATTTTTTGCATATGGATAAAAAGTATGCAAATAGTCGACTATTTTAGTGTTAATTAACCTTTCTATTGATCCTGGTTCATTATATTGCCCACTTGGTTTTTATAAACTCAATTGTATTTAAAATTTGTCTATATTAGATAGTAGACATATGCCTCATTCGCTCCTGTTCCCCAATGCTGACACGCATTTGGAGGCGATTGGGATATTTAGGTACAAACGCTAGGAACCTCCCTATATGCAATTCACCTTGGAACATGCGCAAGACGTGTTATCCGGAATGCCAGACCCCACTTTTATTCTGAGTGAAGATGGTATCTATATTGATGTTTTTGGAGGAACAGATAAAAAAGCCTATCACGATGGAAGCAATTTGATAGGTAAGACACTTCACAGCGTACTTGAAAAAGATAAAGCCGACTGGTTTATCGAGCAGATCAGTCGATCACTGAAACAAGACAGTATTGTGACGATCGAGTACAAGATGTGCGCCGACAGCATTCAGGGAATAGATGCTAACAGTGGGCCAAGAGGCGACCTATACTACGAAGGCAAGATCTGCCCACTCGCTATAAAATACCGAGGTCGTCGCGTTGTCCTTATTCTTACACGCAACATCTCCAATCGCCACCGAGTTGAAACCCTTCTTCGCCATCAAAGCCAAATTGATGCTCTTACCAACATCTACAATCGACGTGTCTTTTTCGAAAAGCTCACAGAAGAGGTCATTAAAGCTCAAGAGCCGAACTATCACTCCGCGTTGTTATTGTTTGATTTGGACTTTTTTAAAGTCATCAATGATAAACGTGGTCATGATGCGGGGGATTATGTCTTAGAGACCTTAGCTGATTTGGTTTCTCACTTACTCGTCAAAGACGAAATTTTTGCAAGAGTCGGAGGGGAGGAGTTTGCGATTATTTTGCCAGAAACTTCTCTGTCGGCGGCGAAAGAGGTAGGAGAGGAAGTACGTTCCCACATTCAAAATTGTCAGTTCGAATTTGAAAAGATTGAAATTCCGGTCACGGTGAGTGTAGGCGTGGTGGAAATAGGCAGAAATGAAACCACCAAACGTTTGTATGCGCATGCAGATAAAGCGCTTTATGCTGCGAAAAGAAATGGCAGAAATTGCGTGGCGACTCTGGATAGGCAGATGGAGTAACCTTGTTGGTTACTCCAAATCAAACCGTTGGCGTTATAGCATGTCGACGGCTTTTTCTACGGCGGCGATGAGTCTATCCACATCTTCAGCCGTGTTATAAATACCAAAAGAGACGCGTACCGTGCCTTTCACATTTAGCGCATCCATCAATGGGTGAGCGCAGTGGTGTCCTGCTCGTACCGCAATGCCTTGTTGATCGAGCAGCGTCGCAATATCTTGGTGATGAACGCCGTCCATGACGAACGTCAGTACAGAGGCATTCGGTTGATAGCCTAGAATATGAATGTCATCCAAAGCGCTTAGTGCTTGGTAGGCCTTATCCTGAAGCGCATGGAGATGATCCTCTACTTCGTGATGGTCAAAACCTTGGTACCACTCAATGGCTTTCGCTAGAGCAATTGCGCCCGCAACGTTTGGTGTGCCCGCTTCAAATTTACCAGGAAGTGCAGAAAACGTCGTTTTCTCGAAAGAAACACGTTCAACCATTTTACCGCCGCCGTGCCATGGTGGCATGGCTTCCAAAAGTTTAAGCTTGCCGTATAAAACCCCAATGCCTGCTGGTGCATAAAGTTTGTGACCTGAGAAAACGTAGAAATCGATATCTGATGTCGATAAATCAAGTTGCTCATGTACGATGCCTTGCGCGCCATCAACTACAACAACCGCGCCAACGTTGTGCGCCAGTTCAGTGATTTTTTCGATAGGTTGGCGTGTGCCTGTTACGTTGGTTATTTGTGCGCAAGTAACAATTTTACAGCGGTCAGACAGAAGCGCCTCAAATGCACTGATGTCGAACTGACAATCTGATGTCATCGGAACTTTAATGACTTTAGCACCCGTTTGCTCTGCCACGATTTGCCAGGGCACGATGTTAGCGTGGTGCTCCATCTCGCTAATCAAGATCTCATCACCTGGTTGTAACGTGCTACGGGCGTAGGTTTGAGCAATTAAGTTCAGTGCTTCGGTTGCGCCCCGTGTCCAAATGATCTCTTTAGAGCTGTTTGCACCAATAAAGCTTGCCACTCGTTCTCGTGCCGCTTCAAATTGGCTGGTGGCATTAGCCGTTAAACTATGGCTGCCACGGTGAACATTGGCATTTTGCGCACTGTAGTAATGACTGATGACATCAATCACACATTGCGGTTTTTGCGTTGTCGCTGCGCTATCTAGATACACTAAGGGCGTATCATTGACGGATTGGTTTATAGCAGGAAATTGCTCACGTACAGCATTTACGTCAAACATTATTCTTCACCAAGCTTGTGGTAGTGCAGAGTAGGCAGAGGGATCATTGGTTCAGCAACTGACCATGCGTGTTTTTTACCTGAGAGTTGAATGATTACTTCCATCGCGAACTCTAAAGCTGTACCCGGACCTTGACTAGTGATCAGGTTGTGGTTGATATCAAAGGTCACGCGTTTGCTGCGCCACTTCTCTTCCGGGATATATGACTGAAAGCTCGGGTGACAGGTCATCAGTGATTGTGGGAAAAGATCATGGTGTTGCAATACCAACGCCGGTGATGCGCAGATAGCAGCAACCAATTTTCCCTCGTAGATGTGCTGCTTAAGGATTTCTATCATCACCGTACTATCACGGAAAATTTCTGCACCACCAACACCACCAGACAGTGCTATGGCATCAAACTCATCATCAGCGATATCGACTAGCTTACAATCTGCCGTTAATGTGACTCCGCGAGAAGCTTTCATCGTCAATGATCCATCAAAAGCAGCACTCGCTACCGTAACGTCATAACCCGCGCGAACCATCATGTCGATAACGGTGACGGCTTCCATTTCTTCGGTGCCTGGAGCGATTGGCACTAAGATTTTCTTACTCATTGTTCTGTCCAGCTTTGTTCTATTTGTTTGATGCGTTGGTAAAGTTTTAAATTCTCAGGCGTATTGATGCGATGTTTCTCGGCAGTCTTTAACAAGTATCCGGTTATAAAATCAATTTCCGTTCGACGCTGATGGAATACGTCTTGTCTCATTGAAGAATAGTTCTCAGCTGTGGCGTTCACCACTTGCATTACCGTATCGAAAAGAGAGCGAAACTCGATAGCAATACCTTCTTTACTCATTACTTCAACCAGTTCTTGAGTGATGCTTTCAAGTTGTATCTTAAACTCGGGCTGCGCAAGCTCACCATTCTTACACTGGTGAATCGCAGTCAGTGGGTTAATCGCGCAGTTAATTGCTAACTTAGTCCATAACGCAGATTGGATGTGTGGATTCCAAATGGCCTCTGGAAGGGCATGATGCATAACATCTTGCAGAAAAGCGCACTGCATTCCTTTGTCATTATAACCACCCACTTGCGTTGTTCCGTGACCGGTATGCAGTACGTGTTGGTTATCTGGTTTGTATGCGCCGTGCGTCGTTGTGGCGAGCACGATAGGATTGTTTGGCAGAGCCTTCTCCACGCCAGAGGCGGTACCCATACCATTGTGCATCAGCATGATAATCGTGTCTGCGTTGATATGAGGCAGTAAAGGCTGAATGGCGTCTTCCATTTGCCAAGCTTTTACCGTGATCAAAATGAGATCTGCTTTATTTACGGAGGAAATATCTTGATTACTGAATACGATTGCGGGTGTGTCATCCAACTGAAGTGATTGTTGGCTTTCAGAACTTCTTCCCCACAATGAAACATTGTGCCCGGCAAGCTTAAATTTTGTTGCCCAGAGTGAGCCCACCGCACCTGGACCGAGGATAAGGATATTCACCAAACGCTCTCATTAAAAAGGTTTGCTGCAAGGATAATGAGGGAAAAAAGGAAAGCAAATAAAAATGGCGCCGAAAGGCGCCATTTTTGAGCAAACTTAGTGGTTCAATTAGAACTTGTAAGTTACAGCAAGGTAGTGGCCAAAGCCAGTTGACTTGAACCCATCAGTATCTTTGATACCGTACACGTCTTTGTAACCTTTTAGACCGTAACCCACTGCGAAGCGGTCTGAGTGCCAGTAGATACCGTTGAACATTGCACCACCGTTTGACGCGGTTGAACCAAACTTGTTACCAGCATCATCATCCATACCGAATTGGTAATCGATGTAGCCTTGGTAAGAAATGAATGAACCGTTCTCGAAGAAGTAGAATGGTTTGAACCAGTTAGTCGAGATTTGGAAACCGTTCCAATCCTTTTTGTTGCCGTCGTAAGTGCCGTATAGGTTAACACCAACTTTACCAAACCAAGGAACCATTACGTCAGAACCTAGACCGATTTTTTGAGAGTTAACACCAGAGTTACCACCCCACTCGATTAGAGTTGCAACGTATAGCTCTTGAACTGGACCGAAAGATAGGTCTTTACCAGTTACCGCATCTAGAGACATACGTGGAGCGAATTTCATAAAGATCTTCTCTGCGCCAGCTTTGTCGCTACCTGGATCAGAAGTTAGGTTGAATACATCAACGTAGCCGTAAAGGTCGAAGATACCAGAGCGGCCGCCGAATTCCATTTCTAGGTAGTCGTGTGAAGACTCACCTGGAAGTTCGTCAAATGCACCCATTAGGTTAAATTGCATCCACTTGTAATCGTTTTTGTGAATATCGCCGTCAGAGTAATCTGCCGCCATAACTGGAGCTGAAGTAGCCGCTAGAAGGCTAAGAGCTAAAAGTGATTTACGCATAAGGGGACTCTCTATGTTTGTAATGATTCAGAACACGCAATCTGTGCTGCGCTTTCCAATTGGCGGGAATAATAGCGATAAAAATCCCAAATGAAAGTGATAAAGGGTGCAAAATGAAACGTTTTTGGTGAGTTGCATCACGAAATTATCTTTATTTACGGAACTTTTTGTTTGTTGCATTTTATTGCAATAAATGTGTGATTTGGATCGTTTGCGTGAGCGATTTTATGACTTTTTAAGCCAGTCGATTAACCAACATAAATCGTTAGTGATCGGAGTGATAAGGGATTCGTATGTATCCGTGAATCAAAGAGGACGTTTGAATGAAAGAAGTCATGTTATTCCCACTCACTTCAGTTGTACTCCCTGAAGGTAAAATGAATCTGCGCATTTTTGAGCCACGATATAAGCGAATGGTAAAGGAATGCAGCCTACAAAATGTGGGCTTTGGAGTTTGCCTAGTAGGAAGTGAAGGTGACCCTAAAGACGTGGGTAACGTTTCATCTATCGGAACTTTGGTCAGGATCGTTGATTTTGAAACACTCAGTGATGGCCTTCTTGGTATTACAGTTGCTGGTGAGCAACGCTTTGTTGTCAAACGCGTCCGTGCAGATGCGGATGGCTTACGTCATGCAGAGGTTGAATGGTTAGACAATTGGCAACATCCAGACAACTCACCAGATTTCTTCTTTTTAAGCCAGCAGTTATCCCATGTTTATGAAGAGTTTCCTCAACTTGGAAGCCTCTACCAGCATCGTTTTTACGATGACTCTGCTTGGGTTACTCAGCGTTGGCTTGAGTTACTACCCCTAGACTGCAATCTGTTCGAACAGCTAGTCGGCGCAGAGGACTGTATTCCTGCGTTGCAATTTCTGACAGAAGCCATAGAAGCCCCGACTAACAAAGAGGCAAGGATATGAAAGGATTTAATAAAGCTGCGCTAACTATTGTTGCGACATTAGGACTGGCGGCGTGTGGCTCCGACAGTGACACTATCGAGTATTCCAATTTACAAGCAGTGCACGCGTCTTCTGATGCGCCGCTTGCAAATGTGTGGATCAACGATAAACCATCATTAACGAATGTTGATTATGGTGTGGGATCTGGCTACGTTAAATTGCGAGAGGGGATGAATTCGATTCAGGTCGATGTTCAGCTCCCAGGTAATGAAACCGCGACCGTAATACCTAAAACAGAACTAGACCTTGATTCCGACCTCAATTATAACGTGTTCGTTGTTGGCGATGCCGATGGTTCGCCAAACCCAGTTGAGCCCTTAGTTGTGACTCGCAGCTCCGATTCAATGGCTGATGCCAATAGTCTAGATGTTCAAGTTGTTCATGCAGCTTCAGGCGTTCCTGCTGTTGATCTTTATGTCACTGAGCCAGGTGCTGCTCTTGCTAGCGCGACTCCAATAACTAACCTTGCTTACAAAGCTTCTACCGACGTATTGAACATCCCAGCTGGTGAGTATCAAGTTCGACTTGCCGTAGGAGACAGCGTTGCTTTTGACTCGGGCACAGTATCTCTTGCGGCTAATTCCAACTTGACGATTGCCGCTATCGGCACAGGAGATTCGAATAGCACGTCACCTGTCAAACTCTTGGTGTTGGACGGTTCGGGCTCTTCTATAATTGAAGATATGGGCAGCCAAGCTGAAGTAAGAGTCGGACACCTTGTCGATGGAGCGCCTGTCGTCGATGTTAACGTTAACGGGGCGGCCTTCGCTCCTCTTGCCGACTTAGCGTTCAAAGAGATTCGTGGTTATTTGGAGCTCGATGCTGGCGCTTACGATATTGACGTTTACGTGGATGGCACAACAACCAATCCTATTATCGATGTTGACGGATTAATGGTTGCGAGCGGAAAGGATTACAGTGTTTACGCAGTCGGTGTTGTTAGCCCAGCGATTGATATCGAACCTCTGGTTGTTGAAGACATGAGACGTGCAGTGGCAACTAGCGCGACGCTGAATGTGACACACGCGGCGGCTAATCCTATAGCGGAAATGGTGGATATTTACCTCACTACGAGTGCAGGAATAGATGGAAGTGATCCAACCATCGCTAATTTTGCGTATAAAAATAGCGTACAAGGATTATATGTCGCTGAAGGTACATATTATGTAACGGTAACAGTGGCTGGTAACCCAAGTATTGTTGCGGTTGACTCAGCACCAGTCAATGTAATGAACGGTGTTGTGTACCAAGTCGTTGCCATTGATGATGGGAACAACGGTGGTTTCAACTTGTTGGTCGATGACGTGACCGATTAGGACGAATGGGAGGAGGAAACTCCTCCCACAAATTAAGGCCGATTATGATGAGTGATAGCCCGAAAAAACTGGGGCGCAGTGATTGGAACGATTACATGGATAAAGTGAAGGATCGAGACAAAGATGCGTTCGCTTTTGTATTCCGTTTTTACGCACCCAAGCTGAAGCAATTCGCTTACAAACATGTTGGTAATGAGCAAGTTGCTATGGAGATGGTGCAAGAGACCATGGCGACAGTTTGGCAGAAAGCGCACCTCTATGATGGTGAAAAGAGCGCGTTATCGACTTGGATATATACCATAATCCGAAACCTTTGTTTTGATCTGCTGAGAAAACAGAAAGGTAAGGAATTACACATTCATTCTGATGACATTTGGCCGTCAGAGTATTATCCACCTGATCTTGTTGATCACTATTCACCAGAACAAGATATGTTGAAAGAACAGGTGGTTAAGTTTTTAGATATATTACCGAAAAACCAGAGAGATGTTTTACAAGCGGTATATCTTGAAGAGTTACCTCATCAACAGGTCGCGGAATTATTTGATATACCCCTCGGTACCGTAAAATCCAGGCTGAGGCTTGCAGTAGAAAAGCTAAGGCATTCAATGCATACGGAGCAACTATGAACAAACACCCAGATAACAGCTTGTTAGAAGCATACGCTTCGGGAAGCATTGATGCAGTTTCTGGTCTTGTGGTCGCAACTCATTTAGAAACATGCACCAAGTGCCGAGCTTATGTGAACCAAGTCGAAGCAAGTCAAGCGAACATCGTAAGTGACATACCTTCTGAGTATGTTTCTGAATTTGACGACATGTTTAATGACATCATCAATGCGGAGCCAGCGACTGATAATATCGTGATCCGCGACTCTGCTGCTGTTAATGTGGCAGGAAAAAGTTTCGCTCTTCCTAAAACTCTAGCGCGTTTCTCTGACCTCGTAGGGTCATGGAGAAGTTACGGAGGCAAGGTTTTCAGTGCTCAGATTGACCTAGGGGAAGACGCTCGTGTCAGCTTAATGTACATCGGGGAAGATGTGCAAATTCCTCAACATACGCACAAAGGCCTGGAGTCTACATTGATCCTACATGGTGGATTTAGTGACGAGGATGGCCAATATGAAGAAGGCGATTTGATGATTAGAGACGCATCAGTGAAGCACAGCCCTTACACTAAGTCCGGAGAAGACTGCTTGTGTTTAACCGTATTGACTGAGCCGATGATCTTTACTCAAGGCGTGGCACGTATATTTAATATGTTTGGTAAAGGGTTATACCCATAGACCTCTTATCTTATATCTCGCAAAACAAAAACCACCGAATTCGGTGGTTTTTTATATGTTTCGTTAATGCTTGTGACGTGCTTTTTCCAATAGAGCATCAAAGTAATGTCGTAGCGAGTACAACATAATCAAGCTTGGCACGACCATGACAGCGGTAAGCACGAAGAATGTGCTCCAATCATTGAGATAATCCACTAGCTCGCCACTGAAAGAAGCAAGAGTCGTCCGTCCGAAGTTTCCTAGAGAGGCAAGCAACGCATACTGAGTTGCCGAAAATGCTTGCCCGGTTAGAATCGTCAAAAATGAAACAAAAGCGACAGTTGAGAAAGCAGTCGTAAAGTTATCGACAATAATCGTGGCTAAGTACAAGTGCTCGTTTGGGCCTACCGAAGCAATCCAAGCAAACATCAAGTTACTGGCAGACATCGCAATACCGCCGATCATTAATCCACGTACAATACCAAACCTAACGTTGAACATGCTTCCGACAAAAGTAAAGAAGATGGTGGCTCCCCAACCGATCAGTTTGGAGTAATAGCCAATTTGTTCATTGCTAAAACCAATATCTTTATAGAACGCGATCGACATCCTGCCCAAAAACGCTTCGCCAATTTTAAATAGGAAAACGAACAGCAACAGAGTAATCGCGACACGGACGCCATTGCGATTAAAGAAATCAAGGAAAGGTTCTACAACAGTCACGGTAAACCAAGCTACGACTTTTGAACCAACCACTTCTTTGTGGCGTTGTTCAGCGGCAGACTGAAGTTGTTCGCGTTGAGTCTTCGGTTCACCGACTAAAATCGTAAAGACCATTAGAATGCCGACTATCACCGCCATCCCGTAGTACACACCATTCCAACCGACACTGTCAGCATTAACAAACGCTAAATAACCCGGTAGTGAATAACCTGTCCACCAGCCAATGACCGCCATTGCAGAAGCTTGAGGCAGTTTAGACTCTTCTGACTTTGGGAAAGTATCAATACGAAAAGCATCAATTGCGATGTCTTGTGTCGCTGAAGCCGTTGCAATGCACAAGGCGAGTAGTGACGCAAACACCAAGTTTTCCGCTGGATTAACGCCGGCAATAAATAGGGTAGCGACGAGTACGATACTTTGGCAAAAGAAAATCCAGCTACGTCTTTGCCCCAGCAGTCTAAAGAGGACTGGCAGCTTCACGCGGTCAACCAGAGGTGCCCACAGAAAGTTGATCGCATAGACCGCAAAAACGCTACCAAAATAGCCAATTGCGGAGAGGGTCAAGCCGGCATCTTTTAGCCAACCTGACATGTTTGAACCGATAAGAACCCACGGAAAGCCGCTAGAGCAGCCCAGCATGAAAACCCACATGAGTCGTTTATCGAGGTAACTTTTTACCGTTTCCAACCAAGTGATGGAAGGTAATGAAGACATAAATCAATCCAATAAAATGAAGCCGTTGAAAGAGAAAGCCCTTCGATTATTCAAAGGGCTTATCGTTTTGGCTATTTAAGTAGTGTAGCTTTGGTGATGACGATTTGCGTATCTGGTACATCACGCATTCGGCCTACTGTCGTGGTCGGCTGCTGAGCCATTTTCTGGATAACGTCGAACCCCTCAGTAACCTCACCAAATACAGCATAACCTGGTGGTCGAGCGCCATAGTTGAGAAAGTCATTGTCGACTAAGTTGACGAAAAACTGACGAGTTGCAGAGTTTGGTGCATTAGTTCGTGCCATGGCGATGGTAGCACGGTCATTGTTTAGACCATTATTTCCTTCGTTTTTGATTGGCGCGTATGTTTTCACCATCTGCATATCTTGGTTAAAGCCGCCACCTTGCGCCATAAAGCCTGGGATAATACGATGAAAAATAGTACCTTCGTAGCTCCCATCTTCTACATATTTCAGAAAATTAGCGACAGTGATAGGTGCTTTCTCTTCGTTTAACTCAACCGTAAATGAACCAAGGGTCGTTTCAAACGCTACTTTTGGCCCAGCCCAAACGCTGCAGCTGAGTAATGCTAAAGACAGAATCGCTTTGCGTAACATTAGAAACGCTCCTGCATGTATTGACGAAGCTCAGGGTCATTGGCAATCTCTTTAAGCGTCAATGTCACCACATCATTCAATGTCTCTTCAATATCGGCATCAGAAGCACTCAATGTGCCAGATCGCTTTGCTGTACCTGTATAAGTTTTGACTAGCTTGCCCTCAGGTGTCTCTGCTGTGATTTCCAGCACAACTTTAGCATCCATCTCATTTTCCATCACCGAATGCTTCACGTTGACCAACGCTTCTTGAACGCTCAATTCAATCGCGTTGTTGCTGTTTAGATCCGCATGGAAACCTTGAGATGAGAATTGCTTCTCTAATGCTTCTTCTAACGCAATACGTAAATTCTGTTTAGCATGAAGAGGAAAAATGTTCGAACGGCCGTTATCCACCAACGCCACGTACTGCGCTGCACGTACATCTTTGCTGGTCAAACTGTAAGTCTTGCCTTGAACAATTGGATTGGTGCTCAATGTGCTTTCTGGCATCAGGTTCAGCTGAGGTTGTTGAGGGGCTGAACACGCAGCAAGCAACGCAACCGAAGCCGCAAGTACCAATTTTCTCATTTTATTATTCCTTTTAACTATTTTGCTAAAGCTTATTTTGCGCTTAATTTAGCAGGATTTTTTGTAGCCTGTAAAATCACAAACTTATTGTTGGAAGCGATAAGTTTCACATTTTTATCGCCAAACAGACGTTTGAGTTTTGCGTCGTACCCGAGGTGACGATTTCCGATAACCAGTAAACGGCCATTTTCACTTAATACTTGTTTAGCATCGCAGAACATTTGCCAAGCAATATGATCGGTGATTGCCTGTTGTTGATGAAACGGTGGATTACACATAACCATAGAGCTGCTGCTGTGTTTAAAACCGTCCAAGCAATTGTTCGCTATGCACTGTATGTCTCTATTTTCACCAAGGTTGTCGCGTAGGTTCTGTTTTGCTGATTCAAGCGCCATAAAACTTTCATCAACACATGTTAGCTGAGCATTTGGATTCAACTGACCAAATTTAACAGACAGAACACCATTGCCGCAGCCAAGGTCGATGACATTGTCTATCGAAGGGTCTTGAGGCAGGTGCTGCAGCATAAAGCGTGCACCTAAATCTAAACTTTCTCCTGAATAGACATTTGGCATGTTCTTGAGTTCGATATCTTCGCCATCAACGCGCCAAGTCGTGAAAGGCATTACTTCAATCGGAGGCTCAACTGTTGCTTGAGAAAACACCAATCTGTGCTTTTTCCAGGCCAAAGATGTTTTTGTTTCGCCTAAGTATTTTTCAAACAGTTTTAGCGTCGAAGTGTGAATGTCTTTCGCTTTATTGACTGCAATGACGGGGCAGGAAGCCGGTAGCGCCTTTCTTAATTGGCTTAGTATCCACACTAGATGGCGGTTACTTTTGGGCAGTTGCAGCAAGACGAGATCAATATTGGCAGGAACGAGGTCCATCGTGGTGGCAAACGCTACTTTATTGCACTGGTTTTGCTCGAGATTTTGCTGTGCACCTTTATGTGAGATGAATGAATCACTCATTAGCGTTACATGGTGCTTTTCCGAAAACCAGCAGGAGAGGGCACCAAAGCTGTCATTAATCACGAGGATGTTTTGATTGTCTGGCAAAGCAAGCTCTTCAACATGATTAATAAGATACTCATCACCGGCATCCCACGCTTGTAGCGTTTCGTTACTTCGTTTTGGGAAACGATGAAGTGTTAAGCTTCGCTCGTGAAGGTTCAGTTCGGTTTTCATAGCTAAATGTAAGTTGATTTAGAAATTAAGTGTTATTGTCGCAAATGATGACGTGTCGAGATACAAAAAGCTGTCAAATTTTACGAGTTCAGTGATGGCTGCTCTCTAGGCATGTTCATGGAGTCGAGCGCCTTGAGACAATATGTCTACAAAGTGCGTCAATAATGAGAGTGACGTTTGAGTGATGCATGTCTGCTTTACTTAGGTATATACTTATGGAATTCGCATCAATGAGGAACGAATATGATCCAAGAAATCATAGAGAAGAAACTACACAGTGAGCTGCAACCCAGCTATCTCAAAGTCATTAATGAGAGCTACATGCATAATGTGCCACCAGGCTCAGAGAGTCATTTCAAAGTGATTGTTGTGAGTGATTCGTTCGCGGGACAGCGTTTGATTGGGCGCCATCGTCAAGTTCATCAAATTTTGGCAGATGAACTGGATAACCACATTCATGCATTAGCTATTCATACATATACTGATGAAGAGTGGAAGCGTGAACAAGATGGCGCCCCTGATAGCCCGATGTGTATGGGTGGTGGTCACTAAAAACGCAAGATATAAAGGTGCAGAGAAAGGTGGCTTAAGGCCATCTTTTTTCGTTTTACATTCTTTAGGGACGTTAACGTGGCACAAATTCTGGTTAAAAAATGTGTTAACAGTGTTTCAACAAATGAATGGAAATTGCAGAATATTTCAGGCGATGAATATCACTTTTCCATAAGATATGTATGGAATATGGCATTTGTGCGATGGGTCAAAGTTATGACTATTCTTTGACCTTTTAGACCTGATTCTACCGAAATAACCCCTCTATTCTAATGATTGATCATGGCATCAAGTTCCTAAAAAATGCTAGACTACGGCACCTGATAAATCTCGCGTATTCCTTGTGACGAGATTTTTAATAGGATGTTGCGATTTTGATGTTTAAAACAACATCAAAACCGGACACTGATGTCGTGTCTAAAAGTTACGCAATCAAAAGAATCTTTTTCCCGATAAAAGTAGTGCAAGTGCGTATGATTACAATAAAGAAGGGCTTGGATCTTCCTATCGCAGGAACTCCATCCCAGGTGATTAATGATGGTAAGACCATCAAAAAAGTCGCCTTGCTTGGCGAAGAGTACGTTGGCATGCGACCTACCATGCATGTCCGCGTTGGTGATGAAGTGAAAAAAGCGCAAGTTCTTTTTGAAGATAAAAAGAACCCAGGCGTGAAATTTACTGCACCAGCAGCCGGTAAAGTGATCGAAGTTAACCGTGGCGCTAAACGTGTCCTTCAATCTGTAGTGATTGAAGTGGCAGGTGAAGAGCAGGTGACATTTGATAAGTTCGAAGCCGCTCAACTTTCAGGTCTAGATCGTGAAGTGATCAAGACTCAGTTGGTTGACTCTGGCTTATGGACCGCTTTACGTACTCGTCCGTTTAGCAAGGTTCCTGCAATCGAGTCTTCTACTAAGGCTATTTTCGTAACTGCAATGGATACTAATCCACTAGCAGCTAAGCCTGAGTTGATCATTAATGAGCAACAAGAAGCATTCATTGCTGGTCTAGACATTCTTTCAGCCCTGACAGAAGGCAAGGTTTACGTATGTAAATCTGGCACTAGCTTGCCACGCTCTTCACAGTCTAACGTAGAAGAACACGTCTTCGATGGCCCTCACCCAGCAGGTCTTGCTGGCACCCACATGCATTTCCTATACCCAGTAAATGCAGAGAATGTGGCATGGAGCATCAACTACCAAGACGTTATCGCGTTCGGTAACCTGTTCCTAACTGGTGAGCTATGCACAGATCGTGTTGTGTCTCTAGCTGGCCCAGTTGTGAATAACCCTCGTCTAGTTCGTACCGTAATGGGTGCAAGCTTAGATGACCTAACAGATAACGAGCTGATGCCTGGCGAAGTTCGTGTGATCTCTGGTTCAGTACTAACAGGTACACATGCAACTGGTCCACACGCATACCTTGGCCGTTACCATCAACAGGTTTCTGTATTACGTGAAGGCCGTGAAAAAGAACTATTTGGCTGGGCAATGCCTGGTAAGAATAAGTTCTCGGTAACTCGCTCTTTCCTTGGTCACGTATTCAAAGGTCAGTTGTTCAATATGACAACGACGACCAATGGTAGTGATCGTTCAATGGTTCCAATTGGCAACTACGAACGCGTAATGCCTCTAGATATGGAGCCTACTTTGCTGCTTCGTGATCTATGTGCCGGCGACACAGACAGTGCTCAAGCACTGGGTGCGCTTGAACTGGATGAAGAAGATCTAGCATTGTGTACCTTTGTATGTCCAGGTAAGTACGAGTACGGTACGTTACTTCGTGAATGCCTAGATACTATCGAGAAGGAAGGGTAATTTTCATGGCTCTTAAAAAGTTTCTTGAAGACATCGAGCATCATTTTGAGCCTGGTGGCAAACACGAAAAATGGTTTGCCCTGTACGAAGCTGTAGCAACAGTTTTTTACACGCCAGGTATCGTAACAAATAAAAGCTCGCACGTTCGTGATAGCGTTGACCTAAAACGTATCATGATCATGGTTTGGTTTGCGGTATTCCCAGCAATGTTCTGGGGTATGTACAACGCAGGTGGCCAAGCTATTGCAGCACTTAACCACATGTACGCTGGTGACCAACTAGCGACAGTTATCGCAGGTAACTGGCACTACTGGCTAACAGAAATGCTTGGCGGCACTATCGGTGCGGAAGCGGGTGTTGGCAGTAAGATGCTACTAGGTGCGACTTACTTCCTGCCAATCTACGCAACAGTATTTATTGTTGGTGGCTTCTGGGAAGTGTTGTTCTGTATGGTGCGTAAACACGAAGTTAACGAAGGTTTCTTTGTAACTTCTATCTTATTCGCACTTATCGTTCCACCAACGCTACCTCTATGGCAAGCGGCACTAGGTATCACATTTGGTGTTGTTGTAGCAAAAGAGATCTTCGGTGGTACAGGTCGTAACTTCCTTAACCCTGCACTTGCAGGTCGTGCATTTCTATTCTTCGCTTACCCAGCGCAAATTTCGGGTGACGTAGTATGGACTGCAGCTGACGGCTTCTCTGGTGCAACTGCTCTTAGCCAATGGGCTCAAGGTGGTAACGGTGCTCTAGTTAACACAGTAACTGGCGCTCCTATCACTTGGATGGACGCGTTCATCGGTAACATCCCTGGTTCAATTGGTGAAGTATCGACTCTAGCTCTAATGATCGGTGCAGCGATGATCGTTTACATGCGAATCGCTTCATGGCGCATCATTGCGGGTGTAATGATCGGTATGATCGCAGTATCGACTCTGTTTAACGTGATCGGTTCTGACACTAATCCAATGTTTAATATGCCATGGCACTGGCACCTTGTTCTAGGTGGTTTTGCATTCGGTATGTTCTTCATGGCAACGGACCCAGTATCAGCGTCATTTACTAGCAAAGGTAAATGGTGGTACGGCATCCTGATTGGTGCAATGTGTGTGATGATCCGTGTAGTTAACCCAGCGTACCCAGAAGGTATGATGCTGGCGATTCTATTCGCGAACCTATTCGCACCTCTGTTCGACCATGTAGTGATTGAGAAGAACATCAAGCGGAGACTAGCACGCTATGGCAAGTAATAACGACAGCATTAAAAAGACGCTGGGTGTTGTTATCGGGTTGAGCCTTGTTTGTTCAATCATCGTATCAACAGCAGCAGTAGGTCTGCGTGATAAGCAAAAAGCTAACGCTGTCCTAGATAAGCAATCAAAGATCGTTGAAGTTGCAGGCATTGACGCAAACGGTAAGAAAGTACCAGAGCTATTTGCTGAGTACATCGAACCTCGTCTAGTAGACCTTGAAACAGGTAACTTTACTGAGGGTAATGCATCTACGTACGATCAACGTGAAGCATCAAAAGATGCAGAACGTTCAATCGCATTGACACCAGAAGAAGACGTAGCTGATATCCGTCGTCGCGCGAATACAGCAGTGGTGTACCTTGTAAAAGATCAAGATGAAGTCCAAAAAGTTATCCTGCCTATGCACGGTAAAGGACTATGGTCGATGATGTATGCCTTTGTAGCCGTTGAAACTGATGGTAACACTGTGTCTGCTATTACTTACTACGAGCAAGGTGAAACTCCTGGACTTGGTGGTGAAGTAGAGAACCCTTCATGGCGCGATCAATTCATTGGCAAGAAATTGTACAATGAAGATCACCAGCCAGCGATTAAGGTCGTGAAAGGCGGCGCACCGCAAGGTTCTGAGCACGGTGTTGATGGCCTATCAGGAGCGACGCTCACTAGTAATGGTGTTCAACACACATTTGACTTCTGGTTAGGTGATATGGGCTTTGGTCCTTTCCTAGCAAAAGTTCGTGACGGAGAACTTAACTAATGTCTAGTGCACAAAACGTTAAAAAGAGCATCCTAGCGCCAGTGTTGGATAACAACCCAATCGCGCTACAAGTTCTTGGTGTATGTTCTGCTCTTGCAGTAACAACTAAACTAGAAACAGCTTTTGTAATGACACTAGCGGTAACATTTGTAACTGCGTTGTCTAACTTCTCTGTTTCATTGATCCGTAACCACATTCCTAACAGTGTGCGTATCATCGTTCAGATGGCAATCATCGCATCGTTAGTAATCGTGGTAGACCAAGTGCTAAAAGCTTACCTATACGATATCTCTAAACAGCTATCTGTATTCGTTGGTCTGATTATCACTAACTGTATCGTAATGGGTCGTGCTGAAGCATTCGCAATGAAGTCTGCGCCAGTACCATCTCTTATTGACGGTATTGGTAACGGTCTAGGTTACGGCTTCGTTCTTATCACTGTAGGTTTCTTCCGCGAGCTATTTGGCTCAGGCAAACTATTTGGTCTAGAAGTTCTACCTCTAGTGAGCAACGGTGGTTGGTACCAGCCTAACGGCCTAATGCTACTAGCACCATCAGCATTCTTCCTAATCGGCTTCCTTATCTGGGTAATCCGTATTCTGAAACCAGAACAAGTAGAAGCGAAGGAGTAAGGACGTCATGGAACATTACATTAGTCTGTTAGTTAAATCGATTTTCATCGAAAACATGGCTCTGTCTTTCTTCCTAGGTATGTGTACTTTCCTTGCCGTATCTAAGAAGGTTAAGACCTCTTTCGGCCTAGGTGTTGCAGTTGTGGTAGTTCTGACTATCGCTGTTCCTGTGAACAACCTGGTATACAACCTAGTTCTGAGAGAGAACGCGTTAGTTGAGGGCGTGGACCTTAGCTTCCTAAACTTCATCACCTTTATCGGTGTAATTGCAGCACTTGTACAGATTCTAGAGATGGTCCTAGACCGTTTCTTCCCACCTTTGTACAACGCGCTAGGCATCTTCCTACCGCTGATCACAGTAAACTGTGCAATCTTTGGTGGTGTATCTTTCATGGTACAACGTGACTACAACTTTGCTGAATCGATCGTTTACGGTTTCGGCTCTGGTGTGGGCTGGATGCTAGCAATCGTTGCTCTTGCAGGTATCCGTGAGAAGATGAAGTACTCTGACGTACCTCCAGGTCTACGTGGTCTTGGTATCACATTTATCACTGTAGGTCTTATGGCGTTAGGCTTTATGTCTTTCTCTGGTGTTCAACTGTAAGTCGGGTAAACCGCAACAATTAAGGAATAGTCAATGGACATTATTCTTGGTGTAGTGATGTTTACTCTGATCGTACTTGCACTAGTACTAGTGATTCTTTTCGCTAAGTCTAAGCTTGTACCAACAGGTGACATTACAATTTCTGTGAACGATGACCCTTCTCTGGCGATCGTTACACAACCAGGTGGTAAGCTACTGAGTGCTCTAGCAGGTGCTGGCGTATTCGTATCTTCTGCTTGTGGTGGCGGTGGCTCATGTGGTCAGTGTCGCGTAAAAGTTAAATCAGGTGGTGGCGACATCCTACCAACCGAGCTTGACCATATTACTAAAGGTGAAGCGCGTGAAGGTGAGCGTCTAGCGTGTCAGGTTGCAATGAAAACTGACATGGATATCGAGCTTCCTGAAGAAATCTTCGGCGTTAAGAAGTGGGAATGTACTGTTATCTCTAACGATAACAAAGCGACATTCATCAAAGAGCTTAAGCTACAAATTCCAGATGGCGAGTCAGTACCTTTCCGTGCTGGTGGTTACATCCAGATTGAAGCTCCTGCTCACCACGTGAAATACGCAGACTACGATATTCCTGAGGAATACCGTGAAGACTGGGAGAAGTTCAACCTTTTCCGTTACGAGTCTAAAGTTAATGAAGAGACCATTCGTGCATACTCTATGGCTAACTACCCAGAAGAGCACGGTATCATCATGCTTAACGTTCGTATCGCAACTCCGCCGCCGAACAACCCAGACGTACCACCAGGCATCATGTCTTCGTACATCTGGTCTCTAAAAGAAGGCGACAAGTGTACTATTTCTGGTCCATTTGGTGAGTTCTTTGCGAAAGATACAGATGCAGAAATGGTATTCGTTGGTGGTGGTGCTGGTATGGCTCCAATGCGCTCACACATCTTCGACCAACTTAAGCGTCTGCACTCTAAGCGTAAGATGTCTTTCTGGTATGGCGCACGTTCTAAGCGTGAAATGTTCTACGTAGAAGATTTCGATATGCTACAAGCTGAGAATGACAACTTCGTATGGCACTGTGCACTGTCTGATCCACTTCCAGAAGATAACTGGGATGGTTACACTGGCTTTATTCACAACGTTCTTTACGAGAACTACCTACGTGATCACGAAGCGCCAGAAGACTGTGAATACTACATGTGTGGTCCACCTATGATGAACGCAGCTGTAATCGGCATGCTAAAAGATCTAGGTGTAGAGGATGAAAACATCCTACTAGATGACTTCGGTGGTTAATTCCTCCAAGTGATTGAATCTATGGCTAGCTCTCCAAGAGAGCTAGCCATTGTTTTTTATAGACATAAAACTGATACTCAACAGTTGATATAGGTAATCGGATTGAAAGGATTGGTCCTATTTCCCATATCAATTCAACAACATTGGGAGTTAACAAGTGAAAAAGTGGCTTGTTGCATTCGCTTCTCTATTGATTTTGGCTGGCTGTGAGCAGCCTGCAGATCAAATTCATTTAAGTGGCCCTACCATGGGGACTTCTTACAACATCAAGTATATCGAGCAAGATGGTATTCCAACGCCAAAAGCGATGCAGACAGAAATTGATCGCTTATTGGAAGAGGTTAATGACCAAATGTCGACCTATCGTGACGACTCAGAGTTAAGTCGTTTTAATCAGCATCAAACGAGCGAGCCATTTACAGTTTCGACACAAACAGCAACGGTAGTGAAAGAAGCAATTCGCCTTAACGGTCTTACTTTAGGTGCATTGGATGTGACGGTCGGCCCTCTAGTTAACCTGTGGGGGTTTGGTCCAGAAGCTCGTCCAGATGTAGTTCCAACCGATGAAGAACTCGCTTCTCGCAAAGCAAATACCGGTATTCACCACCTATCTGTTGATGGTAATACACTGTCCAAAGATCTTCCTAACTTGTACGTCGACCTATCGACGATTGCGAAAGGTTGGGGGGTTGACGTGGTTGCTGACTACCTTCAATCTGAAGGGGTACAGAACTTTATGGTCGAAGTCGGTGGTGAAATGCGTCTCAAAGGTGTCAATCGTGAAGGTGTGCCTTGGCGTATCGCAATTGAAAAACCGACCGTTGATGAACGTTCAATTCAAGAAATTATTGAACCAGGCGACATGGCAATTGCAACAAGTGGTGACTATCGTAATTACTTTGAGAGTAATGGTGTGAGATACTCTCATATTATTAATCCACGAACAGGCAAACCAATTCATCATAAAGTGGTGTCTGTAACGGTATTAGATAAATCGTCGATGACTGCTGATGGTCTTGCAACTGGTCTTATGGTGCTAGGTGAAGACAAAGGCATGGCAATTGCGAACGAAAATAATATTCCTGTTTTCATGATTGTGAAAACGGAAGATGGTTTTAAAGAGTTGGCTTCGGAAGCATACAAGCCATTCATGAAGAAATAACAACAGAAGTGAGCATGTTTTTATGAATACATTTCTAATTACCTTTGCTGTGTTTGTCGCGGTAATCACTGCAATGGCTGTCGGATACATTTTCCAAAAGAAAGTCGTGAAAGGTAGCTGCGGTGGCCTAGGGGCAGTTGGCATCGAAAAAGTGTGTAATTGTCCAGAACCCTGCGATGCGCGTAAAAAACGTGAAGCGCGCGAGGCTGCGCGTGCTGAGAAATTGGCGGCGTGGGAAAAAGATAGAATTGCTTAGTATTGGTTAATCGTACTAAGAAAGTGATAAAGCTCAGCGTTCTGCTGAGCTTTATTTTTAGGTAGCTAACCAAAACTCAGATGTCCGAGAAAGAGCCTAATACCATGTTTTGTTGTTTCTTTCTCTCATGTTACAGAGCAAGACCACACCGATAGTCATTAGGACGAAGAAATGATTTGGTTACGTCCGTTCTCTTTGGCCATGTAAAGTCGCTCATCCGCCACTTTTATTTGTTGTTCCAGCTCCCCCTCGATGTTGCTTACACCAATACTCGCGGTCACAAGAATGTTTTTGTCCAAATAAGTTATTGGCGTTTTTTCTATGCGCTGTCTCATTTGTTCTAAGCGTGTTAGAAAGCCGTCATAGTCGCCACTGGCTTGAATACAAAACTCCTCGCCACCAAGCCTAGCGACAATATCATTTGGAAAATAGATTTTTAGAATATTCGCTATCATGACTAGCACTGCATCGCCGCCCTCATGTCCGTATGTATCATTTACTTGCTTAAAGAAATCGATATCAAGCATCGCGATGTTTCTTTGAGCGTTTTCTACATGGGGCTGCTCAAACAGAAAGCGGCGGTTCCATAAGCCCGTTAGCGCATCTTGATTTGCCATTTTAAACAGTTCAGATGTTGCGTCTTTGATATCTAACAGTTGGTGAATACGGCAAAAAAATTCTTCTTGATTAAATGGCTTGTATAAAAAGTCATTGGCCCCTGCTTTTAGAAACCTAGCCGTCATGGTCTTAGAGTTACTACCCGACAAGCCGAGAATGGCTAATTGATTTTTATCCCACTTCCGACGTAATTCACGCACCATAGTAATGCCATCTTTAACGGGCATATCATGGTCGGTTAAAACGAGAGTGATATCTGGATTTTGCTCGACAAGCTCTAGGGCTTTTTGCCCATTGTCAGCTTCCAACGTCTGAATATATTGATGCTCCAAAAGTTGGGCAATGTGTCTTCTTACGGTGTGTGAATCATCAACGACTAAACATTTGTGTTGTTGATTGTTGGTTAGTCGCTTGAGGAGTGGTAATAGATAGGAAACGGACGCCATGCTGTCTTTCAAAATATAGTCGAGGACACCTTTTGCAAGCATCTTTTCGCGAGTGTCTTCTTGAAATCGAGCCGTTAAAACAATGACACGATGACCATGTTCCAAAACGAGGTCAATAATCTCGCCATCTTGAGCATCCGGTAAACAATAGTCTAAAACCGCACAGAAGAGGTCCTGTGCTGAAGATAACAAGTTCTTTGCCTCCGCGTAGCTTTCCGCTGCGATGACCTCATAACCAGCTTGGCTTATTGTTTGGCAAAGAAAGTTTTTAAATGCACGACTATCTTCAACAACCAGAATCTTATTACTCAAGCGCAGTCCCCAAAATTAATTGTTTAAAATCAATGATAACTAAAATTAAACTTATCGCCATCAAAAAACACATGTCAACCAAAAGTAGAACAACTACTCAAATGTTTGACACGCATCCGTTAACATCACATCATTATTCCTGTCTTAGTTATATAATTATGTTTAGCTAACGTAGGGAGAAAGTAGTATGGAAATGCATCAACATGGTATGGCTGAGCTATTTCAACAACTGGGCCTCGGTAGCTCTCCTCAAGAAATGAAAGATTTTATTAATCAACATCGACACAAAAGAGATTCTGCGCCTTTACATGAAGCTAGCTTTTGGACGATGTCACAGGCGAACTTTCTAAAACAAGCCATCGAAGAAGATGCAGATTGGGCCGAATTAGTCGATCAATTGGACGTAATGCTTCGAGATTGACGTTCGCTTAAACACGCCCATTTCTCTTCAGGTAGATTTGATTTATACTGTTTTTTTGAACAGTGCTTTGATGGCTATGTCAGATCGAATTAGAAAAATTATTCATGTCGATATGGATTGTTTTTATGCTGCCGTAGAGATGAGAGATAACCCCAGTTACCGTGGCATTGCACTCGCTGTTGGCGGACATGAAAAGCAGCGTGGAGTGATTAGCACCTGTAATTATGATGCGCGTAAATATGGTGTTCGCAGTGCAATGTCAACGGCGCGCGCGCTGCAACTCTGTCCTCATTTGTTGGTTGTGCCCGGTAGAATGCATGTATACAAGCAAGTCTCTCAGCAGATTCGTGCTATTTTTGAGCGTTATACGCCTATCATTGAACCTCTCTCATTGGATGAAGCATACCTCGATGTCACGGACTCGACAGCTTGCCGTGGCTCCGCAACGTTGATCGCAGAGTCAATTCGCCGTGATATCTGGAGTGAACTTGGGTTGACGGCATCGGCGGGCATTGCTCCGATTAAGTTTCTTGCCAAGGTCGCGTCAGACATGAACAAGCCCAACGGTCAGTTTGTGATTCCGCCAGAGAAAGTCCAAGAGGTTATCGATAGTCTTCCGTTAGAGAATATTCCTGGCGTGGGGAAGGTGAGTCTTGAGAAGCTCCACCAAGCCGGTTTTTATCGATGTGAGGACATTAAAAACAGTGACTATCGAGAGTTGTTGAGGCAGTTTGGTCGTCAGGGTGCCTCCTTATGGCAGCGAAGCCATGGAATTGATAATCGAGAAGTCGTTGTTGAGCGCGAGAGAAAGTCCGTCGGTGTGGAAAGGACATTCAGCCAGAACATCGCAACCTATGGTGAATGTTGGCAAGTGATTGAGGAGAAACTTTATCCTGAACTCGAGAAACGTTTAGAGCGTGCAAGCCCAGATAAGTCGATTATTAAACAAGGTATTAAAGTCAAATTTGCCGATTTTCAACTGACAACAATTGAGCACATCCATCCGCAATTAGAGCTTGAGGACTTCAAGATCTTGCTAAGAGATATTCTTAAACGCCAAAATGGACGGGAAATTCGCCTTTTAGGCTTGAACGTGATGCTCAAGCCCGAAGACCAAGCGCGTCAATTGAGCTTTTTTTAGGCCCTTACCGTTTCTACCTGCGTTAATACCTGCTCAAAACTTACATTTGCCATTGCACCATAACCTGCTAGCTTTGAGGCTTTTAGCTGGCTAATCAAAGGAGTGCTGATTCCGCACAAGAAGCGAGCAACGGCATCATTACTGATGACTGATGGGGACAGCTGAATAAACTCCTGCGCCCATATCGATACTTGAGATTGTTCAATATCTTCAGGTTCTGGTGCTGTGAATGTGGCGACGTGACCACGACACACGGAGCAGTGACCACATTGCTTTGGTGCATCGTGATCCGCAAAGTAGTTCGCCAATTGTGAGCTCAAACAGTGCTCGGACTGGAACAAGTGCAGCATGGTGTGGATTCTTTCGATATCTTTGCTTTCTTTGGATTGGAACAGTTCATACAGTTGTTGGATTAAAACATCCGAGCTCTGTTTGGTTGGCATAACTGAGTACACGTCCGTCAGTTGTTTGCTCTCTAGTTCTATCCAGCCGTTCTGGTGAAAATAGTCGAGCGCTGCGACAACTCGGCTGCGTTCCGATTGATAGTTCATCCATAGCGCTTCTAGGTCAACTTGGCACCATACTTTGGCTTTTTGCGAGCAGGAGAAAATAGCCTCCACAAATTGACGTCGCTCGCCTTGAAATTGATTCACAATAAATTGCTGATCGTGCAAAAACTTAAACCGATATTCCGCAAAGTAACTGTACTTTGCTTCAATGACGTTATGTAGCTCCAAATAAACCAACAAGGTTTTGATTGGCAATTGGCGGATATTACTTTCACGCGACAAACGCAGTGGCACTACCTCCCATTGTGGAGCATGTTCTTTCGCTTGCTCGACTACATAGTTAATTGACGTAAATTCTGGTGTGTCACCATAGACAAAATTCTCCAACACCGTTAAGCCGGACGTATTGCCTAGCAGAATGCACTCCGAGCGTTGCCCGTCCCTGCCTGCACGTCCAATCTCTTGTGCGTAGTTCTCGATTGATTTGGGTAAGTCGAAGTGAATGACGCGTCGAATATCAGATTTATCGACCCCCATACCAAATGCAATCGTTGCAACAATACAGTCAATTTGGCCATCCATGAACTGCTGTTGGATTTGTTCGCGAACGTCGCTTTTCATGCCAGCGTGGTATGCGTGAGCGTTAATGCCAATATGGATTAATGACTTTGCTACTCGTTCTGCTGTTTGCTGCTGCGTCACGTATACGATGGTCGGAAGCTTAGGTGAAGAGGCGATGATCTCACTGAGCTGTTCTTGTTTCTTTGTTTCCTCACACGGGATGACCGAGATATCCAGATTGGGGCGGTAGAAGCCTGTAACGGTAATATGTTCACTGGCAATATCGAACTTTTTTTGCATGTCTTCAATAACTGCAGGCGTTGCCGTTGCGGTGAGAAGTAAAGACTGTGGGATGTTCAGTTCACGTTGATATTGCGGTAGTTTGAGATAGTCTGGGCGAAAGTTATGCCCCCATTCGGAAATACAGTGCGCTTCATCAATGACCATCAAAGAAATCGGTACTTGGCGAATGAATTCACGAAAACGCTCATTTTTTAGTCGCTCAACAGAAATCATCAAGATTTTGATTTGTCCATTCTTCACGCCAGCCATGACCTGTTGTGCTTCTTCTCTGCTTTGACTGCTATCGATAGAAGCGGCCGCGATTCCTTTACTTTGTAAAAAGCTCAGTTGATCCTTCATTAACGCCAACAACGGAGAGATCACCAACGTAAGGTTGGGTAATATGGTTGCAGGTAGTTGATAACAGAGTGACTTCCCCGAGCCTGTAGGAAAGATTGCCGCAGCAGAGTAACCATTTATAACGGCTTCAATTACGGGTTGCTGACCTTGGCGTAATGAGTCAAAACCAAATACAGATTGAAGTGTTTGATGCAGCGAGTCACTTTGCATAATAGGGAAACCTTTCTTTGATGGTAAACTTAGGTACATTAACACACCCTGAGTGCCAAACGCGCGTCCTAAAAGTATGAACAAAGCTGACTTAGTCCAAATTATCATCCAACATCTGGAAGAAAAACTTCAAGTGGCCCATGCATCGGCTCAGCGAGCCATTGATGCCGCGACAGATGAAGAAACTGTTCCCGAGCATAAGTACGATACGTTAGCACTTGAAGCCGCGTATCTTGCTCATGGACAAGCCATGCGAATTCAAGATAGTGAAGAGGAGTTGCGTCAATATCGTTCTTTAGTGACTCGTAACTTTAAGAATGCGCCTGTTGGTGTTGGTGCTTACGTTGTTCTCGCAGATGAGAATTTGATCGAAAAGCACTTCTTTGTAGGCCCTTGCTCTGGTGGTTTGACTGTTCAATATCAGACTCTGGAAGTCTTTGTCTTAACAGCCAAATCTCCTCTGGGTCGAGCGTTGTTCGGGAAAGAAGAGGGTGATGAGGTTGACGTGAAAATAGGAGATAAAACAACTTGTTACGAAGTCGTGACGATTTGCTGACATCTCATGTATCACTCAGTGTTATGTTTAACACGAGTAATGTTAAATAAAAGAGAATGACATGAAAAAGCTTTTTACACTCTCATTGCTGATGGTCAGTGCTACTGGTTATGCAGCGCAGTGTCGTGTGGACATCAATAATGAAGTCCGTATGGATGGGCAAAGCTTGGAAATTCGCCAAACGACAGGTGATAAAGCTGTCGTGGATGAGGATAACAACCTCTTCATCAAAGGTGAGCTAATTGAACTCAATGCCGACCAAAAAGCGGCAATTGAAGACTATCGCGAAAAAATGAACGCGTATATTCCACAAGCAAAGCAATTGGCGAGTGATGGTTTAGCGCTTGCGAATGATATTATTGATGATGTTGCGGAAAGCCTCGATGCACCTGGTGCGTTTGATAATGTAAAAGTCGCAGTAAAGGACTTTTTCGCTGATGTTGAATCACGTTACTACAAAGATGGTGATTTCATCCTGCCTGCGGAGAGTTTTGAGTCTATGACACAAGGGTGGACTGAAGACTTTGCAAAAGCACAAGAGATCTTCAATAAAGAGTTTTTAGCCAGTTCGTTGGATGCTTTATCGAAAAAAATGAAGGAAGAGGGAGGGATAAACCTCACTGCATTATCAGAGAGTATGGCTGAACTCAGCGCGAAAGTAGAAGAGCGTTTAGCCGAGCATTCGAAAGAGGTAGAGCAACAAGCAGAAGACTTGTGCGATTCGCTGGATGACATGGCAGGGCAAGAAAACGATCTGTTGAAGAAAATCCCTGAGCTAAAAGATTACCGAGTATTTACGATTTAATTACCCTTCAAAAAGTAGAACTAAATGGTATAAAGAGAGAGCACAATTGTGCTCTCTTTTCGTTTTCAGCCCTAAACCACCTACTTCAGTAGGTGGTTATCATCCGTTTCGGCTTTGCCTGTAAAACTACTCATGTTA
>NZ_JAWOUS010000010.1:0-166098 GCF_033339495.1 Vibrio sp. 2134-1
GTAGTTTTACAGGCAAAGCCGAAACGGATGATAACCACCTACTGAAGTAGGTGGTTTAGGGCTGAAAACAAAAATGCGCCCCAAAAAGGAGCGCATTTCTTACTTGAATAAGTTATTCCCAATCAAGAATAACCTTGCCTGACATGCCGCTGCGCATTACGTCGAAGCCTTCTTGGAAATCATCAATCTTGTAGTGGTGCGTGATGATTGGCGATAGATCCAGACCAGATTGGATCAGTGAAGCCATCTTGTACCAAGTTTCGAACATTTCGCGACCGTAGATACCTTTGATCACCAAGCCTTTGAAGATAACTTGGTTCCAGTCGATACCCATGTCTGATGGTGGAATACCTAGTAGTGCAATACGACCACCGTGGTTCATTGTGGTTAGCATTGAGTTGAATGCTGCTGGGTTACCAGACATTTCTAGACCAACGTCGAAGCCTTCTGTCATGCCTAGCTCAGCCATTACGTCTTCTAGCTTCTCTTCAGCCACGTTTACTGCGCGTGTTACACCCATCTTACGAGCAAGTTCTAGACGGTATTCGTTCACATCCGTGATCACTACGTGACGAGCACCAACGTGTTTCGCGACTGCCGCTGCCATGATACCGATTGGGCCAGCACCTGTGATAAGCACGTCTTCGCCTACTAGGTCGAAAGAAAGTGCTGTGTGTACTGCGTTACCAAACGGGTCAAAGATAGACGCTAGATCGTCAGAGATGCCTTCAGGGATCTTGAACGCGTTGAACGCTGGGATCACCAAGTATTCTGCAAATGCGCCTTCGCGGTTAACGCCCACACCAATCGTGTTACGACATAGGTGAGTACGGCCGCCACGACAGTTACGACAATGACCACACGTGATGTGACCTTCGCCAGATACGCGGTCACCGATTTCAAAGCCACGAACTTCCTGACCAATCGCAACCACTTCACCCACGTATTCGTGACCGACAACCATAGGCACTGGAATTGTCTTTTGTGACCATTCGTCCCAGTTGTAGATGTGTACGTCTGTACCACAGATAGCGGTTTTCTTAATTTTGATCAGAATGTCGTTATGGCCAACTTCAGGTTTATCAACCTCAGTCATCCAGATGCCTTCTTCAGGCTTTAGCTTTGATAATGCTTTAATTTTCATAATGTAACCTTAATTAAAGGCCCTATTGTCTAAGGCCTAGAATCTTAAATAAGACCCATGTCCTTACCAACTTGGATGAACGCGTCGATTGCACGGTCTAGTTGCTCGCGAGAGTGCGCCGCAGACATTTGAGTACGGATACGTGCTTGACCTTTTGGTACTACAGGGAATGAGAAGCCGATTACGTAGATGCCTTTCTCCAGCGCACGCTCTGCAAATTCTGCTGCTACTTTTGCGTCGCCAAGCATGATTGGGATGATTGCGTGGTCAGCACCACCCATTGTGAAACCAGCGTCTTCCATACGAGTACGGAAGTGTGCTGCGTTTTCCCATAGACGATCACGTAGGTCACCGCTCTCTTCTAGTAGATCTAGAACGCGGATAGAAGCGCTTACGATTGCTGGTGCAACAGAGTTAGAGAATAGGTATGGACGAGAACGCTGACGTAGCCAGTCAATCACTTCCGCTTTACCAGATGTGTAACCGCCTGAAGCGCCGCCCATTGCTTTGCCTAGCGTACCAGTGATGATGTCGATACGGTCAACCACGTTGTGGTGCTCGTGCGTACCTGCACCAGTTTTACCCATGAAGCCAACAGCGTGCGAGTCATCAACCATCGTCAATGCGCCGTACTTCTCTGCAAGGTCACAGATAGCAGGAAGGTTTGCTACTACGCCGTCCATTGAGAACACGCCGTCCGTTACGATAAGAATGTGGCGAGCGCCCGCTTCTTTTGCAGCAATCAGTTGTTGCTCTAGCTCTTCCATGTTGTTGTTTGAGTAGCGGAAACGCATCGCTTTACATAGACGAACACCGTCGATGATTGACGCGTGGTTTAAAGCGTCAGAGATGATTGCGTCTTCTTTGCCTAGAATAGTTTCAAATAGGCCCGCGTTTGCGTCGAAACATGATGTGTAAAGAATCGTATCTTCTTTACCTAGGAACTTAGAAAGCTTCTGCTCAAGCTCTTTGTGGATGTCTTGCGTACCACAGATAAAACGTACTGAAGCCATACCAAAGCCGTGCTCGTCCATGCCTGCTTTACCCGCTTCGATAAGTGCCGGGTGGTTAGCAAGACCAAGGTAGTTGTTCGCACAGAAGTTTAGTACTTCTTCACCAGTAGAGATTTTAACAGCCGCTTGCTGTTGAGACGTAATGACACGCTCTGATTTGTAAAGGCCTTCCGCCTTTACTTCTTCGATTTGCTGCTGAATCTGTTGGTAGAATGCAGAAGACATTTGAAATTCCTTCCTAGTTATTTTGGCGAGTATTTACTCGTTTAGAATTAGGTTGAGCCTTTATGTGACGGGCGTCACGGGCTATCTCTCATCAATTAATTGTAGTGTAATTCAAGGAAGGAGGAAGGATTATACCTTAAGGTGGAAAAGCATTAATGAATCCTAGGCACAAATTCGATTAATGCTTTTCTATGAGGTTGTTATAAAAGGAATTATAGCCAGGTAGGCTTAGCCAAAAGTGCTTCAAAGTCCTTAGCAGGTAATGGTCGGCTATAGTGGAAACCTTGTCCGAACTCACAGTTTAGGTTTTTCAGGTAATCCACATGACGCTGTTCTTCGATGCCTTCTGCGACGATCTTAAGATCCAGCGCTTTCGCCATTGCTATGATTACGTTCACAAGCTCGCGATCGGAGTCGTTCTCGAACATATTTTGCATAAAGCTACGATCAATCTTTAAGCGGTCGAACGGAAACTTCTGCAAGTAACTCAGCGCAGAATAACCAGTACCAAAATCATCAATAGTAAGTTTGGTGCCTAACGCTCGTAAGTTATTAAGCATGTCTAATAGCTCAGAATCGTGATTGAAGAGGAGACTTTCTGTCACTTCAATATCGAACTTATCTGACGGAAGACCAGACTCCTCAAGGCTGTGTTTAATAAACGTAAGTAAGCGCTCGCAGTACCTAAATTGAACACTAGAAAAGTTTACAGAAACAAACAACGGAGTCAGACTTTGCCATTGTGCCGCTTGTCGACACGCTTGTTGAATAGCAAACTCACCAATTTGATGAATTAAACCATTTTTCTCTGCAATAGAGATAAACTCTTCAGGGTTTACAAATCCGTACTTGTCATCATTCCAACGCATTAGCGCTTCTGCACCTACGATTTTACCACTACTCAGCTCAATAATTGGCTGATAATACAGCTCTAACAACTGATTGGAGATCGCACTTCTCAGACGATTTTCCAGATCCAAATAGCGTTGCAAATCTTGGTTCATATTATGGTTATAAAAACAAAAGCCATCACGCCCATCTTGTTTCGCCCGATACATTGCCATATCTGCACATGCAAGAAGCTGCTCAGCGTTGTCTCCGTCATCCGGGAACACAGACATTCCGACGCTGCTACTCAAGAAGAATTCATGGTTGTTCCAAACAAACGGATCGTTAAACGCCGAAAGTACACTTGAAGCAACTCGCTTTGCAGTATCATTATCAGGCAAATCAGGGATGACGAGTAAAAACTCATCCCCACCAATTCTCGCCAATAAGTCTGTTTTTCTCGCGACTTGATACAGTCGCTGAGCACTGAGTTTAAGGATTTCATCCCCAACAAAGTGTCCCATTGAATCGTTAATCTGCTTAAAGTGGTCTAAGTCGATGAACATCACCAAAACTTTAGACCCACTACGCGATGCCCTAATTAACTCCAAAGCCAATCGCTCGGAACCATAACTACGATTAGGTAAATTGGTTAATGTGTCATATTTAGCTTGGAAGGCGAGTTCTTTTTCAGACGCTTTTCGACGTTCAATTTCGTTCGTTAATTTTTTATTCTGTTTAGAAAGAATATCTTTACGCTTTTTTTCTTCCTCAAGCTTAATTTTCAATTCAATCCTATTATTGTTCGTGATGAATGCATAACATAAAGCAATGACGATCATAACGGCGAGAATACTCAAACCAATAATAAAGAGCCGTGATGTAAATATATCTCGTTCACTCAAAGGCTCGAACCACGCCATCAATTTGAAGTGATGTTTATCCACAGGCACTTCAAAGTAAATTTTTCCGTCTACAGCCTCAGAAACGAAATAATTCTCATCCTTATTGTGAGAAGGTGTTTTATTTATGGTATCCCATACAACCATTTCCACGTCTTTTATTTTTAGCACCATTCGGCTATAACTATCTTCGTGTTCTTGGTTAGTAAGTTGGTCAATAACAATATTCTTATTAAGATCGGCAATTAAAAAGGCAACAGGCTTTCCGGAGAACTTAACTTGCTTAATGACTTGAATGCGAACGTCATCATTGTATCGCGTCGCACAAACCTCTTCGGGATGCCCGTGTTGAGTCATTAAGGTTTGTATGTCCATTTTGTGCTCGGCAAGGTTTTCAGATCCAGTGGTGACAATGGTGACTCCATCACTGCCTACCAGCGTGAGCTTCTTATAGATTTGGCTGCTATTAATTAGCTTACTGTCTATCTTCTCATCGAAGCGACGCTTTAAATTAATTAAACTTGCACCTAACCCATACTCCATTGACATACCAGAAGCTAAATTACCAAAGAATGTTTGTATTGTTTTATCTGTAGCTAAATTATCAACATCTTCACTCGCTATGGTAAATAAATTATCGAGTGTGCTTGCATAACTTTTTACTTTTAAATCTAGTTCTCTGTATTGAGATGCTTTTAATTTATTTTGACCTACGCTAGTCACAGTAATAAGCATAGCTAAGTAAATTGAAACTAATATTGCGCTTATTGTAATAAATCTTTTACTGGAAAATTTTTTAACGGCCTTATTCATCGGACTTTCTTTTTATCTTCTATAAAGTAATCGTTATAAAAGTAGTAAATAGATGGATAGTATTTTTTTACTAGTTTTTCGTATGAACCGTCTTTTTTTATCGAGTCTAAATAACGATCAAATGCTTTGCGTAATTCAGGGGAATTTTTACGGAATGCAACAGCCATTTTTTGATTTTCAGATATAGGGCCAATGACTTTTATTTCGCCCGGCCATTTTTCGAGGGCAATTAGCGTATCCGCAACATCTAATAATGTGCTTTCCGCATCATTTTTCATTATCGCTGGAACCATCTCATTAAGGAGACGCGCCCCATCAGGCAATATAACTTTTGCACCTGTGTCATATAAGTCATAAAGGTTAGGATCCAAGCAAGAATGTTCTAAAGCTAACACTTCGCGACCATCGATCAGCTGCTTGACGTTTTTAACATCTTCATCGACCGACCCACTTGGTTTAATCGGGCTCAGACTAGAGTCGGATCTGGAAACCAACCATACACCTGAAGGAAAATAATCCTGTGAAAAATCGACAACCTCAGAACGCCAATCAAGAATAGTAACGCCATTTGCGATCAAATCGCCTTCAATTGGAACACTTTCTCCGACAACAGCCTGCTTGTTGTGATATTGCACATTTTGCCCTGTCAACTTACCAACCACGTCGCTCCACTGTGCTGGAACATACTGGTACTGAACACCTAACGACTTGGCAAAACCTTTTATTATCTCTACATCCAAGCCAGTCAAAGTTTCCACTTCACCTTGTTCAATATAGGAGACAAAGTTAGCGTACGGGACACCAATGTGACGCAGTACACCGCGTTCACGGATTTGTTGTAAATCGTCTGACCAAGCGGCAGACGACGCAACAGAGGTAACCATGAGCGCCACCGTCGCTAAAGTTCTTTTGAATGTTATGACTGACATAATAATATCCTTACCTTTCACAAAGCGCCCAATAATGGGCGCTTGAGTGATAAACAACGATGTTAGAACGACGAGTAATACAAATTCGTCATCGCCACTACGAGCCCTTCCACATCTTGTTCGTCATGGAACAAATGCGTAGAGATACGCAGCGCGTAAGTATCAAAGTCATCATCCTTATGCAGCTTAAAGCTAGTCGTACGGATGATGTAACCATACTCTTCACGTAAACGATCTCGGAATTCCGTCAGTATCTCTTCATTAGTTACATCGGAGAACGGGTTAACCGTCGTTAAGCTACTGGTTAAGCCTTCCACGTTTGGTGAATACATTTTGGCTTGTGGTAAGTACTCTTGAAGCAAGGTTTTACATAAACTACCAAGGCTTACAACTCGCTCTTCGATACGGTCTCGACCAATCTCATCCCACATTTTGCAACTATCAACTAGTGCTTGTTTCGCAGGATAGTTATCGTTACCAATGTATTGCATTTGCAGCTGTTTACCTAGGTAATCAGCATGAGAAAGTGAGGAGTTGATCAACCATAACGGGTTCTCTCGGTCACTCCAATACTCATTCAAACGGTTACCGTTATCACGAACATACAGAATACCTGTCGCGCCCGGACCACACTGCCACTTATGACCAGATCCTGCATAGAAATCACAATCCATATCGTGGAAATCAAGGTCAAACATACCGACCGTATGCGCGCCATCAACAAGAGTAGGTACACCATACTCTTTTGCTAAAGCACAAATGGCTTTTGCTGGTAGCGCGGTTCCTGTTTTGTATGTGATATGAGAGAAAACAATTAGGCGAACGTTTTGATTCGCATCAAGCGCGTCTCGGAACGCTTGAATGTAATCTTGCTCAGAAACGTTTTCGGTACCAGTAAATACTGGTAGTTGAATTTCTACCACATCCACACCAAAACGATGTTTCGCTACGTTCATAGGTGATGTTGCAGCAATATGTTCATGGTGTGTCGTTAGAATCACATCACCTGGTTCAAAGTGTAAGCCATTAATGATCGAGCATAAGCCATCAGTAGTGTTGCGGCTGAGAATGATCTCTTCTGGGTTAGCACCAAAACCTGGTGCGACGTCTTTAACCATCTCTGAAACATAAGGCCAAGAGCCAAATTTGCCTTTCATATCCCAAGGATATTTAGCCACCAGCTTGTTGTTATGCTCGTAATCTTCAAGAACATGTTTTGGCATTGAACCTGTTGTACCAATGTTCATGTAAGTGGTTCGTTTGTCCAAAACGAACTGTCTTCGCACTTTACGCCAGAAGCGCTTATCGTGTTTTCTACCTAGCCCGCGGCTGCTCCAATCAATTTTCTGTTCTCGTGCTTGAGCTACGCCTGAGAAAGCGGAAGCACTCACACCAGCAACAACAGCTCCTGTTGCGCCTTTCAGAAAATTACGGCGGCTGCTATTAGTCTGAATAGATTCCTTGTCTTTCATCTTTTTCAATCCTTGTCGGAAATTAGCCATATTATTAATTTTAAGTGCGTAACTATCTGTTACTAAAACATTATTACCCATTACAATCAGAGTTTAATTTTTTCCTCTGCCATTAAGTGACTTTAGTTCCAATTTTTTATCTTATTTGATGATATAAGCAACAGTTTGACCACAAATCTATAAACAACAATGTTCACATTAATATATTCGTTAATTTGATTATTCTTTATTGCGGACAATTCCACCAAATTCTTTATAAAACAATTATGAGCTTTGTTATAAAGTCATTAAAAATTTAACTTTGCGTTAATTTAAAAATATTCAGGCTATTTTAAGATTGGCGTCTATTCTTTTTATATCTTAACGATCTCAACATGTTAAGACTAAATAAAAGAAAGCTGATTTCGGATCGAGATATCAGTTTAAGACCATAAAGTGATACACATCACTCTATGACATAAACTCACCGCTCAACATACATAAGTAAAACAGGTTTTCACTAATATGTGCTTGAGCGTACACCCAAAAAGAAGGAGGTCCCATGTTAAAAGGATTGCTATGCATTTCAGTTGCATCCGCTCTTGTCGCCGCCCCTAACGTGCTAGCAAAAACGGTAGAAATGACTGCTCTCAACACCAATGAGAGTGCGGGTACCATTGAGATTTCACAAAGTGATTATGGCGTTGTTTTTACGCCTCAATTATCAGGTTTGTCAGCAGGTGTGCACGGTTTCCATGTTCACACTAATCCATCTTGCGATAGCATAGAAAAGGATGACAAAACCGTATTAGGCGGCGCAGCAGGTGGCCATTATGATCCTAACAACACAGGGAAGCATGGCTATCCTTGGACCGATGACAATCATTTAGGCGACTTGCCTCCACTCTATGTGGACATGGACGGCAATGCCAATCAGCCCGTTGTCGCGCCTCGCCTAAAATTATCGGATTTAAAAGGTCGAGCGTTAATGATCCATGCAGGTGGTGACAATCACTCCGATCACCCAAGTAAGCTAGGTGGTGGTGGCGCTCGCGTTGTATGTGGTGTTATTGAATAAACATTAACTTATGTCTCACACTTCTCTTTAGATTGCGAGAAGTGTGAACTTCTGTTGATACTGAGAGGAGGTTGCATTGGTCTCAAGATAGCTGTGGTGAAGCATTAAGATCGATTGGACAATCTTCGTCCCGATCCCCAAAGAACCGCCCTCCGCTTCTTCCTCGATGTGATTGACGAAGGTAAAGTGGATACGCGACTTATCCTCACTCAAATGCGCTTGGCAATGCACTTCCGAGCCGATTGGGCTGTGGCGCAATGCATTTTCAAGCAGGTTCAATACCAACCTCTCCAATAGCCCCTTGTCACCCACAGTTTTGATTTCGCTATCGATATCCACTTTCAACACCACTTCTTTACGAGAAAACTGGCTCTGCATCGTTTCGGCACATTCTGCCATCAACACGCCAAGATCTACGGGGCGGTACTCGTAATTTGGCATTGGAGCTTCTTTGCGCGCAGCGTCTAACAAAGAATGTAATTGAGTTGAGAGCTTCTCACAATTTCGGAAAGCAACGTCAATCAAAGGGTCGGATTCCGGATGTTGCAAACGCCACGTTTCCAAATAGCCAAGCACGCTCGATAACGGCGTTTTTAAATCATGGCTAAGCTGCAACAAGCTTTGACGACGATGAGACGATTGATACTCCAACTGTAAAAACTGTTGCTGAATGTGCTTCGCCATCATCTGATAAGAGTGCGCAATCGGCACGAGCTCCGGTACTTGGTGAGTAAAATCAGGTTGCAGACGGAAATCATGTTCAGCTTGCTGTTGAAGTTGTTTGGTCACGCGCTCAATTGGGTTCAATAGGCTACGTTTCACAAGCACATAAGCCCCAAGAGCAAAGCCTAAAATGGACACTAAGACCAATCCTGCTAGCGCGATGTAAGGGGTATCAACTTGAGCATTGGCAATGGCGTCATGTCGGGTACTGCCAATCACCACGTAGAGATAACCGACCGTAGAGCCTAATTCCTCTATCGCCGCGACAGAAAAGACTTTGTGCTCACCACGATTACGTGGGTCTTCACCCAAAATAGGAAAAGGTTGGTCATTTAAGAATTGCTTAATGGGATTGAGATCCACCTTCCCCATGATCTCCGCCCCTTCCGGCGCTGCATGAGTGGTGATGTTACCTTGGCTATCGAGGAAGTAGATTTCAAAATCAGGGCCGATCAGCATGAGCGTATGAAAGATCGACTTAAGCGCTTTAGGGTTGTAATCCGTACCGATCATCAGTGGATTATCATCACGCATGTGGCTAGCTAGCTCTTTATGCAGGCTTTGCTTAGTGCGTAACTCAATGGTTTCTTTTTGCCAATTGTAAGTCAGTGCAATCACCACCGCCGCGAGGCAGAACCACAAGCTAGTAAATACTACCAAGCGAGATTTGAAGCTCATCCTATCGCCTCCTTAAACAGCGATGTTTTTTCAACACCCGTGATGATTGAAAAATGACGGTGAAAACAACTGCCGACTTACTTTCTTGCATTAGTGTCTTGGCTGAAACTTATATCCAACACCCCAAACAGTTTGAATGAAGTGATGATCAGAATCAGACAACGACAACTTGCTGCGTAAACGGTTAATGGTGCTACACACAGTGTGGTGATAACCAGAATGACTGGTGTTCCAAACGTGATCGAGCAATTCATCTTTACTGTAGACTCTGCCCGGACGAGTCGCGAGAAACTGCAGCAAAGTAAACTCTGTCGCGGTAAGAGTGACGTCTTTGTCGTTTAGGGATACTTGGTGCAACTCCGGAATGATTCTCAGCGGACCAAAATCCATCGCATCATCGAGGACTTCATTTGCTACTTTGACTTCTGCGGTTTGGCTGACTCGGCGTAGCACGTTTCGCACTCGTGCTTGGAATTCTAATACGCTAAATGGCTTGGTGATGTAGTCATCAACGCCCGCTTCTAAGCCGTCTACCTTGTCCATTTCACCGTCTCTGGCTGTCAGCATGAGCACTGGGCTCCAATCTTGTTGCTGACGCAAATAATGGCAAATGTCTAGACCATCACCATCTGGTAAACCTCGGTCAAGGATCAATAAATCAAAGGGTTGTTGCTGGTATTGCGTTTTAGCATCGGCGACATTTGTGGCTCGCGATACTTGGTGTCCTTGAAACTTGAGATGCATCTGAACCAGTTCTGCCAAATCATCGTCATCTTCCACCAACAAGATGTTCGCGACTAAATTGATTGCCTGTTGTTCCATGGTCCTTTCCTTGCCTTCGAGTATCCTCACTTTGCACATGACCGGAACAAATTAGAAATTCTTTCAAAAAAGGTTCCGATGACGCCATGAGGGATAAAGCGCTCGGCTACAAGCGCTTTGGAAAGGAGACGTCATCGGAGCCTGTGTTACTCGACTCGAGTGATGGTGACTTTCGCACCTGGGTTCAAGAAACGATGGTTCGCAGAAAGTGCTGAGTTTGCTAATCCGTCATCTTGGCTAACAACACCCGCATGGAATGCAACAACGTCATTGCTGTCATTACGTGCGGCATTGAAACCCTCACCGCCACCTGCTGGGCCCGGAATGGTTGCGGCAAGCTCATCGTTTAGCTCTGTACCGGAATCCCAAACGTTCATGCTCATTTCATAGCTTTCACCCACTGCGAGCGATTTGAGCGATAGCCCCGTTTCGCCAACAAAGGCATCATTGGTATTCACAAACATAGACGCCACAGACAAGTAACCGTAACGACTAGGGTCAACCGTGATGGTGACTTCGTCCGATGCACCCGGCAACACCAATCCATTGCCCGAAATACCTTGGTAAACACTGTCATTGCTGTTCATCAACTCAATCAGCTCAGCGTTACTCCCGCCTTCAGCAAGGTGCTCAAGTTCAACGGATGCGGCTTGACCAATTTCAAACAATTGGTAGTCACCATTGTGAGTGAGTACAGCAAGCGGAGACATAGGTTGATTCGCAGTCAAGTTCGCCACGTTGACGGTGTAGCGGTAAGATTTCACTACATCGTTATCATCATCGCTTGGACAACCGGCGAGTAAGCCGACTGAAGCTGCTACGAGTAAGATTCTGTATTTCATACATCCCCCTTACTTCACAACAATTGTGATGGTTGCAACTGGGTTTAACCAACGATGGCTACTGCTGTCTAGGTCACTGATGCCACCGGTTGGATCGCTATCACCAAGGTTACCCGGATGCACGTGAACTTTGTCGTTAGTTACCGTTGCTTCAACGCCTGTGCCGCCAGTACCAAAGGTAATGAAAGGTGGGTTTGGCATGCTAGACGCAAGTTCATCGTTCGCTTCTGTACCAGCATCGTAACTTCTTAGCGTTGCTCGGTATGTACCCGCTTCCGTTGGAATCTTCCAACTATCCAGACCGACGAAACCGTCATTGGTTGGCAGCAACATCGCGCTCAGAGAAAGATAACCGTGGTCGCCACTGTCCAAGGTGAAGGTGGTTGCAACACCCGGATTCAAAATACCACCAGCAGGGTTCTCAACTACCGCACCACCAGCGTTACCAATCACACTAGCAAGCCCAGAGATATCACCGCCTTCTGCCATTGCTTCTAGTTCTGGCGTTGCTGCTTGACCCGTTCTGAACATTTGAAGGTCAGAGCCATGTGCGGCAACAATAAGTGGCGTAAAGTAGATGCCTTTAGTTGCGTTTGTCACGGTGATTTCCAATTCCGCCGCATTCACTGATACAGAGCCTAGTGCCATAGCGACTGAAGTCATGACGAGTCCGAGTTGGGTACGTTTTTTCATTGTGATTCCATCCTTTAATGAGGGTTGAACTACCCAAGCCCATGTGTACGGCTTTACTTCTTTGTTCGTGACTTGAGTAGGTTAAGCATTACGTTTCGAACGTTTTGCGTTCTTGCCTCTAAGAATGACGAGCAAATCTATCAGCAACTTCATCGAATTCTCATAAAACTCTCACAAGTTCTGTTCGAATTCTGTCAGCAGCACTTTTTTATTCTTAATCAGGTATTTACACTTCGCGCTTTCCCCTCCTACAATGCGGTATTCTCTGTTTAAATCACGATTCTCACCATGATTCATAACGTTCTGTCTGCCTACTATGGCGAAATCTACGGCATCGCTTTTTTCAACCACTACTTGAGCCATTACGCCCAAAGTGAACAACAAACGCTGTGGCAAACCTTGATTAAAGTGGAAGAGCTAACCGCAGAAAAGCTCAAACCTGTACTGCTGAAAAATGGCATGGATATCGAAAGTCGACACCAAGAGATGCTAGATAAAGGCTTGGAAGATGCAACCAAATGGATTGGTTTACCATGGCAAGAGTTGGTGGCGACTCTTCTGAAATGGGTAGAACCTTATGAGGTCAAGTATCGAGAATGGCATGAAGAAGTGAAAGCTTCACAGCAGTATTCAATCGCTGAGCGAGAAGCTATCGAGTTGATTGCAGACCACGAAACGGCCATTTATCACTGTTGGCAGCAATACCATACTGGTGAATCTGGCTTGCCTGCACTCAATGCATTTTTGGCAAAATATCGTTAAAGCGAGACGGTGACACTTGAACCTCGTGAAACCGTACCAGACAATATCGTTATTCCGCTGCGCAGAACTGAACAATTATGGTTAATCCAAAACTCATTGCCCTACTTCCTGATCTTGCGTCGTTTATCTTAGTGGTAAACGAAGGCAGTTTTACCGCTGCAGCCAAACAACTCGGCGTGACGCCATCGGCTTTAAGTAAGTTGATCACACGATTAGAGCAAGCCCTCTCGGTCAAACTGTTTGAGCGCACGACTCGTAAGTTGATCATCACTCAAGCAGGGCAAAAGGTTTACGACCAAAGCATCGCAATGGTGAATGCCGCGCAGCAAGCCGTTGAGTTATCTGCAGAAGATCATGCTGAGCCAACAGGCGCACTCACAGTGGCAGCCCCTGAAGCATTTCTTAATTCGGTGCTTCAACCGTTTGTGTTGCCATTCCTAGAACGTTATCCAAATATTCAGCTTAAGCTGCGTGCAGCAGATGGTGAGATCGATCTTTTCCGCCAAGGAATTGATGTCGCATTTAAGCTCACCGACAAACCCGATGAGAATCTGGTCCTCAAAGAGATCAGCAAGACCAATCTCGTTTTGTGCGCCTCTCCAGATTACCTAGCCAAACACGGTATGCCTGAGCACCCAACCGAGCTTGAGCAGCACGACTGTATTTACCTTGCCGAGAACGACAAAGACAATATCTGGTCGTTCTTTAAAGAGGAAGCTTTCCACTCGATTGCAGTAAGTGGACGCTACGCCGTCAACCACTCTCAAATGCGCTTGAACGGGGTTAAGTCTGGCTTGGGAGTTGGGATCTTCCATGACTTCGTGATCAAAGACGCGTTAGAGCAAGGGGAAGTGGTGGAAGTATTGCCGGATTGGATGATCAAGAGTAACTACCACGGCGCTATCGCGATGCAGTATGCGCAAACCAAATACATGCCTGCTCGTCTGCGCGTGTTTATCGACTTCGTTAAGGAGCATTTAGTCTCCGACGATACTAACCATGCTTGAAGAGGCTAACCATGTTTAATGCCATTCATCACGTCGCGATCATTTGCAGCGATTACCCAAGGTCAAAACGCTTTTACACTGAAGTGTTGGGGTTAAAAGTCATTGCTGAAAACTATCGTGAAGCCAGAGACTCATACAAGCTTGACCTCGCTTTACCTGACGGCAGCCAAGTTGAACTGTTTAGCTTTCCGGGCGCACCAGAGAGACCGAGCTTTCCTGAAGCACAAGGGCTACGACATCTCGCATTTTTGGTTGATAATATTGAGCAAATAAAAGCCTACCTAGAATCGAATGACGTTGAAGTTGAGCCAATTCGTATTGACGAATTCACAGGCAAAGCCTTTACCTTCTTCCAAGATCCAGATGGCTTACCGCTGGAGATTTACCAGAAATAAAAAGAGCCAGCACTTCGCTGGCTCTTTTACTATTTCATTCTTTGTCTGTTACTAATTCAACGCCGTTTTCAGCTTCTCGACGCGGTTAAACAACAACCAATCCAGAGTGAGAACCGTAACAATCGCCAAACCGCCCATCGGGAACGCCAGACACAATACTACCAACGTTACTAAGCCAAGCTTCCAAATGCCGTCTTGCTGAAACTTAGGTGGCGCACCCAATGCAGCACTGCGACTTGGTCTACGAATCCACCACATCACCACGCCTGTGATTGAGATTAAGATGAACATCAAACAGAACACTACGTTGAGTACTTTGTTCAATATACTCACATCACCTTGATGCAATGACACACCTGCCGCCATGAACTTGGCAAACAAACTGTAATCTTGCCATGTGACGTCCACCAACAAGCGACCGGAATATTGGTCAAAGTGGCTGGTGCGATCTTGTCTTGGGTCGGAAATGTCGCCGCCCATAGAGTTAGCTGCAACGGTGTAAACGCCCGTCTCAGAGCGTGGTAAAAACAGCTTATAGCCAGTGAAGCCCATCATTTCAGCCTTGAGGATGATATCATCAATGGAGAGCGCATCATGGTTGCCTGCGTATGCCATCTCTTCCTTCATAGTGGCATGATCATGAGCGGGCTTATCTTTCGATTCTGGCACAGCAGCAAGCTCTAAGTTCCATGGCATCTCTTCTGAAGCACCGTGGTTAAGATCTTTGTGTGTCAGTGTGGATTCCGGTTTTTCACCCCATGTGTAATAGGTTGGGAAGGTATTCCAAGCTTGCACCATTTTCGCCCCCCAGATCCCTGCCCACGACAATCCTGAAATCAAAAAGAACAACAGAACAATCGACAGCACACCACCTAAATTCGCATGCAGGTCACGCATCAAAATTCGAAGGCCATTGTTAAGGCGAATTTTCAAAAAGCCAGCGCGGCTGGCGTTGTCTCTAGGTAACCAAAGGTACAAACCAGACACCAACAGCAAAATCCCCAGACTTGCGGCGATTTCAATTAAACGGTCGCCTAGGTCGCCGATGAGCAAGGTGCCGTGAATGCTGTTCATCAGTTCATAGATGCTATCACCACGATTAATGGTGCCTTGTACGTCTCCTGTGTAAGGATTTACTGCAACAATCAGCGAGCTGCCTTCTTGGTTTTGAATCGAGAATCGGTTGGCAATATCGGCCGTTTTAGCAGGTACAAATTGAGTGACATTAAAATCGGGATACGCCTGCTTTACGGTTTCTAATTGTGCAGAGACAGGAACCATTTGCTCTTGTGGTGAAACTTGCAATGTCGCTTCGTATCGAGCCAGTTCGATTTCATCATCAAACAACATCACCAACCCCGTGAGGGAAAGCATGAGCATAAATGGAATGACGAACAAACCTGCGTAGAAGTGCCATCGCCACGTCATAAAGTAGATGGATTTTGCGCGTGAGGCTTCCTTGAGTTGAGGCTTTGCCGAGTTTCTCAACATGTGTATTTTCCTTTTTTCATTGTTGAACACCCAAATTCAGCCAAACGCATCCTGCACATACGCATTCGTATGCGGCGCTATTTGACTTAGATTTGGGAGTACCACTGCTCGAAGTGGCAGTGTTATGTGACTTTACTTGTAATTGTTTTTGTTATGAGAAAAGAGAAACTGGCGGCGCTCTGGGAACTGGCGTTTCAAATCGCACACTTAGAGCCAAATAAGCGTAGCTGTCAGAAATCACCAAGCTCAGTCTTGAGAGTATTTGTGTCGTTGGAAGTGTATCGTGATGAAAAGTCGAGAAGTGGCTAAACGGACAAGGCTTACCTTTGTGGCTGACCGAATTGTCGCCCTCTTCTATTTGAACCAACTCAAATCCGTTAAGCGTACATAGCGTCGCCCACACGCCCATGCTGTTACCATGAGCATTGATAACAGGCATCAGCGTCACTAGCACCCAACTGAGAGCACTAGCAAATAACATCGAGCGGTAAAAAGGAATTAATCTACGCATAACGGTGACTTAACAAATTTCACACAGCGTAACTAATTCTGAGTGGTAGCTCAAAAACAGGATCAATAAGTGGCTGCTACCTCACAGGTTTTCTTGAATACCTCGATTGACAGGCACAAAAAAGCCCGCCGAAGTGGCAGGCTGATGGTCATTTCTTCAAGTTGGATAAACGGTTAGCTAAACAGTTTGCTCCAGATGCTTGGGTTGCGTTTGTCGTGGTACTCTTCACGAAGGCTATCGATTTCACGCAGTTGGTCTTTCGCTTCTTCTAGCTTGCCCGCATCAAGATCCGCTTCAATCTTATCTAGCGTTACCGTCAGCTTGTTAAAGCCTTCTAAGTAAGTATCAAACTTCTCTGGTGGGTAATTACCACGCTTAGATTGTTCAACAATCGCTTGCAAGCTATCAATCGCAGATTTCATGGTTTCGACATCAGATGCTTCTGCCGCCTGTTTGAATTCCATCTTCATCTGTTTCATGTTTTGTTTTAAATCAACCGCTTCTGCCATTGCGTATGTTGAGCCAAACGCAATCGCACACCCTAGGACTAAAGGACGTAACATTTTTCACTTCTCCATTTATAGTGCCGAATTCTGTGTCGGCTTTATTCACCCAAATAACCTACGCCATAAGAGGCGAAAAACTAGCTTAGTTGAGTATTTCCGGGTCGCAGTGTAAAGCAATCTGGCGTCGGGTGCATACCTTAAATGTAATCAAGTTTATGCGTTGAGAATGCTGTCATATTCTGCAATTGGTTTACGGCCTCTCAAAGCTAAGAAAGACAAAAACTGCTGAGCGGTGTGAGTAATCACTTTCTTGCTATCAATACCCACTTTGTCCATTAACTCTCCAACCAAATCCAGATTACCAACATCGTGACAGAAATGCGCGTCACTGCCCGTGGTGAAGAAAACACCAAGATCTTTCCCGATTTGTGCAATCTCGTGGCAACGGTCTACGCTGCCTACTCGGCTGTTGCCTTTCAGCGTGGTGTTATTAATTTCAATCGCGACATTGTGCTCTTTCGCGCACGCTAAAACGGTCTGAAAATCAAAGTCGAAATTTGGATTACCAAGATGACCGAGCGCATCAATACGACCACTCTGAATGACATTAACAAGTGCTTCCGTGTGAGTTTGCTTGTTTGCAGGACGAAAAACGGGTTCATGAAAACTCGCGATCACCCAATCTAAGTTGCGGTCCACACTCAGTGGAATATCAATGTCGCCTTCGGTATTCATAATGTTAGATTCAACGCCACGAATAATCGCAACGCCTTCAAGAAAGCGAGGCAGAATTTTCTGGTTCGAGAAGAACCAGTAATGAGGCGCACCCGGCATTGATTCTGCGTGATCGGTCGTGCAGAACATATCCAGCCCGTTCTCTTTTGCCAACTTTGCATTTTCAATCAAGGTACTGTACGCGTGACCACTTGCGTACGTATGTGTATGGGTATCAACTTTAAATTCCATCATCCACTCTCTTAGGTGCGCTATCTTGCGTGCTATTGTATACCTTCAGGCAACGCATCGTCAGCCCAAGATAAGCAAGAACCCTAAGCTTGCTCTTCACTAATGGCTTTTATCAAGGGTAAAGCTTTTTCCCATCCGTGATTAAACATGGAAACAAAGTCGTTGTGAGTATGAATGGTAACATTGAGTAGTAAACGATCGTTGTTGGTATCGATCTGGTAGATCTCTCGCGATCCGATCCACCTAGATGCTAGGTCAGCATCGAGTTGTTGACGATTATCCGGATTAAAAATGGCAACATGATGAAATTCAAGTTTTTGAAGCGGTAGCACCGTATCTATGATCGCCCTTGTCCCGCCCATATCTGGATCAAAAAAAGTGATGCCACCTCCTTCTTCCCAAGCTCCTTCAAATTGAGACTGCGGTGAAAAGGCTTGTGCCCAACGTTTATACAACTCAACATCGGTTAGCACTTCCCACACTCGTTGCGGTGTCGCCGAAATTTCGACGTAATAATTTAGCGTAAGCATGATTTCTCTCCCTGAACCTTTCTTGACGCTAGCCCATACTCAGGAAAAATCAAACCACACGACCAATTTATCTACCTGCCCCCTTCATTTTCCGACAGACTAAGAAGTTCTCGCTTGTAAACCGCCACTGCGATGCGCCGTAAAACGAACCCAACATGTGTTCAGTATGATTGCGAGCACTATTAAACTCATCCCAACAATTTGACTTTGACTCATTCGGTCTTCAAAAAACAGGCTCTGCCAAACCGCAGTGAACAATAAGTTAGTAAAAATGAGTGGCGCAAGTTGAGAGCCACTGCTTGCCAGTTTATATGCTTTGGAGCGAAAAACTTGGGTGTTAATGATCATCAGAGACATCATACCGATCCACAGCGTATTTGAAGAAATCTCAGGCGCAATAACACTCATATTAAGTAACACGTCGAAGTCGTTAAACAAAGTTAGCGGCAACAGAAATACGGCAGCAAAACCAAACGCCCAAAAGTTGATTTCTAGCGGCGACATATTTGTTTTACTCACTTTATATAACGTAAGCTGAGAACCAGAATTGAAGAGTCCACCAGCCAAGCCGAGCAATAAATCCGCTCGCCATGTAATCTCACTTCCACCGCCCGCCAACATAACCACACCAGTGAACGCCATTGCTAAAGCCGCCAATGTTGAAACACGAATGCGCCCCCTCATGAACAGCTTTTCAACCAAGGGAATAAATAATGGGCCAGTAGCAAACAAAACGACCCCCTCAACGAGCGTTAACGTTTGTAATGACGCGATAAAGCAAAGTTGTGACAAACCGATACAAAGAGCACGCAATAAAATAGGCTTTAGCGTGCCCGCTTTAGGAAAGGTAAGGTTTTTCACACGAAGTAAGATAAGCAAGATAAGCGCAGGCACCAAAAAACGTAAGAAGCTAAATAGTGTGACGGAAAGTTCGCCTGACAACTGCTTTGCTAACAGTCCAGTAACAGATAAGCTTAACGTAGACATCAACATGAAAAGGATAGATTTATTTACAGCATTCATTCAATACTCCTTAATATATGGAGCATTTTAAAAGACATCACTTATCGTAAATAGCGAGTAATATTAACCATTGATGTAAGAAAAACTTACAGTTTAACTTATCTATCACCAGCTACGGTTTTTAAATTATGCGGAAACTAGTCCCCTTAAAGTCCATCTACGCATTTGTTGCAGTAGCTGAGTCTGGCAGCATGACAGAAGCAGCACAGATATTAAGTGTAAGCCACTCAGCCGTAAGTCAGGCAATTAAATCGCTGGAGAGTCAAGTCAACAAGCCTCTGTTTGATCGCATAGGCAGACAAGTTCAACTCAATGCGGACGGTAAGAAGTATTACAGAAAGGTGGCACCCGCTTTAGAGCAAATTGTCGATGCAACGGAAGCACTCATCCAAGATCAGAATTTGCAACGTGTTACGCTCAATATGGTGAATTCATTGGCTCTTCACTGGTGGATTCCTCGAATGTCAGATTTACAAGGGTTTGCTCCTCAATTAGACGTTCGTTTATCAAACCTGTCTGGCAGATTCAATTTAGAACAAGAAGGCATCGACGCGGCTTTGGTGCATGGAAATCCCGAAGAATGGCAGGATTACTACTGCGAAAAGCTCAGTGAAGATGAACTGGTTTTGGTGTGCAGTCCTGAATTGATAGCGAAGACAAAGGACTCAAACATCACTCAACTCTTAAAGCAGTATCCCATCATTGAAGTTACTAACGAACGAAGAAAAAATGACTGGAACGTGTGGCTGGACGCGACGGGTATCCAGCGACCTAAAAATAAAAAACCAATCACTTTTAACATGTCGATACAAGCCGTCCAGGCCACAACTCGTCGTTTGGGGTTATTGGTCACTCATCGCTTGTTTGTGAAGGATGACATCAAATATGGTCAGCTAATCGAGCTGGGTGAACCCGTCATTAATCCTCATCAACAGCTTTACTTTGTATGCCCGCCACACAAGCTAAAGCTTGAATCGTTTCATCTGTTGCGATCTTGGCTACAACAATCATTCAACTATTAGAAACTTTTGTTAAGCACATTCACTGAAAAACTAGTATAAAGTTAGAGGAGCACTTTTCATCCAAGGATGGTTTATGAAGCAGTATCAAATATGGCTAAGCGCACTCTGTTTTGCAGTATCTTTGAGTGCGACCGCAGAAGCAGAAAATGATAACCGCCTTTCAGAACAAGGGATCTCCACGGCAATTATTGGAGGGCAGCAGGCGACCCAAAACCAACTTCCTTTTTTTGCACGTCTTATTCTACATAAAACTGGCGCTAATCAGTTTGCCAATATTTGTGGGGGAACCATTGTAAACGACCGTTTCATTTTAACTGCGGCTCACTGCGTAGAACCAAGCGTTTTCACTGACGGGTGGACAATCAACGATCTACGAGTGCTAGTCAAAAACCCTACGATGAATGACGTGTTTGTTGAAGAATTCAAAGATGTTCGCTCTATCACGATTCATCCTGATTATGTGCCTAGCGATTTATGGATTAATGACATCGCTGTCCTTGAATTGACTCGCCCTATTACCGATAACGTTCAATCCATCACTTTACCGCAAGACTTTGGAGACTACAGCAGCAAGACGGTTTATCAGATATTCGGTTTAGGTCAGACCTCGACTAGTGATGAAAACGGGCCAAACTATTTACGCTGGGCAGAAGTAAAACCCCTTACCGACACCCAATGCGCTTCGCTGGTAACAGGGTTTAATGCTCAGGAAAGTTTGTGCGCGAATGGATTTCCTGAGCGAAGCTACACTGGTATCTGCCGCGGTGACTCAGGCGGTCCTCTCACTTATCAAGACAATAATGGCATGTATCAGCAAATCGGTATTGTTAGCTATGGTTCTTCTGTTTGTGAATCTGCTGCGATTCCGAGTGTGTTTACTGAGGTTCTAAATTATACAACGTGGATTGAAGCCCAAACCAGTTCGGGAGTGAAAACTCGTTATAACGCCCTCCTAGCAAGTACAGAAGATTATCATAGTGAAGGCGATTCCGGCTTTGAACCAGAAGATACTAACACGTCGGGCTTTGACGATAACGGCAGCGGCGGTGGTCTCGGATCAGGGTTGATCATGCTTGGAGGCTGGTTTGGTTGGCTAAGACACCGCAGAAATGATTCACGCTCCTAGTTGCGTCAACAAGACATCATAATATCTTGCGCTTAACGCGAGAGTTAATGATGTCTTCAATCATCTTTTGCTCTTTTTTCGCTTTTTCATAGTTCTGCTTAGTACGCCAACGCTCAAGCACTTTTTCTAACCCTTGAACGCGTGCGTGCTTGTGTTCTAGTGTTTTCTGTACAGATGCACATTCCGCTTGCATAACGGCTTGCTCTTGCTCGTGGTGACGAAGCATTCTTTGTAGCATTTGGTCAACACGATTAAAGTTCATCAAAGCCGCGCTCGTCAGCGTCGGGCCGGTTCGGGTTGATTGTCCAGCGTGGCCTTTCAACGCCGATAACTGTTCCAATTGCATTGAAAGATGGGAGTGACGCTGACGCATGGCATCAAGTTGTTGACCCACACGATCACGCTGTTTTTCTTCCATTTGCTGTAACTTGCCTACGGCTTTTAACTTGGATTTCATTTCAGCCTTGTCACTCCCATTTGATTAAGCATTTTGAAAAAGCTGCGCAAGCTCGGTCAAACTGGTTGGGTAATCTACAGACTCGTTGGCAGCTTGTTGTAGATATGCACGCAAGTTTGGGTACATAGCAACTGATTGATCTAACTCAGGATCTTGTCCTGGTTGATAACCCCCTAATGGCAGTAACTCTTTAACCTGAAGGTAGTTGGAGTACATTTGACGGAAGTTATTCGCAATCGTGCTGTGTGCGTCCTGCGTACAAGTATTCATACAACGGCTAATAGACGCGTTGATATCTATCGCGGGATAATGCCCTTGCTCAGCTAGTTGACGCGATAAAACAACATGCCCATCTAAGATGGCGCGCGCGGAATCCACGACAGGATCTTGTTGGTCGTCCCCTTCTGCCAATACGGTGTAAATTGCCGTTAAGCTACCATGTTGATTTTCACTGTTACCCGCTCGCTCTAGGAGTTGAGGTAACACGCTGAAGACAGAAGGCGGATAACCACGAGAAGCTGGAGGCTCACCGAGCGAAAGAGCGATTTCGCGCTGTGCCATGGCGTATCGGGTTAGAGAGTCCATCAGAAGTAGAACGTCTTTGCCTTGGTCTCGGAAATACTCTGAAACGCGATGACAAAGTAGTGTCGCTCTTAACCTCATTAGCGGGGATTCATCAGCAGGAGCCGCGATAATGATCGCTTTCTTGCGCGCTTCTGGGGTTAAGTTTCTCTCGATGAACTCACGTACTTCTCTGCCTCGCTCACCGATAAGCCCGACCACAATTACATCGGCCTCCGTGTTTTTGGTGATCATCCCCATTAACACACTTTTACCGACGCCACTGCCAGCCATCAAACCAATACGTTGGCCTTTGCCTACCGTCAATAGTCCATTAATAGCACGCACGCCTACGTTGAGTGGTGTATCAACTGGGCGTCGCTTCAGTGGGTTAATCGGTTTTGGTTCAAGTGAAACTCGATCTCCCCCCTTAAGCGGTGCCCCATCATCTAACGGCTCACCTAAACCATTCAGTACGCGTCCTAACCACTGAGAGCTTAGCTGCACGGTACTGTCACCATCAAGAGGGATGACTTTTGCACCTGCAAACAGACCGCCTAAACGGCGGATAGGCATGAGGTAAGCAATAGTGTGTTCAAAACCCACAACTTGCGCTTCGATCATATCGCCTTCCGCGGTTTCTACGAGACAACGCTGCTCAAGCTTAAACCGACACCCTACGGCTTGTAACATTAGGCCGTTTACTTTTATCAATCGCCCTGTTACGCGAGCAACAGGGATTGAATCGAGCGAAGCCAAGGCTTCGCTCAAACGCTCACTTAATAGTTCATGGCTTAGGGTATTACTCATGCTCAGACTCTACCTGTGGAATACTGACTTCATCCAAAAGGTGTTGCTTTACATTGTCCATACAGGCTTCCAAGCGAGAGTCGCAGCTCGCATCCGCTTCTGCGTCATCAGTCACTAACTGACAGCCACCAATAGGAAGCTCCGTATTAGGGACCAGTTTCCAAGATTGCGGCAAATCAGCATTGATGTGAGTAATGCGCTCTAAATCTTGCGGATTTAAATGCACAGTTACTGTTTCCGCTTTACCAGGCATGGCAGACAATGTCTCGTCCACCAAAGCTAGGATCTGCTGAGGCATTAAAGTGAGCTCGGCACGAATCACTTGCTGAGCTACCTTTTGTACCAGTTCACAAATCATATGACGTTGTTGCTGCTCTTTTTCATCCTGCCAACGAGAAAGCGCGTGAAAAAGTTCATTGACAGGCTTCGCCGCCTCCAAAAAGCCTTGCTTTCCAGACTGCTCACCGGAAACAAAGCCTTTTTGGAAACCTTCTTTTTGGCCTTCCAACAGACCTTGTTGCTTGCCCTGTTCGATACCTTGGCGTAAGCCTTCCTCATGTCCTTGTTGCAAACCTTGTTGAAAACCTTCTTCAAGTTGCTGTTGGATATCAATTTGAGGTTCTTGCCAGCCTTGGTTATCTAGCCCGAATTCGTCTTCGATAGTCTTAGGTTGCGCTAAAGGAGGAAAACGGTGTAAACGATACCCGCTCGGAGGCAATCGCATAGTACTTGATTTTATCTCTAGCATGACCTTACTCCACCGTTGGCTCTTCATAGAGAAGCAGCTGAACTTCACCAGATTCATCCAGCTCACGTACCATTTGCATGATGTCTTGACGTGCTTTTTGAACTCGACTTAACGCAACAGCGCCGCGTGCGTCCATGTCATCTTCTAGCGCTTTCACCATACGTTGCGGCATTGAACGCTTAATAGCTTGTTGTAAGGTAATATCGGAACCTTTTAGCGCAACTGCCCACAACTCTAGCGGGATTTGCTGCACCAACATGTCCATAGTTTCTTCGCGTTGTCGGCCAAGAACCATAAAGTCGAACATGTTTTCTTCAATTGCATTAACAACATCTTCATCATGCAACTTCAGCATTTCCATCAATGAACCACGGTCACCTTCAAAGCGGTTAATGATATCTGCTGCTTGTTTAACACCTGATAACGGCGTGCTTTGACTTGCGGATACTTTTTCGATGCAACGCTCAACGAGTTCATGCAAATCAACGGCAACTTGATGATCGATATCTTGCAATTGAGCAATACGGAACAAGATTTCGTCATGGTAATCTTGTGGCAAGTGCTTCAATACCGCTGAAGAGCTGTCTGCTGGCAAATACGCTAGAAAAATTGCTTGCATTTGTGGGTGCTCGTTCACAATGAAACGAGCGAGAGTTTCTGCTTCCACCCACTGTAAGCGCTGCATATTGTTGCGAATTTCATCGCCATATAAGGTATTTAATAACCCTTTTGCCAAATCGTTACCCAATGCTTTACGCAATGTATTAGATAGGTATTCCTTCGAGGCTCCTCGAATACCGCTGTGCTCACGGAAATCTTCAAAGAAAGTTTGAATAACACCACGAGCAGAATCGCTCTTAATGCCATTTAACTTCGCCATTGCACGAGTCACACGCTGGGTTTCATCACGGCTAAAGTGTTGCAAAACCTTCGCTGCGGCATCCTCGCCCATGCCTAATAGCACGAGCGCGGTTTGTTCAACATAACTAAGCGTCTGCTTTGATAGAACTGTGTTCATTGATGTTTACCCATTGTTTCAGTATTTCGGCTACGCGCTCTGGCTCTTCATTAGCAATAAGCTGTAGGTGTTTCAATTGAATTTCTAATGGCGAACCTGCTGGTGGTAGCATGTCGCTGTTTACATCTAAACCTGAAGAGGCTGAGATGCCTTTTTCAGATAGGCGGCGATCAAGTACTTCTTCATGCTCGCGTTCTTCACGCGTTTGCAAGTTTTCGTAGTCAGGCTCTTCCTGAGGCTCAGCAAAATTTAGCTCAGGCACAGGTTTATCAACGCCAGTTAGGTGCATGATTAATGGACGCAGTACGAAGAAGATCATCGCCAAGCCTAACAAGCCACCAATAACGTAGCGTATTGGCTGCTGTACTGTAGGGTCTTGCCACCACGGCAGTGCAGGAGGAGCATCAATTTCGATTGGGGTGAAGTTGAAACTCATTAAACTTAAGCTGTCACCTCGTGTGGCAGAGATACCAACAGCATCCATGATCATGTTTGAGATTTGCTCTTTATCGGCTTCACTCCACGCCACACCATCTGGCGAAGCTTTGGAGTTCAACAGAACCGATACACTAAGCTTTTCTATTTGGCCTTGTTGGTATTGAGTACGACGAACACTGCTCCCTACAGCATATTGACGATTCACTTCAGATCGCGCATTCGTGTTTTGGCTATCGTTCGTTTCCACTTCACCAGATCCTGTCACTGGCGGTTGGTTACTTAGAGAACCAGGAACACCCAACGCAATTTGATCAACCGAGTTGTTATGAATGGTGTGCTCATTACGCACAACCGGTGCGTTATCCAAAATTTCTTGTGTTTCTTCAACTTGGCTAAAGTCCAGATCGGCAGCGACTTGTACTCGGAAGTTACTCGGCCCCACAATCGGCGTAAGCATATCTGCTGCGCGTTGGATGATCTGTTTTTCAACACTCTTCTGGTATTCAAGATATTTCGCATTTACTTTACCAGCTTCCGCAGAAGCGACATCCGCACTAAGAAGACGGCCATACTGGTCAATGACAGAAACAAATTCTGGCTTCATTGCCGTGACACTGCCGACCACTAGGTTAATGATCGCTTCAACTTGTTCAGGCTTTAAGTCTTCACCAGGTTTGAGCTCAAGCATGACAGATGCTGAAGGATTCTCACTGTTTTGGCGGACGAATAGAGTTTGACGAGGTATTGCTAAATGAACACGCGCGTTCGCTACTGAGTTCAAAGACATGATAGTACGTACTAACTCACCTTCTAAACCATGACGATAACGCGCCGTTTCCATAAATTGGCTCGTACCAAGAGAGCTATCTTCCTTGAGCGAATCCAAACCTGTCGGCAGCTTAGCTTTAACACCTTTTGATGCAAGCAACATGCGTACCTTCGCAACCTCACCTTCTGGTACAAGAACTTGTCCATTTTGCTCTTGCATGCGGTAGCTTACGCCTTCGCTTTCTAATACCGACACAATTTCGCCGATATCAAAACGCTCTTGCTGGCTATATAGCGGACGAAAGCTCTGCGAGGAACTCCATAGTGCAACCACAATAATCGCTGCAACAATCGCAGCTAACACCGCAGATAGCACTAAGTTTCTCTGACTGCTAGACCAGATTTGCTTCAGCTTCGTTGTCACATCGTCCATGCCGTTGGCAGTAGAAAATGTCTGTGCTGTGCCGGTAGCCATAGCTGTGTTTCCGGCGACTTGGGGGGTTAGTTCTGACATGAATTACACCGGCATCTTCATAATATCTTCAAATGAGGTCACGACTTTGTTGCGCACTTGCATCAAAGCATTAAAGGACAAGCTGGCTTTTTGGCTCGCGACCATTGCACCAACTAGGTCATCACTTTTTCCTGTTTCTACGGCCGTCATTTTTTGACTAGCCACTGATTGATGTTGATTCACTGTATCCAACACATTTGTCATCGCTTGTGAGAACGATAAAGGTGCGTTTAGTGATTGTTGATCTAAAGGATTTGCACTCACGATAAACTCTGGCGGCTGCACTTGTGCCTGCATCGCCTGCATTTTTGACAACATAAGTTGCTCTGCCGAGACCGCATGAGTAGGTTGACTTGCCATCTATTTTTTCTCCTATTAGGCAGCCGAGCCTAGTGCCGACTGTAAATCAATACCATGTTCTCGCATTGCTGCGAGCTTGTAGCGTAGCGCTCGAGTAGAGACTCCAAGCGCGTTTGCGGTTTTCGTTCGGTTTCCACCAAACTGACGTAACTTTTCCAAAATAAACTGATATTCAGCTTGCTTCTTCGCTTCTACATGACCAAAACTTGAAGTTGGCTCTGCTGTAGGAACTGACGCGACAAGCTCAATAGGCAGCATCAGGTCATGGGCTGTAATGTAATCACCATGACGCATGACCAAAGCGCGTTGAATGACATTTTCCAACTCACGAATATTGCCCGGCCAGTGATACTGACTCAGCGCACTAATCGCATCTTGGGATAGGTGACAGCGGCTGCTATCTTGATACTTTTCAATAAAGAATTGGCTAATCGGTAGAATGTCCTCTTTTCTTTCACGCAAAGGCGGCCAGTGCAGAGGCAGCACATCTAATCGATAATAAAGATCTTCACGGAACGTGCCTTTTTGAACTTCCTCACGTAAGTCTTTGTTGGTTGCCGCAATAACACGAATATCGAGCTGAACGGCTTTATGGCTACCAACACGTTCTACTTCACGCTCTTGAAGGACGCGTAACAATTTAGCTTGAACCGCAGGTGACATTTCACCAATCTCGTCAAGCAGAATCGTCCCGCCATTTGCTTCTTCAAACTTACCGCTTTGAGAATTTGTCGCTCCGGTGAACGCGCCTTTTACATGACCGAATAGCACAGCCTCTAACATTGACTCTGGAATGGCGGCACAGTTAACCGCCACAAATGGACCATTGATACGCGGAGAGTGCTCATGCACATATCGCGCCAGCACTTCTTTACCCGTTCCCGATTCACCTGTAATAAGCACACTCGCGTTAGTACATGCTGCACGATGCGCTAATTGCAGAACTTGTTTGCTTCTCCAAGACTCCGCAACAATGTTGGCCATTGGCTTACCTAACGCTTCAACACGTTTAAGCAGATTAACCAACTGATTAGATTCAAATGGGCGTAATAGATAATCAGTAGCGCCCGCTTTCATCGTCTCAGCAGCCAAGATGCCTTGTTCTTGGTCGACAATCGCAATAACAACACCCGAATTTCGCTGCTTTTGGTGACACGCGACAAACTCACGAACACACATATCCGGCAGCGTAGAGCTCACTAAAGTGATTTCTGCTCGCTCTTCAAGCAAAGCGCCTCGACCAGTACGAGTGTGTTTCGCGGTGTAACCTGCATTTTGCAACACATCCAATACTGGTTGAGCAAGAGCTTCATTTGGCTCAACCAACAAAATTTTCGTTTTCGTCATCATTGAACCTTAACTTTCGTTTGTTGATTTTGTGATTGTAGATCTGGGTGGTGTTTCGTAGCCGTATACTCGTTGTCCCTCACTAAACGCAGGGTGACACGTCGGTTTTTTGCTTGGCCATTAACCGAGTTATTGCTGGCAATTGGGTAACGCGAACCATGAGCTCGTGTTTCGATCATCGACTCGTCGACCCCAAGCTCAATCAAAGCGTTGGTGACTTGCTCTGCTCGAGTACGTGACACAGAAAGGTTCGTTAAACTTGAACCAACGTTATCGGTGTGACCGTCGATGAGGATTTTGGTCACTCGATCATCCACAGATACATAGCTATACAGCGCTTCTAGTGTTGCTTTCTGTCCACGACTTAACGTCTTCTGACCAAACTCAAATGAGAGCGCCATATCCCTTGCCTCTGAAAAAGACAATTTAGGCAATCGCGCGCGACACGCATTAAATGATTTCAATGCGTTTTGAATTTGAAGAGTAGGAATCACAATCTCTGAAACAGAGGAAGCATTACTTCCTTTAAGTGACAGCGTCACCCAACTACCCGAAGCAATTGAATCCATGAATTCTTCAGCGCCTTTATTAAAGATGAAACGCTGAGACGGCTTAGTAAATTCAAGGGAGCCAAATTCTTTTCTATAAAGCTCATTACTCCAAGGAGCATTTTGAGTTGTTAAAGCAATCGTTTTCCATTTATTGTTTTCATATTCTATATCGGAAATAAAATAGAATTTATTATTAGGTTCCGCTAGGAAATAAAACTTCCCATAGTCATTATTTGATTGCAACAAGTTGCATTTGAATTTATTTCCCTCATATGTCCATTTAGAGAGGTCCATAGGGATTGTTAAGACTTCTTCTGAATATGACACTTTTGAAAAAATAAAACTGATAACAATAATTGTGTTACAAATTATCAAACGGACATGATTCATGTATATCTTACATTCCCATGACTTAAACCGTTTAATTAAATATGCCACCAAGCCGAGAGAACTGGCATAGCTAATCATTTTAATTACCTATTCTGAATATTAAAATTGGTTACAAAACGCTCAAGAGAGCACGCTTAGCCTCCAATGGAAGCTTTAAGCATAAAAAACAGTATCTTATAATTTATTTGTTTGAAGTTGTTGTTACGCCATAAAGGCAATTTAAAAAATCTATAACAACTAAAACGCTCAACATTGTTATTTTATTTATTAAGCGATTTATAAAGAAAACTAACTCTTTTTAAATTTCATTAAAAGATTATGACTATATGAACAAAGCAACATGTGAACTAAAGTCACAATCTTAGAGTTTGGAGCTAAAAGATCATTAAAATTTCTGTGTAGACTACACGCCATTAAGTTAAAACACTTTCGATTGTTAACGCACGGTAAAATATAAATGGAAAATAGAGTTAGCGAGCCTATTTCTGATAGTCAACTACTTGATGTAGAATTATTAGGCAAACCTATTCATATCATTCGTGAGAAGCTCGATAATTTAATTTCAGAATCTTGCTCAAACCTTACGACTGAATTACAAAATTGGCTCAGCACAGGAAAAGTGGAAGCTAGCTTAACCTCAGTAGACTTGCACCGCTTTACATCGGTTGAGATGGACAAAGAGCAAACGTCGACCTATCAACATCAGGAAGGCGGCATGGTATTCATCCATGGTAACCCTCACACGCTAATAAAGTTAGCTGATAGATTTTATGGTGCAAGTGCAGAGCGTTCAGCCGCTACTCTGACGGCCAGTGACTTACGTTTACAAGAGCGCATCAGTCGAATCATCATCGGTTGGCTTGCTCCTGGTGAAATGTGGGACACGGGTGAGTATGAGACCCCTAGAGGTATTGGCATTAACGTTCAATTAAACATTGCGTTTGACGATCATCAAGGCTCAATTCATCTCAAGCTAGATGGTCATCTTATTCAAACGCTGATCGAGCAGCTTGAACTGCAACCTGATACCGATTTGTTTCAACCTTTCTGTCGTTCTTTAGAGACGACCCCCGTTCGACTGAACGTTGTTCTAAGTAAAAAGAAGATGCCTTTAAGTGATGTGGTTGGCTTACAACCCAACGATATTTTACCTATTGAGCTTCTTAACACGGTTCCAGTAAGCATTGGCAACCAATCTCTATTTACAGGTCGTATTGCCGAGCAAGACGGCCAACTTGTTTTGATCTTTAACCCTGATAAGGAACCGCAGCGATGAGCGAAGCGCTAGAAACTAATGCATTCGACGCAGAAGAACTGAACTTTGATGATTTTCAATTAGAAGACTTTGAAGCCGAAGATACGCTCCAACAAGAACCAGCCACTGCGGAACGTGACCTTAGCTTTTTCAAAAGCATTCCTGTCACAGTCACGCTGGAAGTTGCGAGTAAGGAGATCCCACTTGGGGACTTAATGAAAGCGGGTGAAGGCACGGTTATCGAGTTAGAAAAGCTCAATGGCGAGCCTTTAGACGTGAAAGTAAACGGTTCTCTTATGGGCCACGCTGAAGTTGTCGTTGTCAATGATAAGTATGGACTTCGTCTGATCGATGTACATGACTCTGCATTGAGTGGCGTTGGTCAATAATCTTAGGTAGGCATCACAATGAAAAATCTGAGCGCTTGGCACCGTTGGTTACCTCTTTTGGTATTGGTGTCACTTTTGTTTGCTTTCCCAACAATGGCGGCTGACAACGGCTTAACTATCTTGTCCGTTTCTGATGGCGACACACAACAAGAATACAGCGTTAAACTGCAAATTCTGTTGTTGATGACGGCGCTCAGTTTTCTTCCAGCATTTATTTTGATGGCGACGAGCTTTACTCGAATTGTCGTTGTCCTTGCGATTTTGCGCCAAGCTCTTGGTCTTCAACAAAGCCCACCTAACAGAGTGTTGGTCGGGATCGCTCTCGCATTGACGTTACTGATTATGCGCCCTGTCTGGAGCGATATTTATGAAAATGCGTTTCAGCCATACGACAACGGCGAAATCACGCTAATACAGGCTTTTTCTGTTGCAGAGAAACCAGTGAGAGAGTTCATGTTGGCACAGACGCACCAAAGCTCTCTTGAACAAATGTTACGTATTGCCAATGAGCCTCTCGACCAAAACGTTGAGGATATTTCATTTGCCGTTGTCTTGCCTGCATTTGTCATTAGTGAACTGAAAACCGCCTTCCAAATTGGTTTTATGCTTTTCATCCCGTTTTTGGTCATCGACTTGGTTGTCGCCAGTGTCCTGATGGCAATGGGTATGATGATGCTATCACCTTTGATTGTCTCACTTCCCTTTAAGTTGGTGGTATTTGTACTCGTGGATGGTTGGGCAATGACAGTTGGCACCTTATCTGCCAGCTTCGGTTAACTAGGAGCAGTTATGACCCCAGAACTAACCGTAACGTTATTTTCCGATGCAGTATGGCTGATCATTTTGATGGTTGCCGTATTGGTTGTTCCAGGCTTAATTGTCGGTTTGTGTATCGCCGTATTTCAGGCTGCCACACAAATCAACGAGCAAACACTCAGCTTTTTGCCACGTTTGCTCGTTACCTTATTAATGGTGATTTTTGCAGGTCACTGGATGCTCCGTAAGATCATGGAACTGTTTGATTTCTTGTTCCACAACATACCAGGGATGATTGGCTAATGGCCATCACATTTGCAGAGCTCTCGGCGATACTCGGTCAACTCTGGTGGCCGTTTTTTCGTGTGGGAGCCGTATTTATTTCAATGCCTTTCTTTGGTGATGCGATTATTCCTGTTTGGGTTCGTACTTTACTGGCCCTCTCGATCGTTGTCATTACTGGACCGTTAATGCCACCCATGCCACAAGTCGAGTTATTCTCTATGACTTCCCTGTTCCTTGCTTTTGAGCAAGCTATTTGGGGGGTAATGTTTGGGTTAATTTTGCACATGCTCTTTAACGTTTTCACCATGCTTGGTCAGGTGATTTCTCTGCAAATGGGCTTAGGTATGGCGATGATGAATGATCCTATTAACGGGCTTTCTGTCGCCATTTTGGGACGCATATTTCTGATTTTCTCAACCTTGTTGTTTCTTGCGCTAGAAGGACACTTACTCGTCATAGATATCGTGATTCAAAGCTTTGTTGTTTGGCCAGTCGGATCTGGTATCACATCGCTTTCTCTGCAAGGTGTTGTCAATATTTTCGGTTGGATGTTTGCCTCTTCACTCGCTTTGGCTTTGCCCGCTATTGTTTCCATGCTTCTAGCCAACATCAGTTTTGGTGTAATGAACCGAGCCGCACCATCACTTAATGTCTATGCGTTAGGTTTTCCTATGACGATGCTGCTGGGTCTATTCAGCGTATTAATCTCAGTTTCTGGTGTTCCTGGTCGCTACACGGCGCTCGTTCACGACACCATTAGACACTTGAGTAACTTTATGTTGGGGGGAGCATGAGCGATCAATCTTCTCAAGACAAAACTGAAAAAGCCTCACCGCAGAAGGTAAAGAAAGCCCGCCAGGAAGGACAAATTCCTCGCGCGAAAGAGTTTACTACTGCGGTTATATTTCTAGCGGTGGCGCTCTACTTTTACTCTCAGCTTAATAGTATTTGGGAAAGCATGTCGGGGATCTTTCGCTACAACATGATGCTGACGCGAGCCGACCTAGAAAATCCTAAACAACTTGTCGAGCAATTGGGACAAAGTTTAGCGGTCATCATCGACATGCTATTACCATTGTTTACCGTCATTATTATCGTGACCTGTGGTAGTAGCCTTGTGCTAGGCGGCTGGATGTTCCGTCCAGCGAACGTGATGCCAAAGCTGAGCAAAATTAATCCTTTGAGCGGGATAAAGCGCATTTTTTCGACACGTTCGGTGGTTGAGCTCTTAAAGTCGACGTTCAAAGTAGCCGTCATCTTCGGCATCTTATATGGCTACTTAGACAACCACTTACAGCCATTACTTGGCATGCAAAATCTCCCGCTCAGCCAAGGTTTTTCTCTAGTAATGTCAATTCTGTTTGAAGGCTTACTCTTAATGGGCTTTGCATTGTTGTTATTTGGGGTTATCGACATTCCTTATCAGCGTTGGGAACACCTAAAAGAACTCCGCATGACGAAACAAGAATTGAAAGAGGAATTTAAAAATAATGAAGGTCGTCCGGAAGTAAAGCAACGTATTCGTCAAATACAGCAACAGTTTGCGCGCCGTAAGATCGATAAAATGGTGCCGACGGCTGACGTGATCATCACAAACCCAACGCACTACGCAGTCGCACTGAAATACGAGCCTTCGCTTTCTGACGCGCCCTTTGTCGTCGCAAAAGGCGTAGACGAAACTGCTATGCACATTCAACGTATCGCCCGAGAAAACAAAGTGGAAATCATTAACTCCCCGCCACTTACCCGTTCGATTTATCACACGACGGCGATTGAACAAGCAATCCCAAGCCAACTGTACATCGCAGTGGCACATATTCTTACTTACGTTTTGCAATTGAAAGCCTTTCGTAAAGGTGAGGGAAAAGAGCCAATTCCTTTACCTCATTTTTCGATTCCAAAACATTTGCAGCACTGATTAACCCGCGTTTATCCAAGGACACGAAAGTATGCTTAACCGGTTAAAACAACTTCAAACATCAACCAAAGGCTACGTTGGCATTCCAATCGTCTTGCTAATGATATTAGCAATGGTGATTCTTCCTTTGCCTCCTCTGCTACTGGATGCGCTGTTTACCTTTAATATCGTCTTAGCAATCCTAGTATTACTGGTCAGCACAACCGCAAAGCGACCATTAGATTTCTCTGTTTTTCCAACTATTTTGCTGGTCGCAACATTATTACGTCTCACATTGAACGTGGCTTCTACGCGAATTGTACTTTTAGAAGGACATAATGGTGGTGACGCAGCGGGTAAGGTCATTCAAGCATTCGGTGAAGTCGTCATTGGCGGTAACTACGTCGTTGGTATGGTGGTGTTCGTCATCTTGATGATCATCAACTTCGTCGTAATCACCAAAGGTGGTGAACGTATTTCTGAGGTTTCAGCCCGCTTTACGTTGGATGCTTTACCAGGCAAACAAATGGCAATTGATGCCGACTTAAACGCTGGCCTTATCGATCAGGAAACGGCTCGCTTACGCCGTAAAGAAGTCGCCAACGAAGCCGATTTTCATGGTTCGATGGATGGTGCATCAAAGTTTGTGCGTGGCGATGCCATCGCAGGTTTGTTGATTCTGTTTATCAATATCATTGGTGGTATTAGTATTGGTGTCTTCGAGCATGGACTCGCTGCGTCTGACGCCTTTAAAACTTATGCCCTACTCACAATCGGTGATGGTCTAGTTGCTCAAATTCCTTCACTACTATTGGCAACGGCTGCCGCGATTATCGTTACGCGAATTAATGATAGCGATAATGGCATGTCGGAAACCATGCAAAAGCAATTACTGGCAACTCCTGCAACGCTATTTACTGTCGCAGGTATTATGGCGGTAATAGGTATGGTACCGGGTATGCCACACCTAGCCTTTTTTGCGTTTGCTGGCGCATTAGCGTTCGCAGGGTGGCGTCAAACCAAGAAGCCAGTGCAAGACTCCCAGATTGAAGAGGTCGAAGCACTTTCACAAGCGATGCAAGACGATGATACACCGCTGACATGGGATGATATTCCTCACGTCCAAACATTATCACTTGCGCTTGGTTACCGACTCGTCCATCTAGTCAACAAAGAACAAGGGGCACCTTTATCACAACGAATTCGCGGTGTGCGTCGAAACCTTTCTGAACAAGTTGGCTTTTTATTACCTGAAGTTCGTATTCGTGACAATCTGAGCCTCAAGCCAAACCAATACACAATTTCTCTAAATGGCGAAGTCATTGAGCAAGGCTTTATTGAACCAGAGCGTTTAATGGCGATAGCGGTTGGCGAAACTTACGGTGAGGTAGATGGCATTTTGGGTAGCGATCCTGCTTATCAGTTGCCAGCTGTATGGATTGAGCATCAAGATAAAGCAAAAGCACTTAATATGGGTTACCAAGTTGTCGATGATGGCACTGTTATTGCCACTCATATTAGTAAAATCATGAAGACAAACCTTGCAGAATTGTTTACGCACGACGATGTGGAAGCAATAACCCAGCGTTTGACACAACAAGCCCCGAAACTAGCAGAAGCATTAGCAGCAGCACTTAATCCAGCGCAGCAGCTGAAAGTATATCGTCAGCTTTTATTGGACCAAGTGCCACTAAAAGATATTCGCACGATTGCCAACACAATGTTGGAATCCGCGGAAAATACAAAGGACCCGATCCTACTTGCATCTGATGTGCGCTGTGCACTAAAGCGTACGCTTGTTAACTTAATTGCAGGACAAAAGAACGAGTTAAATGTCTACGCACTGTCTGATGAGCTAGAACAAATGCTACTAACTTCACTGCAACAAGCACAATCTTCTGGTACGGTAACACTAGATAGCTTCCCAATTGAGCCAAACATTCTTGGTCAGTTCCAACAAAACTTGCCATTAATCAGACAACAGCTTAAGCAACAGGGGCTACCTCCGATCCTTCTCGTTATGCCACAACTGCGCCCTCTTCTAGCGCGTTACGCTCGTACATTTACACAAGGGCTGGCAGTATTGTCTTACAACGAAATCCCAGAAAACAAACAAATCAATGTGGTAGGAAACCTTGGTTAATCTTATTTCAACACATGCGATGTACGAACATTTGGTTGGTCTCGCAGTACAGCATATCGTCACGGATGACGATCAATTAGTCTTTGATGCTTTAAAACACAATGATGTCCAACACGCATGCCAAGCAATTAGGGAAGCTCAATCAGGGGAAGTAGAATTCCAACACCTGACGTTGAGATTTGGTATGCGTGGAGAACAAAGTGTCTATCAATTCAAACTCTCTGAACAAATGCAGTACTGCCTGGATTTGTTCAGTCTTTACCTTGCACTAAGACAAACACAATTTCAGTTAGAAGCCTTTCATCACGACTTGATTAGTAATGTTGTCGTGCCGATTCGCGTGGATGCATTACTTTGGGAGCCTGGGGTTTATTTTCTCGAACAGACGATTCAATTCCACTCTTCTGCTTTTCAACATGTGATTCCTTCTCTTCAAGCTGATGAAACGTTATGTGATCGTGATAAAGTCGCCACACTCACCAAAAAGTTAAAAGAGAATGCATATTCACTTTGGTTTGAAGTCGCGACATCGCAAGTGAACTTCGAACGCGTCGCAGACTTTAGTCCCGATATGATCAAATTGTCAGTCACACTAGAGGATAAAGAAGAAAGACACGCTTTCCTACCTATTGCTAAGTTCTTAAGAAAGCATAAATATACTTGGGTTGCCGGACGTGTAGCGAGTCAAACGGAACTTAACCGTTATCGTTTATTGGGTGCCAGTTATTATTTTGGTTATTTCAGCGATATCCCAACCTCTCTCTCCTTTCAGTCTTTTGATGAGGAATAGTTGAAACTCAACCACTTATATTTAAAACAGCACGATTTATTCGTGCTGTTTTTTTATTTATAACGGATAACCAAAAGATCATTGGGCAATAGTTTCTTTAACTTAACTAAAAAAACTTAGGCTTATATGATGATTTTCCCGGTTTTCATGGAATACAAATCACTAAAAATCATCAATTTTTATCTTTTTTAGAAATTTTTTAATTTTCAAATTAATCATTAAAGCCGACCGACCGCCTCTAGTTAGTGACAAGGGAATATCCCGAGGCCTGAAAGATATAGTGACTAACTAAGGAGACTAAGATGGCTTTATCAATGCACACTAACTACGCTTCGCTTGTAACTCAAAACACAATGAACACAACAAGCGGACTTCTAAACACAGCAATGGAACGTCTAAGCACAGGCTACCGTGTGAACTCAGCTGCTGATGACGCTGCTGGTCTTCAAATTGCTAACCGTCTAGAAGCGCAAACACGCGGCATGTCAGTAGCAATGCGTAACGCACAAGACGGCATCTCTATGATGCAAACTGCTGAAGGTGCGATGGATGAAATGACAAACATCGTTTACCGTATGAACGACCTTGCTACACAATCGTTGAACGGTTCAAACAGTGCGACAGACCGTGCGTCTCTTGACAAAGAATTCGTACAGCTTAGCAAAGAACTAAACAACATCGTAGACAACACTAAGTTCGGTGGTCAAAACCTTCTTAAAGGCGGCGGCTTCGGTGCAGGTGACGTAACATTCCAAATCGGTGCATCTTCTGCTGAGACATTAACTGTAAGCGCTGGTGCAGGTATCACTGCGATCACAGATATTCTTGGCGATGCAGCAATTACTGATGGTATCGGTGACGCGACTAAAGCAAAAGCAGCACTAGACAAAATCAGCGGCGCTGACGGTCTAGTAGAAAAAATTGGTAGCTCTCGTGCAGACTTCGGTGCGAACATCAACCGTCTTGAGCACACAATGGCTAACCTTGGTAACATGGTAGAAAACGTTACAGCATCTAAAGGTCGTATCATGGATACAGACTTTGCAGTAGAGTCTTCAAACATGACGAAGAACCAAATGTTGATGCAAGCAGGTACAACTGTTCTGTCTCAAACTAACCAGCTTCCAAGCATGGCAATGTCACTACTACGCTAATTACTTAGTTAATAGTGCGCTTAATTTAAATCGTCTTAATTATAAAGCCTTCCTATGGAAGGCTTTATTTTTATCTACGAATATAAATAGAGCTCGTATTATCTTTGTGAGATTCAGGCACTCTGAATCCGAATTTCAACATAATATTAAATAAAATCTTATTAAACAGTTCTAATTCTATCGTCTCTAATTTGCTTCCTATTTTACTATCTCTAAGTTCAGGAAAATTGAACTTAGCTTCCTTTAAGATACTAGCTATCTCATCAGAATTGATGCTCTGTTTACTTAATAGTTTTTTGTTAATGAACTCTTCATATGCACGAGCACATTTCATCAATCTCAACGCAAATTCATTCATAACTGACATTCTTTGAAACGTAAAAAATTTAATTTTTAGTGAGAACACTTGCACTTCGCACTATCAAAAATAATATCAGAACGCAATTAATGCACTCTGTAAGAATTATCTGAATCAAGCTGAAGTAAAGGCTGAATATAACGTCTAATTAAAACACCTCTCCTAATTAGAACCGTCAATACAATTAAATATTTTCTTTGTTTAGGTCGCCTTTTCTTATAAGGAAATTACTTTTTCCATGGAGGAAGGCGGAACAAACAAGGTGGAAACACCACTTCCTCCCAAGAAAACAAAATAGCTTTAAACCTTTGTTTTAATTGAATTTAATATACGGCACGTATCTTGCCACTGATAATTAAACTAAGGCGTAGCATTCAAAGTATTCAAGCCAATAAGAGATGAGAGGAGCACACCTCATGAGTTCTTTAGACCCAGTAAAAATGGCAACCCAATTCGCACAATTGGACACAAACCCATTCAAAAGCCGTTACCAAGCGCAAGCTAATGTGTACCAGTCACAACTGTCAGCTTTTAATAAAGTTGAAAGCGCACTACGTGATTTTCGTACTGCAATGAAAGAGATGAATAACAGCACAAACAGCATCATCAAAAACAGTGCGACACTCTCTCAAGAAGGTAACTTTACTGCAAACGCGGATGCTAAAGCGCTAACGGGTAACTATCAGATTTTTGTAGAAAAAGTGGCAACGGCGCATCAAGTATCTACAGGTATGCCTGCAGACCTTGAGGCAACGACAGAAGTACCAACAACTGGATCTTTAGAATTCACCATCAACGGTGAAACAATGACTCTAGACTTGTCCTCCGTTGATGTTAATGGTGACGGCACTGCAACGATCAGCGATTTAGCCAGTGCGATTAACAATCACACGGATAACCCTGGCGTTAACGCCACTCTAGTTCGCTCGAATGGTCAAACACACTTTATGCTATCGAGCACTGAGACTGGTGTCGAAAATAAGATCAACGTATCTGCAACGGGTACTGGCCAAGCGTGGTTTGAAGACGCCTTCACCAACCTCAAGCAAATTAACGCTCCGCAAGATGCGGTTATGTGGCTAGGTGCAAAAGACTCAGGCCTGAAACTAACCAACGCAAGTAATACTTTTGAAGGTGTCATCGACGGTGTTGACATTACCGTATCTAAACCGCAAGCCGTGGGAGATTCGCCAATCGGTTTAAAAATTGGAGCTGATAGCGAAGGCACTAAAGAACAACTAGATAAGTTTGTGGAAACCTACAATGCCCTTGTTTCGACTATCGATCAGTACACCCAAATTGGCGGTGAAGATCAGAAACGCGGCGTGCTCGCTAGCGACTCGACATTGCGTTCTATTGAGAGTCAGTTAACGGGGTTAATCCGAGGTGAACACAATGGTATGCGCCTAAGCGAGATCGGCGTTAGCCTAGACCGCAACGGTAAAATGAAAGTTGATCAAGAAAAGTTCAAAGAAGCTCAACAAACAAATAGCGCAGGCTTAGAGGCGTTGTTTAATGGGGATGACGCTTTGCTAGATTCTCTTGACGCAATGGTAGAGCCTTTCTTGAAGTTCTCATCAGGTACCTTCAGCACGCGTAAAGACGCAATACAGTCAAGCTTAGACCGAATCAAAGATAAACAAACCAATTTAGAGCGTAAGTACGAAATGTCGTACAACCGCTACCTCAAACAATTCACTCAAATGAATTCAATTATGACCCAAATGAACCAAACCATGTCCATGTTTAAAGCTCAAAAATAAGACATTTGGTTCCAAATTTAGGAGAAATATTCATGCTTATGGATTCTGGTTACGATTCGTACCAACAAGTCGATCTCGACGCTCAAGCGGCAGCAGCAAATCCACACCAATTGGTCATCATGTTAATCGATGGCCTACTCGATGAAGTTGAACGTATTCGCGGCCACCTAGCCGCAAATCGTTTGGCCGAGAAAGGGAATGGAATCAACAAATGCATGAACATCTTGATTGGACTAACAAGTGCTTTAGATGATGAAAACGGCGGTGAAATTGCGGAAAACCTACGCCAGCTGTATGACTTCTGCCAAGTCGAACTTTATTACGCTAGCGTGCAAAACGATGCAAATCGCTTGGTTAACGTTGAGCGTGTAATGGGTAACATTCGTGAAGGTTGGATGAATTTTGGACAACAAGCATAAAGTATCGCCAGAGCGATTCCGTCATTTATCTCAGCTCATCCAGTTCGCCGCAAAAACGGCCGATTGGCATGCGCTCAAGCGGTACGACTTGCAGTTGCGAGAGCTTTTGATCAGTCACAAGCCTTTTTTGAAAGATCCTAAGCTTGCACCTGAAATCCAGCGAGCGAAAACAGTGCACGCTAATGCCTTCGCAGTATTAGAGAAGTCGACCAACGAGTTGAAAAAAGAGATGAACATGGTCAATGACCATCAAGAACGCGCTATGGCCTATCAATTAGCAATGACCATGGAGCTAACTCAATGATCATACCTTCTTCAACTCAGCACTCGGGTAATTCGCCAGCTAACAATGAGGGTCACATCAAGCAAGCGAACTCGGTACACGGCTTTTCTCATGGTTTTAAATCAGGGAACAAGCAGAATGGTGAGCAAGACTTTAACTCTGCGTCAGCGGTACCGAGTTTTCACCTTACGGCCTCTACTTTGAACAGCGCAAACAAAGTACAAAGTCATGGTTTTGATACTGATGACCGCTCAGCTTCAGATCCGGATGCCAACTTGACCAGTACACTAGGGTTAACAGAATCGACTGATCTTGCAGCGCAAGCTCAAGCTTTAACCCAGGGTATGATTACCATGGCAGAGAAGCAGGCTGAGAAACTAGGAAAAGCGTCATCTTTAATGACTGCGAGCGAAGTTAAGTCTGTTACTCAAGATTCGTCTAACGCTATGTTAAACACATCATCAAAACAAGATGTGAAGCAAAGTCTGCCGACTTCATCGAGTTCGCGTTTGCCTATCTCCGGTGCTGAGTTTCAAACTCTTTTGAATCAACCTGTTCAAGGGCAACCAACCGCCTCTCTACTTCAAGCACAAGCTCCTACAACACAACCTGCACATTCACCGGTTGCGACGAGTCATGTTCAAGCTCAAGGCTCTGAGTGGGCAGCGGTGCGTGTTGATACCACTGCCGGAAAGTGGGGGGAGCAAATGATGCAAGTATTACATGATCGCGTGACGCTCCAAGCTCAACAAAATGTACAAGAAGCAAAAATCCGCCTAGACCCACCAGACTTAGGGAAATTGGATTTACTTGTACGTGTTGAAGGTGACCGATTGAGTGTCCACATCAACGCCAATGCCGCAGCAACACGAGAAGCTTTAATGCAAGTTTCGGAACGATTGCGTACTGAGTTACAAGAGCAAAACTTCGTTCATGTCGATGTCAATGTTGGCTCTGATCAAAACCAAGGTCGAAATGACCCACATGCTAACGAAGAAGACGCCAATATTTTCGCCGCACGAGAATCTGGTGCATTCCAAACCACGACAACAACTAACTATTCAGAACACTGGCTAAGCACTCAAGCTTAGTGAATCTTCGAGGAAAAAGGTTATGACCAAACAACAAATGATCGCCCTGTTTATCGCCATGATCATCACCAGTGCCCTCGTTTCGGCCGTCACAATTATGGGCGGAATCTGGTACTTAAACAAACACGCTCAAGAGTCACCTGACTCTGGTTCACTGATCGAAGACTCTCCACTGTCTTTTTTGGTCACAGAACAACCGACAAGCAAAGGTCCTAGCTTCCATCCTTTGGACAAAGTCGTTTTGACCGTTAAAGGCAAGAAACAGACTCACTTTGTGATGCTAGAACTGGCAATTGAGACACGCCGCCCAGAGCGTATCAAAGAGATCGATGAATACATGCCTATGGTACAAAACTCTCTATTAAAACTGTTTAGCGACAAAACGTTTGATCAGTTACAGCAAGCGGGTGCCATCGATATTCTGCAAGACGAAGTGAAGCAAACGCTTCTACTCGCTTTTGCTAAAACAGACATCGTCCGAGAAATCGACGATGTTTTGTTGACTAAATATGTTGTGCAATAACGGAGCACAACCATGTTAGACATGAATGTACAAGACACTTACACCACAGAAGAGGAAGTGACAACACCGTCACGACCAATTGATGAAAACGCATTGCTACAACGTCATCAGGTCATGGTAAAACGCGTAGTTAACCAGCTGCGCGTTCATGCCACTTCTCACTGTAGTATTGAAGATATGCAGCAGATAGGCCTTATCGCTCTAGTCGAGGCTGGACGCCGATATGGCGATGTTGACGATCCTCACTTTCCTGCTTTCGCCGTTTGTCGAGTTCGGGGAGCTATTTTAGACGAATTACGCCGACTAGATTGGCGTTCACGTAAGACTCGTCAACAAGCCCACGAGCTCAACGACGTGACTCGAGATCTCACTCGAACGTTAGGTCGAATGCCAACGGATGCCGAAATCATCCAGGCTTTAGGGACGAATGAGCAAGATTATTACAACCGCCAAAATGCCGCTCTCGCAGGCGAGATGCAAAGCCTTGACCAACTGATGGAGAGCAGCGGTGATAGCTACATTGGCGGGCAATACGATGGCATGGAACATGAACATATTCGTCGTAGTTTAGACAGTGCTTTGGGTAAATTACCTAAGCGCGATCAACTGCTCCTGACTCTGTTCTATCAACATGAACTCAACTTACACGAAATAGCTCTGGTATTGGATCTGACACCACCTCGTATATGTCAGCTTCACAAACAAGCGCTGAAACAACTCAACCAATTAATGTCCTCTTAGGAGTCACAAGATGCAAAAGTTTTTTGGAGTGCTCACTATCCTGGTGTGCGTCTTCGGTGGATATATGTGGGCCGGTGGTAGCTTAGGTGCTATCTGGCAGCCAGCCGAATTCCTTATCATTATTGGCGCCGCTGCTGGTTCTTTGATCATCGGTAATCCGCCTCATGTACTGAAAGAAATGCGTCGCCAAGTGCCAGCGACCATTAAAGGTCCAACAGAAGAGCATGAGTACTACATGGAATTAATGGCACTACTCAACAACTTGCTAGAGACAGCGAGAAACCGCGGATACAAATTTCTGGATTCTCATATTGAGGCTCCGGAGCAAAGCTCTATGTTCCTCGCTTACCCGACGATCGCAGAAGATCATCGCCTAATTTCTTTCATTACTGACAATTTACGTTTAATGGCAATGGGACAGATGTCGCCTCATGAATTAGAGGGACTGCTAGAGCAAGAAATCGAAGCAATACAGAACGAAATGCTTTTACCTTCACGCTCACTACAGCGTACAGCAGAAGCACTACCTGGCTTCGGTATTCTTGCAGCAGTTGGTGGCATCATTATCACCATGCAAGCTATTGATGGCTCAATCGCTATGATTGGTTATCACGTTGCGGCAGCTCTCGTTGGTACATTCATTGGTATTTTCGGTTGTTACTGTGGCTTAGATCCACTAAGTAACGCCATGGCTCAGCGAGTAAAACGTAATATGACTGCTTTTGAGTGCGTTCGTGCAACCTTGGTTGCCTACGTAGCGAAAAAGCCGACATTGCTCGCCATTGACGCTGGTCGTAAACATATTCAGCTAGACATCAAACCAACATTCAACCAAATGGAGAAGTGGTTAGCTGAACAGGAGGGATAATGCAAAAACAAGAGCATGTAGTGTTCAAACGTGCCAAAGTATACAGCCATGATGAGTCGTCTCATGGCGGCGCGTGGAAAGTCGCGTTTGCTGACTTCATGATCGCCCTAATGGCGCTGTTTCTTGTACTTTGGGTTATGCAGGTGGTAGACAAAGAAGAGCGTAAAGCGATTGTTGCCCACTTGCATAGTTCAAGCGTATTCGACAAGAGTTACGGCAACCCATTTGATACGTCACAAAGTATTTCTCCTATCGACTTGGCACAGGACTCTTCTGTGCCAAGTAAACACAACTCCAACCATGTGGTAAGCTCTTACTTCAAAGGTGATGGGGATGGACCAGAAATTGATTCTTTGATTCCTGGTAACTTCGATACTCAAGAGCAACTTGCCGCACTAGCGAAAGTAATTGAGCAAATGACTGCCCAAATTAATGCGCAGGGAAATGTAAACGTCACGGTGACACCACAAGGTTTGCGTATCGTCCTTCAAGATGATTACAAACAGCACATGTTCAGCCGTGGTGGTGCAGAACTTACTCCTTTTTTTGAAGATTTACTGCTCGCACTAGCACCTGTATTTCATCGTGTTAACAACCCTCTGATCATCAGCGGACACACAGATGCAATTCCATTTAAAAAGCGTTTTGGTCGTCAATCTAACTGGGCGTTATCAGCCTCTCGAGCAGACGTAGCAAGAAATACGTTAGTTGAAGGCGGTATGCCGGACGATAGAGTAATGCAGGTAACGGGTATGTCAGATAGAGCGCTGCTTAATCCTGATGAGCCAGATTCTAGCGAAAACCGTCGTATTGAGCTGTTTGTTTTAACGACTCCTGCCGCTAAAGTGCTTGAGACCCTTTTTGGCAACCACCAAGAAAGTGAACTGCAAAAAGCGAAAGATAAGGCTGAATTTAACCAACCAGTCATTCGTCAAGAAGTCATCAATTACTCCGGCGATACCGCCACCAACGAAGTAAAAATTCAAGAATTATAATCTTAAAAGGTCACCACTCTGATGGTGACCTCTCTAACCAAAGCCTCTGTTACTGTGACTTTTTAGTTGAGTTCTATATGCACATAACATCATCCGAAAAAAGAAAAAGCGACTTACTAAAGAAAGCCTTTTTATGGCTCATTGTCTTCGATTACCTTTTATTGGCGTTTTTCTTAACTCAGCTATCAAGTATGACATTAAACAGCGGAACCATGATCAGCTTGTTACTTGTTGTTTATAACGTCTTACTTGTTTCGCTATGTTTTCAACGAACCAACAAGCAGGACTCTTACATTATCTACCCTGTTTTGTCCGCAACGTTATTAGCATTTGTCTGCTTTCTTTACTTCTTTTTTTTAATTTAGCTCCCCGACTCGACCATTGATTTTATTTTTACTGCTTTTTCGAAGTGGTCGAGCTGATGAGTCTGAATCCACCACGTAGCCGCTTCCATCAACAGCTCTGGGTCGTCATTTTTATTAGCGAAAAACGCATAAAATGAGAGACCAACCAATTCACCTTTACTCGCGATCTTTTTGTCACAGATCTCTATAATTTTGTCTCTCAGCGAAGCTCTCATTTCTAATCCCTTAACCTAGTACATACTCACTAACCATACGGTTGAAAGAAATCAAATCAAACGAGCCTTTAATTTCAAAACGCACTCTTCCCACCTCACTCATGAAGAACTCGATTTCACAATCCAAATCAAAAGTACCAGAGGTCTCGATAGAAAATGCATTGATCTTACTGTAAGGCAAAGAAGTGTAATCCACTTTTGAGCCGGTAATCCCTTGCACATTTGCCGCTATCACTCGCTTGTTCGTAAACACCACTTGGTCACGAACTGTTTTAAAAACAGCGAAAATAGTCTCACCATCAATCAAGAACTTAAGGAAGTCTTCTCTGGCATTAGAAACGTCAATGGGCTTAAGCTTAAATACAGAGGAATTGTCGAAATCAATCATAATTAATCCTTTGAGTGGGCGTTAGAACGAATTATCAACGTATCAGATAGCACCACTTTTGCCTACTCGCAACGCAGGTTTCTGCTTGATTCGCCCAACAACGAAGCGTCACTCACTTCCACCCTTGCATCCATTGCTCAGAGTCTTTTAGGTCTTGCCAGTTCATCTCTCGGTCGCGTTTACTCATGACAGCCTCGATGACACATCTCACAACGTTACCATCTTCATCTAGTTCCATTTCCGTCACGACAAAATGCTTCTCTTTGTTTTTAGGTGAAATTGCCGTCCATTTACTATGCAATAGTTTCTTAGGTTGGATTCTGTTCATCGCATTGTACCAATTTAACTACCATGTTGATGTATACGACTGAATACCAAGAGAGAATTAGATTTTGTTTTTGCAAACCGACAAAAGATAAAACCGCAAAAGAGATCACTCCCTTTCGCGGCTCTAACTACAATCCGACTAGGTCTTCTGACCATTCAGTCGAGGGTTTAGGTACTGACTTTGTAGCAACTGTAACCCTTTACCGACCAGAACAATCACTACCGCGCCAATCAGGACAGGCGTGAAGAGAAAACTCCATCCCTGCCCAGACGCCATGATCAAAATTGGATTTGCACCCGCAGGTGGATGAGTGGTCTTCGTAATCAGCATCGCAGAAACACCTAGCCCCGTCGCAATCGCGAGCGTGACCGGCGTGACGTCAACATACTGGCTAAACGCAATACCGATAGAGGCCGTGATGAAGTGACCAATGATCACGTTTTTGGGTTGAGCAAGAGGACTGCCAGGCACCCCAAACACCAGTACTGCGGTAGCACCAAATGGTGCCATCAGGAGTACAACCTCCGTCAGTGATACCTCAGCGTAGGACAATACGCCAATAGCCAACGTAGCGCCAAGCCCGGCAACCAACGATAAAATTAAATTATTCATAAACACCTCAAAGTAGACCGAATTGTCTACAAAATAAAATAGACAAATCTGTCTACCTTTGTCAATATGTGTTTATGGAACTTTTTGAGGACATAGTTATGAACAAAAAGAAACAGTTATTGATCGACACAGCTTTGTCACTGTTTTACAAACAAGGCATCAACTCTATTGGCATCAATGAAGTCCTCAATGTTTCCGGCGTGGCTAAACGCACGCTATATAACCATTTTGAGAGCAAAGAAGCGCTTATCATCGCCGCATTAGAACAACGCCACCAAGTATTTATGGAATGGTTGGAGGAAAAGCTTTCTTCAGCACAAACGTGCGCGGAGGTGATCGATCAGTTATTTACAGCACTCAACGGCTGGTTTCATGGCTCTGAAGAAAAGCTGGGCGAGTTTCGCGGTTGCTTTTTCATCAATACGTCCGCGGAATTCAGTGACGACAGTGGCGAGATCGCAACGTATTGCCGCTACCATAAGCAGCAAGTCAGAGAGCTAATTCAACGCTATCTCAAATCAGACAACGCTTCATTACTCGATGCCATTTGCATCATGAAAGAGGGCGCGATCACTACCGCTTACATGACGAAAGAGTACGACAACGTCACGAAGAAATGCGTGACCATTTTGCACAAGCTTTAATGCGTTCAGGTATAGTCATTTGCGGATTAAGTATTCAAACGAAAGGCACCAATCGGTGCCTTTCGTATTACTTAGTGAGTGTACTTACAGCTCGTGCTCGGTACGTGCGATGATGTCGTCTTGCGCATCTGGTGATAGCGCGGTGAAGAAGGCTGAGTAGCCTGCAACTCGCACAACAAGATCACGATATTGCTCTGGGTTCTTCTTCGCAGCTAGCAAGGTGTCACGAGAGACGATGTTATATTGCACGTGCCAACCTTTGTGGTGGTTGAAGAAGGTACGAATCAACATAGAAAGCTTGAGCTGATCCCCTTCAGACTCAACCGCCGCCGGGCTTAACTTCTGGTTAAGCAGCACGCCACCAAGGATCTTATTCGCTTGGATCTTACCGACCGAGTTGTATACCGCTGTTGGACCTAAACGGTCTGAGCCAGATGACGGGCTTGCACCTTCTGCCAATGGTGTTTTCGCTTTACGGCCATCTGGCGTTGCCATGGTTGAAGCACCGAATGGGACGTTTGCCGAGATACTTGATGTACCTGCGTAGTAACCGCCGCCAATTGGACCACGCCCATGACGCGTATTAACGAACTGCTCTAGCTCATCAATGTACACTTGGTACGCGTCTGCCAGTAGTTGGTCTACTGCGTCATCATCGTTACCGTATTTTGGTGCAAAGTTGATAAGACGTTGGCGAAGCTGCTCGTTCTCCATGCCGTCGAAATCTTCTGCCAATGCTTTTGCCAACTCTGGTTGGGTGATTTGCGCATCATCGAAAACAAGGTGCTTGATGGCGGCTAGGCTGTTACCCAAGTTTGCGATACCGACTTGCAAGCCAGATACCCAATCGTATTTCGCGCCACCTTCTTTCACGGTTTTACCGCGAGCCAAACAGTCATCCACCAGCGTTGAACAGAAGATGTCTTGTGCCTGCTGTTCAAGCACACTGTCGACGACTGTATCAATCTCAATCGATTTACGGGTGTAGTAGCGGATTTGCTCTGCCCAAGAAGCCGTCACTTGCTCAAAGTTCTCAAAGTTACCTTTTGCTAATGACTTATCGTGCGGCAAGAAGGCTTTACCCGCTGTTGCATCCACACCTTCGTTCAATGAAGCGAGCAGGATACGAGCGAAGTTAATGAAGCTCATGCCCGTACAACGGTAACCCCATTTGCCCGGAACCGCCGTCTCGATACAGCCGATAGAGGCGTAGTTGTAAGCGTCTTCTTTCTCTACACCAAGCTTGATGAATTCAGGGATGACAATTTCATCGTTGTTGAACGCAGGCATACCGAAGCCGCATTTAATCACTTCGATACAACCCATTAAGAACTCTTGGTTCAAACCTTCGTGGTAGCGCACACTCAAGTTAGGTTGCGTCGAACGTAACTGGCCACAAGATTCCAGAATCGCCCAAGAAAGGGGATTCACTGCGTCTTCAGGCTCACCCTTTTCATTCAACTTCTGACCGCCGATACACACATTTTGGTACAGCGGAGAACCTGCGGAGGCTTTTGAGTGCGCGCCAGAGCGAATCTTGTTTACTTCAAGCAGCTTCAACCAGCAGCTTTGCAGCAACTCTAATGCGAAGTCTTTTTCAATCGCGCCGTTTTCGATATCACGAACATAAAACTCGTTGAGGAATTGGTCCATACGACCGAAAGAAACCGAGTGACCGTTCGATTCGATTTGTAGCATCAACTGAACAAAGTAGCTCAATTGCAGTGCTTGCCAGAAGTTTTCTGGCGCGTGGCTCGCGACATGACGACAGTTTGCCGCAATACTTTCTAACTCAGCTTTGCGCAGCGGGCGTGTCTCTTCTAACGCCATTTTTGCCGCCAATTCAGCGTAGCTCACCATGTGCTCTTGAATCGCAAGCAGTACGATTTCGACCGACTTGTAGAACTGCTCTTTCTTCAAGCCTCCAAAGGTCGAAGCATCATTGTTAGCACGGTGCTGACGAACATCCTCTAGCAAGCCGTTCATGCCTAGCTTCAAGATTTTCTCGTTATCCACGGCAAGGTGCGCGTCACCCGAAGTCATGTTGCCTTCAGCTTTAATGATGGTGCTGGCTAAGATTTCTTGCTGCTCATCAGTGAACAAGCCATAACAACGGTCTTGAACGGTTTTGCCACGCCAGTACGGTGTGATGCTGTGGATGCTTTGCTTATCTTCTTCAGTGACCGCAAAGCCTGCACCAGGACGGTCGGCTAGCTCATCAATTTCCGCTTCAATCCAACGTACAGTGTATTCTGGGAAAATAGGCGCAGCGCGCACTTTGCTCGCTTGGTTACCGACGATCAATTCATCGTGTTTAATCCAAATAGTACGAGTGCGTAAGTGCTCTTGCAATGCTAGCGCACGTTGGACAATTACAGGTTTGTCTTCGTTTGCTTGATAAGCACGAGTGTATGCCTCTGCACGCTCGGTACAGACAGGTGGCGTTACGATATTTACCAGTGCCGATTTGTGCGCTTTGATACGCTCAGGAAGGTAATTCAGGTCCATAGTTAACCTCTTACAATCACGTTAAGTTGGGTGTTTTCGCTTGCGTATTGCATGGCGCTTTCTAGCAGTTCTGGTTTGTTTAGTGGCTTGTCAGAACACTCGTAAGGCATATCGAGCAAACGGTATTTATTGATGCCGAGCGTGTGGTACGGCAGCAAGTGAAGTTCTTGGCAGCTTTCTAGTGAAGCCGCAAAATCGATGATGTCTTTCAACTCTTCGATGGTGTCATTGAACCCCGGCACAACGGGAACGCGAATCACAATGCGTTTCGCGATAGGTGCCAGTTTTCGGAAATTGTCTTTGATGCGTTTCAGTGAACCTTTCGCCCAGCTAAGAAACTTTTCTTCATCGGTGTGTTTTAAATCCGCCAACCAACAATCAATATGCGGCGCGGCTTTTTCGACGTTCTTCCACGGCACATGCATACACGATTCAATGGCGGTAGAGACTTGGTTGTCATGCAGACGCTGCGCGAGTTCTGCCACTAAATCCGCTTGCATGAGTGGCTCACCACCGGAGAAGGTCACGCCACCTTGGCTTTGGTCGTAGAAAGGTTTGTCCTTCATCAAGGTGTCGAACAGCATGTCTGATTTCGCCTCTTCACCGCAAACGGTCAGTGCTTGCGTAGGGCAGACGTTTCGCAGCGCGATCAGTTGGTCTTCTTTGATGGCTTTGCGATTGATGATGATTTGGTTGTCGATGCGTTGAATACCATCGCTCACCGTTTCACTACCCGCCGTGGTTTGAGTTGTAGCTTGATACGCAGAAACGCACAGCTGGCAATCTTCCATGCAGCTTCGCTGATCAAACAACAGTGAATGCTTTTCGCTGCGGCTTTCTGGGTTTTGACACCAAGGGCAAGACAAGCTGCATCCTTTAAGAAAAAGAATGGAACGAATGCCATCGCCATCATGGGTAGAGAATCGTTGGATATTGAAATACATCTCTGCTTGCCTCTTGGTCTGTGCTACCGCTGTGTACTTAATCCGTTTCTTGCTGGTTAAGTCTTATCAGCGGCTTTTCTTTGTTCGAACTGAAAGCTTCATTTGAGCGTTTACAAGTTTCACTTAACTTTCATTTAATGAAATTATTATAGTTTCAAATGAAATTTCAATTGATCAAAATCAAGATCTCGTTCGATTGTCAGATCTATAGTGATCCCATCATCAAAACGAAGATTTTGTTTAAGGTAGAAACCATGATTGAACTTTATTTAGATACTGCTGATGTGGCAGAAGTAAAACGCTTTAACCAGTGCCTACCGCTAAAAGGCGTGACGACAAACCCAAGCATTTTGGCGAAGTCAAAACAGGGACTGAATGAAACCCTAGCAGGCATGCAAGAAGCACTTGGCGGTACACCTCGCTTTCACGCTCAAGTCGTGAGTTCAACCGTCGAAGGTATGGTGGCAGAAGCACGCCAACTGAATGAATTGCCTTACGACATGGTAGTAAAAGTGCCAGCAACAGAAACCGGCTTAGCAGCGATTAAGCTAATGAAAAAAGAGGGAATTCAGGTTCTTGCTACCGCTATCTATTCAGCTCAACAAGGTTTCCTAGCGGCACTGTGCGGTGCAGACTACCTAGCACCTTACGTAAACCGCATTGATGCGATGAACGGCAACGGTGTTGAAGTGGTCGCGGATCTTCAATTGTTGCTCGATCAGAACCAACTACCAGCGAAGATTTTGGCAGCCAGCTTCAAGAACACTCAACAAGCGATGGAAGTGATGAAACTGGGTATCGAAGCCATTACATTACCAACCGATGTGGCGGCACAAATGTTCACTCACCCAGCAGTAAAACCGGCGGTTGAGCAGTTCGATAAAGACTGGAAAGAGACGTTCGGCGAGAAACTTTCATTTGAAAGTTAATTAAAAGTAAGAACTCAATATCTTAGTCAATAATAAGGGAATCTTAACTCACCCTGTGCGCCGGTGAGTTAAGATTCCCTTTTTGTATTTCATATAAAGAGGCGAGGTTTACAGCAGTTCTCTATTGGTCAGTGACCAAAGGTACACGCGCTTGAGTAAACTGATTTTGAGCCTCTTACGAATACCTCGTTTGGAATGTCGAAGTCGGTCTGGCAGCACAATGGCTTTCATTTCGGTTTTCATTTCTTTTCCATCCACCAACACAGTAGACCTCCGATGCAGTAAGCCAGCAGATCTTTCCAATCAAATGTGGCGCCCAAAATTACAGCCAGAGGCGATGAAGATTCGATACCAAGCCAAACCGTAACCTGTAACAATTGCCCTAACTCAACAGCAAACGCAATCAACACCACCAGTGAAACCAGCCAGTTAACGGGCATGGAGAACAAGCTTGCAAGAAAGTAGTAGAGCCAAACCACAACGAGAACATCACCAAATGTCGGACGAATAAAGCTGTCTCGAACATAGAGCGCAATAACGACCAATGCGATAAAACACACCAAGCTTTTGAGTCCATTTTTTGCAGATAATCGCAGGTGGATAGCGGACGTCTCTTCCACCATATCGCTTGGCTGACCAGTGAGAGTTGCTCGCTTAAACGTCTTCATGATTCGCCTTTGCACTTTCTTCTGCTTTCTTATTTCGGGCGTACCAGTCGACGTTGCGTGTAATGACCATAGTGAAGCTCAAAATCGCAAAACACAGTAATGTCCCCATCACCAATGCGTAGCTTTCTGCTTGTAGCAAGCCAAACAGTAATCCGTAGAGAGTGAGCAAACATGCTCCAAATATCGCGCCGTTTTTGGTGTTGCTCAACATACCGCTCACGTACACACTTAAAAGCCCGGTCGATGCGACTGCCGACACCACATACGCCCAGTTAAAGCCGAGGTGTTCACTCATCGAAATCAGCAATAGATAGAAAAGCGCTAAAGCCAGACCAATAAAGCCGTATTGCACTGGGTGAACCGGACGCGCTTGGAACAGCTCCAGTAAGAAGAAACTCGCAAATACTAATGTGATAACCAACAGTGAATAGTTCACAGCTCGATGGGATTTCAAATAGTGGTCCACGGGATCAATCAAATCTACGCCCATTTGTCGCTGTTCAAGCTCGTGACACGCATGATTCGATGACAAACAGCTTTGGAACAGCTGCGCGATATTGGTAGAGAAGTTGTTGCTCGCCCATTGCGCGTTAAATCCATCTTCAGATACCTCTGACGACACCGGTAAGTAATCACCAATAAAGCTTGGATGCGCCCATGCTGAAGAGAGCTCCACTGTTGTTTGACTGCCAATTGGTGTGACTTGAAGCTGTCCCATCCCTTGTAGCAAGAAGTTAAGATCGAATGCCAAAGGTTGTTCTGCGTTTAGGTCTGCAAGTGTCAGATCACTGTGGAAGCCTTGTGGTAACTGATTTAACCCCGTTCCCGGTGCGACTTCGATATCAGAGCTCGCCATGGTCATGTCATCCAGACGAATCAATCCGCGGCTGTCTTCAATGCCAACCACTAGACTCATGTTTTCAATATCAATCCCCTGCAACGCTGCGAGATCGTCTGCATCAAAAGTGCCTTTCAGCGCCACTTGTGCTTTGTATAAACGCGCGCGGTAAATGCCTCGGTACTTTTCAAAACTGTCCAGATTTGCGCTCATATCAAAAGTGCTAGGTAGGAGGAATTTACGACGCTCTTTAATCTGTACTTTGTCATCTCGGTAACTGGTTTCGGTGTAGTTAACCATGATGAATGGGCCAATGATGCGCTGTTCGCCGCTGCTGCTGCGTGCGATGTCGTTTCTGACTTCATCTTGGCGATATGAGCGTTCTGAGATCAGCCCTGTGACCATTGAAAGCGGGATTTGCAGTAAGACAAACAAAAACAGCACGAAGGCGAACTTCGTGCCGAGTTGGTTATTGAGGATCTTTTTCATGTTTCATTCTCCATTTGCTGATGGAAGTAATCTAAATCAGCAATTTGGAGAACGAATGGAGCTAATGTGGAGTTTCTATGGAGTTGGTAAAATCAGGGTCACTTTCACGCCAGAATCGACGTTTTCGACTTGTAACTGACCTTTGTGCAGCTTGATCACTTGCTCAACAAAATTCAGCCCGAGCCCAGTGCTCTTAACGCCATTTTCCCGAGCGAGGGAGTAGAAGCGTTCCGTCAAACGCGACATCGCGTAGTCGGGAATGTGAGGACCTGAATTGAAAATCGACAGGCACATTTTCTCTTTCGCGACCTCAGCTTTCCATTCAATGCATCCCTCCGAATCAACAAAATCCAGCGCATTGTCCATCAAGTTAAAAACGGCTTGTTTCAGTAAGAAGGCATCACCAAGCACGGCGAGATGGTCATCAATTTGGATGTTGGCAATCACCGACTTTGCACTCAAGCGCGCATCCGCCGATTCAACCACTTCATTGACCATTTGTTTTAGCGAGATAGCTTCGACTTGCTCTAGCTCGGGGCGCTTTTCAAGACGAGCAAGTTCTAGCAACTTATCAATCAATGACTGCATGCGGTCGCTTTCTCGCTCAATGTTACCAGCAAAGCGCGCGACCTTTTCTTCAGGCAACGGCATTTGTAATATTTCACTCGCGCCTTTAATCGCTGATAACGGGCTTTTCAGCTCATGAGTCAGCGTCTGTACGTACTCTTCCACATATTGTTTGCCATCGAGCTGATTGCGCATTTTCTCTAATGCGTCGCTTAGCGTGCCGTACTCATAAAAGATACGAAATGTCGGCTTAGAGACCTTTTCACCCTCACCCATTTTGGTCGCGTAGTCTTCTAGCTTGTTCAGTGCCGAGTGAATTCGCCAAGCAAACAATGCCCCTGCCAATAGCACTAAACCACTCATCCACACCATCCAAAACAGCACATTGCGTTTAGAAAGATCGATGAAGGGTTGTACTGAGCGATTGGATTTTGCCACCGTCACGCTGCCAATGATTTCACCTTTGTGGTAAATGGGCGCAGCCACGTGCATAACGGTTGAGAGCGGATCTTTCGGGTCTTCGATGGTACTGCGCGCGCCGTATTGACCACGCAACGTGAGATAAACATCGTTCCATTGCGAGTAGTCTTTGCCTACGTCTTGCAGCCAAGAATCCGCAATCACAATCCCTTGTTTATCGGTGATGTAAATTCGATGGTTAATCGCTTTTTTACCGATTTCCCAAATGCGCGCTTGAGGCTCTCGCTGTCCATAAGCCGTTAATAGTTTGGAGAAGCGACTCTCAGACAACTTTCCGTTCGCAACGTCTTCTTCCGCCAATACCGCAAGCAAGTTCGCCATATCCACTAGCGTCTCTTCGGTGGTTTGGCGCACGGTTGGCTTAAGTTCTTGGACAACCGTTTTGCTCACCATGTAAGCCGTCATCCCGACTAAGATGAAGTAGAGAAAAAACAGTCTGAGTCCAAGCGGGATCTTCGGCCAGCGATTCATCATTCACCTTTAATGCAGTAAAAGTAACCAAAGCCACGTTTGGTACAGATGCGTTCAGACATCTCAAACGGCTTCAACTTATTGCGAATGGCTTTGATATGGGTATCGATATTACGCTCATATGCAGCCTCTGGCGCCATGTCTGCCGCGATCATAAGTTGCTCTCGACTCAATACATTGGAAGAGACAGAAATCAGTTTATCGAGGATCTTGAACTCCACCGCGGTCAGCCCAAGCATTTGCCCGCCAACACCGTAGTCGAAGTTCTGCGCAACTAAATCATGGTTCAAATGAGGTTGTTCTGGAACAGCTACAGGCTCTGGTTTGTCCTCCATCATTGGCGCTTTAGCTTTGATTCGAAGTTTAATGCGAGCCAACATTTCGCGCGGGCTAAATGGCTTAGTCACGTAATCATCCGCGCCAATTTCCAAACCGACTACGCGGTCAATTTCATCGCTTCTTGCGGTGAGAAAGATTATGGGAATATCAGAAAACTCACGGATGGTTTTGCATAATTCAAAACCATTGCCATCCGGTAAGCCTACGTCTAAGACAAGTAACGCTGCGGAGTTGTGCTGCAAAAAAGCTAAGCCCTCTCCTGCTGTTGCAAACCACTCTGCGTGGTAGCCATCCATCTCTAATACATGAATCAGGTTCTCTGCGATAGCAGATTCATCCTCGATAATAAGGACGGTGGGTTGTTCGCTCAATGTCTTAGCCTCATTGACGGTGTTTATCTTTATGTTGGTATTATCACTTAATTTGGGGCCAAGGCTAGTGGATTGATGCAGCAAAGGCGCAGTTCGTGGATAATACTAATCAAACACACTTCTATTCAGCATAATAAATTTATCACTTAGATTAATGAGTCACCACAATTGTGAATACAATGATTTCAACCATTGATATGAACAGTGTTCATTTTAAACTCAAGTTATCAATTCGATTTTATTTAAAGGACAGTCACTGATGAAAAGAGCGCTAATCCCCCTGGCTTTACTGACTTTGCTCTCAGGTTGCGCCAGCATGTCTCCGGATGAGTGCAAAACGGCGAACTGGTACAACGTAGGTTATCAAGATGGCCGAGATGGCAACGATCCAAACATTATCAATAGCTATACCGAAGACTGTGGTGAAGCGGGTGTGACACCCGACCGAGCGAAATGGAAAGAAGGCTTTGATAAAGGCACTATCCAATATTGCTCACCAGACAATGGGTACACTGTCGGTATCGAAGGCAAAGAATACTACGGTGTGTGCAGCAGCAAAGAGTTCATTGAGAACTACCAGTTAGGTCATCAAGAATATCAACGCCAGCAACGCATCCAACAAATCGATACTGAAATCTCGGTCATCGATAATCAGCTTGATGGCAATCCAGACAAAGACAATGCCAAGAGACTGAAAGAGAAGAGAAAGCGATTGGCTGACGAACGTTCAAACCTCTTGTCGCCAACCATCAATTTCAATTTGAACTTCTAATTTCAACTCACTATCAATCAATGACCCTAGCTCAGTTCTAGGGTCATAAATTGACTATTTGGATCGAGTTCGTAGTCACCAAACGGATCGCAATACACAAAGCCATGCTTTTCATACAACAGGCGCGCAGGTTTAAAAAATTCCATCGAGCCAGTTTCTAAACTTAAGCGCTGCAAACCTTTTTGCTTCGCTTGCTCAATTACATGAATCAATAATTGAGACGCCACACCTTGGTTTCTTGCCGCTGGCGTGGTGCGCATGGATTTAAGCTCAGCATGTTGATCATCCAACTCTTTAATCGCTGCACACCCAAGCAGTTGCTCATCCTTCCATCCGGTCCAAAATGTCACTTCCGGTACTTTGAGCTTATCTAAATCTAACGCATGCACGCTCTCTGGTGGCGACGTGGCGTACATGTCCTGTAAATGTCCTTCCAACATCGCAATCACTTGCGGCCGTTCTAAATTGTCGATTTCAATTCTCATCTTTCCATCCTTGGTTTTTCATAGCTAAAGCGGCTGTCTCATAATGTGCTGCGGTCCAACTGGGCCGCCGTGGTAAAGCTCATTGGTATCTTCAAACCCTGATTTTAAATAGCACTGATAAGCAGGTATGTTGCGGCAATTCACAGTGAGATAAAGCGCATCAAACTCGGGATAATGGCGTTTGGCGAAATCGGCAAACTGTTGAATGGCTTGCTTGGCGATGCCTTTGCCTTGATGACGGTGATCCACCAGCAAAGCCCGCACGCCTAAACTGTTTTCCGGGCAAAAATCGTATTTCTCACTGTAAGCTGCATCAAATAGAAAAAAGCCAACCACATCATCGTCTGTCAAAATCAGATGCGGAAGTTCTGTAGGTTCAAGACGCGTAAGCATTTCACCCACATCCGCGACCGTAAACTGCGATTGCTCTTCTAGCACGCTAAGTTCGCAAGTTTGTTCATGTCGCTCAGGCGAATACTTTTCAATAGTAATCATAATCTTCCTTGTTGTTTTTATGCTCAATTCATACAGGGTATGTCGTAAATAGAAATACCTAGTGTCGTATTTCCCACTCGCAGGCAAACGTTTAGCACTCTATTATCCTCGCCATTCGATAGAGAGGTTTCCATGTCCCGTTTTTTACTTTGTAGTTTTGCACTCGTTTTACTCTACCCTACTGCCATTGATTTGTATCTTGTTGGTTTGCCTCAAATTGCGTCAGATCTCAACGCCAGTGAGTCTCAGTTGCATATTGCGTTTTCGATCTATTTAGCTGGCATGGCTACCACCATGTTATTCGCGGGGAAAATTGCAGACTCTGTGGGACGAAAGCCTGTTGCCGTCGTCGGCGCGATGATCTTCGTGCTCGCGTCTTTTCTCGGCGGGATGGCTGAGCAACCAAACACTTTCTTGATTGCTCGCTTTTGCCAAGGCATCGGGGCTGGATCTTGCTATGTCGTCGCATTCGCGATTTTACGCGACACGTTAGACGATGAACGCCGCGCGAAAGTATTGTCGATGCTCAATGGCATCACCTGTATCATTCCAGTGATCGCACCCGTGATTGGTCACTTGATTATGCTGAAATTTCCTTGGCCGAGTTTGTTTACCACGATGGCAGGAATGGGCATTCTCGTCAGTGTATTGGCCATTTTTGTTCTCAAGGAATCACTACCCAGCCAACAAGGTGAAGAACAGACAACGCCAGAGAGCCATCAAGAGACGTTCTTCGAGCGATTTTTTATCAGTAGGCTGATCATTACTGCACTTGGAGTGACCACCATCCTGACCTTTGTTAACGCTTCACCAATTGTTGTGATGAGTATGCTTGGTTTTGATCGCGGTGGCTATTCTTCCATCATGGCGGGGACTGCGACGATCAGTATGTTGATTTCGTTCTCGGCGCCATTGGCATTGGGGATTTTCAAGCAGCGAACCTTAATGATGAGCTCTCAAGTATTGCTCGTTTGTTCAGCCATCGTGCTCAGTGCAGCCCATTTCCATGATGGACAACCTTTTTACTATGTGTTCGGACTTGGGCTGATTTGCGCAGGCTTCGCTTGTGGCTTTGGCGTGGCCATGAGCCAAGCGCTCAGCCCATTCTCTCAACAAGCTGGCGTGGCAAGCTCGTTACTGGGCATTGCTCAAGTTTGTAGTTCCGCGTTCTATATTTGGTTTATGGGTTTCATCGGCGTTACTGCACTGAATATGTTGGTGTTTATCTTAGTGCTAGGTAGCGTAATCAGCCTTGCTCTAATACTATTGATTCCAAAGCCTGTTCACGATACCCATTATGAAGAAATCCCTAGCGCGACTTGATTTAAACTTACTGTTCACTCTGCAATTATTGTTGCAAGAGCAAAGCGTCTCGAAAACCTCGAAAAAGCTGAACGTTACGCCCTCTACCGTAAGTAAGTCGCTCAACAAACTTCGTCATTGGTTCGATGATCCTTTGTTTGTCAAAACACCTAAAGGTCTTGCGCCAACGCCTTTGGCGCAAAGCATGGAGCAAGATCTTGCAGAATGGCTGCAAATTGGCAGCCAGATTGCAGAAAAACGCAGCGATATTACGCCTAAAGGAGTGCGTTTTGATATCACGATTGAGTCGCCATTAGTGCTCACAGTGCTGGACAGACTCATCGTCGCTATCCACCAGCGATACCCTGAAGCGAAAGTAAAAACCAGTAACTGGGATTACGATTCACTCGACGCCATCATTCGGGGCGAGGCGGATATCGGTTTTACCGGCCGAGAAAGTCACCCTAGATCGAAAGAGTCGTTGGATCTTCTGCCTTATTTCTTGGATTTTGAGATTCTATTTTATGACCTGCCGATGGTGTATTTACATAAAGATCATCCGGCATTACAGCAAGAGTGGAATCTCGAGACCTTTCTGAGCTACCAACACATCAATATTGTTTGGGAAAAAAGTGAAACTTGGGCGTTGGATGAAGTATTAACGGAACTAGGGCTACAGCGCTCTATCGGGCTGACGATGTCCAACTTTGAGCAATCTCTTTTTATGGCAGCGCAGCCGACGCATGACATGATCACCACCGCGCCGCACTATTGCAAAAGTTACACAGAAAAGCTGCATCTCGATTTGGTGTGCTTGCCAATTCCATTAGACCAAGCTCAACAAGACAAGTTACTGATTCCATTTACCATGATTTGGCATAAACGCAATGCGTACAATCCCAAATTGCTATGGTTGAAAAACACCATTAAGTCATTGTACAAACAACCTTCCCAACCACAGTAAGACCCAGGCTAAGGTCAGGTTTTCTCTGGTTATTTTTAATGACTTTCTTGCTCTGATAGCTATAACTAATCACTTTATCAACTAATAAAAATGTTCTTTTGGATCTACACTAGCTGTTCATTTACACGCTAAGGATCAAGGATGTCGACCTTTTTACTCACTGCCATTGCAATGCTGGCGTTCGCTGCCAATTCATTATTGTGTCGAATTGCCTTGGCAGAAGGGTTAATTGATGCAGGAAGCTTCACGCTCGTTCGATTGATATCTGGCGCTGTTATCTTAATCGCATTGCTTGTCGTGAGAGGCCAGTGGAAAACCGATCGGCCAACTTCTCGCTTTCGCTTTTTTGCTGGCGTGGCGTTATTTGGTTACGCTGCCCTTTTCTCTTTCGCGTACTTACAACTGGCGACAGGAACCGGTGCTTTGCTTTTGTTTGGTGTCGTGCAACTGACGTTACTGGCAATCTATTGGTGGCAAGGTGAGCGCTTTCAGTTTCTCGAAATCATCGGTATCGGCCTTTCGATTGTTGGCTTTGTTTGGTTAATGTTGCCATCTGCCACTCGCCCCGATATCAGTTCTGCACTTCTCATGTTGATTTCTGGCGTTTGCTGGGCTGCGTTTACTGCGCTCGGCAAACAAGCGCCTTCTCCAAGTAGTGGCATCACGTGGGGATTCATCGCTGCATCAATAATTGGCGTGCTCCTTTCGCCATTAATCTTGTCCTCAATCCAACTTTCTTTGAGCGGAGTGTTGCTCGCTATCGCATCTGGTGCCATTGCCTCTGGCCTTGGTTATACACTTTGGTACCAAGTCGTACGTAAGCTCTCTTTACTTCAAGCCGCCGTCAGCCAACTTTCCGTGCCAGCCATTGCTTTACTACTCGGCAGCATCGTACTCCACGAGCCTCTTTCACTGCATATTCTTTTAACCAGCGGCATCATTCTTGGTGGGATCGCTTTGGTTTTTTTATCTCGATCCAAAAAAATAAACAAACAATCGGCAAGCCGATAAAAAGTAATAACTTTCCCTCTCAAGTACCCATTCATCATCTATGCTTTTTAAAGCATTAAAGCTCATTGCAGATGGTACAAGTGGTCTGCTTTGGTACCAGGCGAAGAATATAAGGTGAGAATTGGCTCACACAATGCAGCGATTTTGTTTCAAAAGTGAGAATCATCACAGATCGCGAATTTGCTCGTTTTAGGCGTTTCACCAATAACGCCAAGGGCTAGCACGAGATCAAGCCAAATACGCACTTTTTGTTTTGACAAAGGGTTTACAAAGCACACTTTTTCACCCGCTATATTCCGCCCCCCGAATTTATTCAGAACAAGATTCTGATTATTCATATAAGAAATTCATCAACTTATAACGATAAGCCTGAGCAAACTTTGACACTATGAACGACAAAATAAAATTCGCTATTAAAGTATCGCTTAGCCTAACTCTGGCTTATCTGATCCCGTTTGCCATGGGTTGGCCGCAAGCATCGACGGCCGCAACCACAGTGATGCTGATTGCATCCACAGGCAGTCGTCGTGAATCCCTCGCCAAAGGTACCTTACGCGTGTTAGGTACATTGGTTGGTGCCGTGGTTGGCTTGTTACTGGTGGGGTTGTTTGCTCAAGATCGCTTGCTGTACATGCTGAGCGTGTCGGTTGTGGTCTCTTTCATTTTTTACTTCCGTAATGCCTATCAAAAAGATCCTACGCTACTCATGCTGACCGGTGTGATGACACTGATGATGTCCAATGGCGGTGACGCAGAAGGTGCGTTTCTTTATGGCGTTGACCGCGCCTATATGACGGTGTTTGGGGTGGTGGTTTACACACTCGTGGGGACTTTCTTATTCCCGACCAAAACAGAACAAAACCTAAGACAGCTCATCGAACAACTCAACCAAGCACAACGCGCGTTGTTCACCGCTATCTTGCAAAATTTCGAGCAAAAATCGGCAGGGCAAATCTCTCCTCAAGAAGGCGGAGAAGAAAATCCAGAAGCTGAAGAGCCACAACCTAGCGTGGACACTCTCATCGAACAGATGTTTGCCGCCCAAAATGCGCTCGAACAGCGCTTTGCTACGGTCAGTGTGGAATGCAGTGACGTGTCGGCCTACATGAAAGAGTGGCGCTTGGCGGTTCATTTGAACAAGCAGGTAACGCAACAATTGACCGTTGCGGCGCACAGCCACTTTAGCCACCAGCAAGACCGTGAAAGCATCAGCAACTTTGATCAAGCCGTTGCGGAAATTGACGCGCTATTTGATACCTGCCAACAAGTCTGGGACGAAAAAGAGCCCGCTTTTCGTGCTCAGGAATTCAAAGTCAAATACAACCAAGCGTTGCTAGAAGACGCAGCTCACCTAGAGAAAGGCTCTGCGCTTACGCTTGGTCACCTGTTGGAACTGATGCATCAAAACTTGTCGCGTTTAGCGGAGAGCATTAGCTGTATTGACTCTGTGACGAACAATGTCTCCTTTGACGTGCCACTGCCGAAACCGAAAGGCAAGTTTCTATGGTGGGACGCAGAAAACTTTAAAACTGCGGTCAAAACCTTTGTTACCTATTGGGTTGCAGGACTGATTTGGATTTATTTCAATCCACCAGGCGGCTACTCGTTCGTGGTCTTCTCGACCATGTTTATGTCTTTGCTGTCGTTCGTGCCTGTGCACCCAATTTTGTTGCTTGTGCTGTTCACTTTCGGCTTCTTGTTCGCGGTGCCTTCTTACGTCTTCATTCTTCCGCAATTGGATCTCGGGTTAGAACTTGGCCTGTTCATCTTTATCTACACCTTTATCGGCTTTTATCTGTTTAACGGGCCAGTGACGATTTTCTATATGATTGGCTTGTTTGTTCTTGGTTTAGACAACAACATGTTTTATCACTTCGGGATCCTCATGACGATCATGCTGTTGTTCTACATGGTGGTGTTCATGATTATTTTCGCGCACTACTTCCCGTTTAGCTCACGACCAGAACACCTCTTTTTGACCATAAAAGAACGCTACTTCCGACATACCCGAGAGCTGTTCACTACCTATCAACAGCAGTCCAGCTCGGTTATTACGCCGCTCAAACGGGCCTTGCACTTGGTGACACTCAATGTCTCATCGAAAAAGCTCAAAGTCTGGGGTTCGAAAATCAACCACAAACACTTTGATAAAACCACGCCAGAAGCGATTGGCGCGTTTAGCAAAGCGTGTGATGTACTCAGTAATCACATCAACATCTTAATGGCCGCCGAGAAAAAGTTGATGGCCAATCCGCTGATTACTCAGCTTCGTCAACAACACCGCGATTCCATCATTCCTTTGATGGCAGGCGCTTTAGCCAGCCATCAAGCAACACAAGAACTCGACTCCGTATTCGACCAATACAGTCAGGATTACCAAACATTCGAAGATAAACTGGAAGATTTTTTTAGTGAGTTGGATTTATCTGACTACTCTTATTCAGAGATAGCCGGTTTTTATATCTTGCTGAATTTAAAACGGAACGTGTTCGAAGCAATCAAGCATTGCAAGCAAACCTACGAGGATATCGATTGGGTGAACTTACAACAGAAGCGTTTTTAAAGGTGGGGATATGATGCTTCCAAAACTAACCAAACCAAGCCTCGCCATACTTTCTTTGCTCGGACTAAGTGCGTGTACCACGGTAGGACCAGATTATGTTCATCCAAAGCAGGCGCCACTGCCAAGTGACTGGTCGGTGCAAAAAGCAGCCAAAGATACGCAGCAATCAGAGCAACAGCTACAACAATGGTGGCAGCAATTTAATGACTCAACTCTTAATCAGCTGGTTGAGTTGGCGAGCAAACAAAACCTCGATTTAGAAGCCGCAGGGCTACGAATTGTCCAAGCACGTTCATTGCTTGGTATTTCGACTGGCTTGCAATACCCACAAGTTCAAACCGTGTCAGGAAACCTAGCGCGTGCCTACGTAAATGATCAGGGCGTGAATAACGCCACTTTGTCGTTTGATGCTGCTTGGGAAATGGATGTTTGGGGCAAGTATGCTCGCGGTATTGAGTCGGCAGAAGCGGGTTACTACGCATCCATCGCATCGTATCACGACATCATGGTCACTATAACCGCCGAAGTGGCGCGCAATTACATCAACTATCGCACATTCCAAGAACGTATTTTGCTGTCTCGCCGCAATATCGAGATTCAAGAGCGTGTCGTACGTATTACTCAGGTGCAGTTCGACTCTGGCAACGTTACAGAATTGGACGTTCAACAAGCTAAAAACCAACTCTACACCACCAAAGCAGCGTTACCGAGCCTCGAAGTGGCAATGAAGCAATCACGTACTGTGTTGGCTTTGCTACTGGGTCTGTTACCAGAAGAAGTAGATCGACTGCTACAGTCGGATGGGATGCACAAGCAAATCGCTGAGTACGAAGCCCAGTTCAAATCGACGGGCAGAAAATCGGCGCTATCGGGCACCGACGAGCGTTCCATTGTGCCACGTCCACCGCTTTTGGATACGCAAGTGGATGCTAACTTAGTGATGCGACGTCCGGATTTGCAAGTCTCTGAGATGCAAGCTCGCGCGCAAAGTGCGCAGATTGGCGTGGCAGAAACCGCTCTGTACCCAAGCTTTTCGTTGTTCGGTTCCATCGGTATCGACAGTACGGTTCCCGATGGCAGCAGTTTCAGTTTTAGCGATTCGCTCACCATGGTGGTTGGCCCAACGTTCAGTTGGAACATTTTCCAATACGGACGCGTGAAAAATAACATTCGTTTCGAAGATGCTCGCTTCCAAGAAACGCTGACGAACTACAACAAAAAGGTACTGCAAGCCGTTAATGAAGTCACCAATGCAATCGAAGCATATGACCTGTATTTGCAGCAAAAAGATTTACGCTTGCAATCGGTCAACTCTTCCATTCGTGCGTTCAACATATCCATGACACAGTACGAAAACGGACAAATTTCATTCGAACGTCTGCTTAACTCGGTAGAAAAAATGACCCGCGCAGAAGACAGCTACGCAACGATCAAAGGTAATGTTGCGAACCAAGTTGTCGCGCTCTACAAAGCCCTCGGTGGAGGCTGGCAAACCCAAACAGGCAAACCTTTCATCAGTGAATCGATTGCCACGCAGATGACAGAGCGCACTGACTGGGGAAGTTATTTAAATGAAGAAAACCGCGTATTGCCGCCTTTGCGACTCGAAACTCCGGCTGAGACCAGTGATGAAAACAAAACGGAGGATCGGTAATGCCTCATGAACTCTCTTGGGGAGACGTTTACTTTTCTCCTACGCTACTCGTGCTCTTTCTCGCCGTCACGGCCACGTGGATAACGGTGATGATATTGAACAAGACACGTTTGTCTCGCTTCATCGCTTTTCCGTCTCTGACGTTTATTGCCATCATGGTCGGTTATGTGGTGGCCATCGACAGCTTTTATATTCAATTTTAGGTGCCAAACAAGATGAAAAAACTATTCGTAATCGCACTCAATCTTGTCATTCTTGGTGGCGCAGCTTGGCTCGGCTATCAAAAGTTTGAGGAATACTTTAATAACCCATGGACACGAGATGGGCAAGTGCGTGCTAACGTCATCAAAGTGGCTCCTCGCGTATCAGGCCCAATTGTAAATGTCGCGGTGCAAGACAACCAAGAAGTAAAAACGGGGGATTTACTGTTTGAAATCGACCCTGCGACTTACCAGGTTGCGTTATCTCAAGCCGAAGTAGCACTGGAGCGCTCCATTGTTAGCTCTCGCGGTAAAAAAATCGAATATGACCGCTTAAAAGACATTCGTGCCAAAGACCGTGGCGCAGTTTCTCATAAGGATCTGATTCGTCGTGAAATCGCTTACGAAGAATCGCTACTGCAAATCAAATCTGCAGAAGAACAACTAAAATCAGCACGCCTTAACCTCAGCTTTACCAAAGTTTATGCGACCGTCGATGGTTTTGTATCTAACCTCGATATTAGAAACGGTACGCAAGCGGTCGCAAACCAACCACTGCTCGCACTGATCGACAAAAACAGCTTTTGGGTATTTGGTTTCTTCCGTGAAAACCAACTTGCGCAAATCGAACCAGGCAGCCAAGCGCGTGTCACTTTGATGTCTCACCCAGACACGCCAATTGACGCGACGGTTGACTCGATTGGTTGGGGTATTGCGCCCAAAGACGGCACGGTCGGCTACAACCTTCTTCCAAACGTAAACCCTGTTTTTCAGTGGATTCGCCTAGCACAACGTATTCCGGTGCGAATCTCCCTACAAGAACTTCCTGAAGATGTTGATCTTCGATTCGGGCTTTCTGCGTCCATCATGGTGATGAAAGAGTCATCCGCAGAAAGTGAACAATAACTAAGTGAGAAGAGCCATGGTCATTGGTAAAAACCTCAAAAATATTAATGAAGAAAACAACTTCTTCTATCTAACCTTAGCACTAGTGATTTTGTTGCTAGGGAGTGCGATGGCACAAGTCGTAGGTGAAGGGACGATTGAACACATACTTCAGGCTTTCACGGTTCTGACGTTTATCGTCTGTTTTGCGAGCCTTCGCTTTGACAAAACCTGGTCTCGTTTCCTCTACAGCCTGTTTGGTGTTTGGGTTCTTGTGATTGTGATCAAGACCGTTTTCGACATCAGAGAGATGAATGTGGTGATGCTTGCCCTCACCTTTGCGTTCTTTCTCGGCACTTTTAAATCCATCGCAAGACAGATTCTTTTCACCGGCCATGTCAACAGCAACAAAGTCATTGGCTCGGTAGCGCTTTTCTTGCTACTTGGTCTGATGTGGGCGATTGCCTACCTCATTCTGCTTGAGTTTTCGCCTGAAGCCTTTACCGGTATGGAAGCGATTTCTTGGGGGCAGAACTTCTCCAATGCAGCGTATTTCAGTTTCGTTACCTTAACCACGCTCGGTTATGGCGACATTAGTCCTCTAACACCACTGGCTCAAGTCGTGGTGTATTTAGAGGCCATCACAGGTGTTTTTTATATGGCGATTGTTGTTTCAAGTCTCGTCAGTTCTAACATTGATCATCAGGTAAACAAAAATGGATAAACAATCGGTAAAAATCGACAGTAAGCTTTTCATCAGTAATATGGTGGAATCAGCAATACGCATTGGCTTGATCTTTGTCTTGCTGATGTTTACGTACGACATCATCAAACCCTTCATCCTTCCGGTTATTTGGGGCGCTATTATAGCCGTCGCTTTAATGCCGCTTACCCAAAAATTGCAGCGTGTATATGGTGGTCGCAGAGGTCTGGCAGCCACAACCATTGCTTTACTTGGTATTGCCCTCCTTGTCACGCCACTTGTTATGGTATCAGGCTCCATTGTGGATGGTGCAACGCACGCGCTTGAAGTACTACAAAATGGACAAGTGAAAATACCAGGGCCAAAACCTTCCGTAGCGGATTGGCCTATCGTGGGTGATAAGCTCTACGAAGTGTGGACCCTATTCGCTACTAATCTTGAACAAGCGATTCAAACCTTTATGCCACAAATAAAGGCAGGGCTCACATCTTTACTGGGTACACTGGGGGGCGTATTGGGAAGTTTACTGCTTTCAATCTTGTCACTTGCGATTGCAGCAGGTTTCATGACGTACTCTGAATCTGCAGCATCAGGCTTAAGAACCATCGCGATTCGAACCGCTGGTGAAAACGCAAAAAGCTGGACCACGCTTATCGCTGCGACAATTAAAAGCGTACTGCTTGGCGTAGTCGGTGTAGCGGCGATTCAAGCACTGTTGATCGGTGCTGGTTTCTTCGTATTTGGCGTTCCGGCAGCAGGTTTACTCACACTGCTTCTAATGATTTTATGTATCGCTCAGCTCCCGGCGTTGCTCGCAGTGCTACCTGTGATTGGCTTCATGTACATGACCCAAGACACCTCAACAGCAACCATGTTTACTGTTTGGGTCGTAGTTGCGGCTCTTTCTGAAAACCTGTTCAAACCAATGTTAATGGGACGTGGCGTCGACGTGCCAATGCCTGTGATTCTGCTCGGTGCCATCGGTGGTATGCTTTTCTACGGCATCGTTGGTCTGTTCTTAGGTGCCGTTATCCTAGCAATTTGGTATGAGTTATTTGTTTGGTGGTTGAGCATTGAGAAAGCACAACAGCAAGAAGAAATGGCAGAACAACAAGACGCTTCTGATGACCAATCAGAACCTGGACATGGTGCTGGCATTTAATAAATCAATAAGTTAGAAAGAAATTTAATCTATAAGTTATGATATCAAACCGCTGAATTTCAGCGGTTTGATTCTATTTGGATCACAGTTTCGTCGTAATAAATGCGATAAAAATGACGTTCTTGTTAAATTTTCATACTTATTACACTTGGGAGTTGCAATCGGGCAATGAACGATGCACTCTCGATGACCACTAATTTGCTTAGGATAAAAACAATGAAATTGATCAAGCCTTTAACTTGTGCGCTTGCTCTCGCAATGAGTGGCATGGCATTCGCAGATGTAACCGTGAGTGTTCCTGACAACGTTTCAGTATTAGCGGCTAACGGTGAAAAAGCAGATCTTTCGGGTGGTTTTTTCGCCTCTGAAAGAACACTGACGTTACCTGATGGCCTTAACCAAGTCGTATTTCGTTTCGCCCCTTACTTCAACCAAGGTAATGACCGTTTAAGTGTTGAAAGCGATGTTATCGTTACACGATTTGACGCGACCAATGCCGAACTCACTCTACAAATGCCAGAATACCGCAACCTACGTGATGCGGAAGAGAAGATCAAAGACTTAGATTGGAAACTGGTTGATGATTCTGGCAACGCAATCGCGGTTGACCAAGACAAGTTGCTCAAACCGGGTATGCAAATCGGTCGTGATTACGTACGTGAAATCGAAGATTATAACCAAGCTGGCGGTGCAGCAGCCGTGGCTTTTGCTGGCGCAGCGACCATGCAGCCAGTCACGCTTCCTGCAAAGGTTCCTGCGGATATGAAGCAAGTGAGAGCAACTGCGGTTAAAGCGGATTCGACAGCTGAAGAGATGCTGCACTTCTGGTACCAAAAAGCAGACGCAGAAACCAAAGCTCGCTTTAAGAAATATGTTAATCAACAGTAAATCTGGTTAACTTTATCGATATTAAAAAGCCACTTCACGTGGCTTTTTCGATCAAAAAATTAGGAAACTTGGACAACTTTAGTATTGGCGATCAAGTCATGCAACAAACGTCGCTCCGGATGAAAGAACAACAATGCCAAATTTACCAACGGGATCCCCGGAATGAGCATCTCCAGTAAGTAGCTAATAACAAGCCTTAACCCTGCTGTAACTTTCGTTGCCTTACTATCATTTTTCATTACAACTTTAATACCAATCATGCGCATACCAATGGTTTGCCCATGACTCAATGCATTCCAGTTGATCATTAAAACCGTTGGTAAAGAAAGCAAGTAAAACGCCTGAGTTTCACGAACAAGCGTGAGGTTATCTGCTAAAGAGAGCTGAAAGTCGTTAAGAAAAGAGTTAATACTCAATGCAATTATTAACACGACCACCATCGTAAAGAGCAGGTCGATAAAACCAGCAATGATTCTCTGTTGCTTGCTCGCGATAAAAGCATACATGGACTTCAGTCACCTCAATGTAATTGGTTAAGCGAGAATGACTGAGTGTACAGACGCGCAATGGTGAGCGCAGTTTAGGTATTGCCAATATAATATTCAACTAAGAACATACTAAATCGCGGTCGTATCTCAAAAGTAATCATTACATCTTGAGCATAACCGTATCAATTTAACAAAACGCTACCAGTAACGTTCGTAAATGATATTTCCCCCGGTTTGATGGCGATACTTTTCCAAGCCTAGCTCTTGTAAGACGGGCACGGTATCTTTGATCATTTGTGGATTCCCACACATCATGACAAAGCTACGCTGAGCTGAGAATGGCGCATCAGCGGCGTTGGACAGTAAACCCGATTCGATGAGTTCAGGAATTCGGCCTTGTAATTTACCATCAACCACTTCCCTGCTGACTATCGGTATATACTTTAATCTGCCTTCATATCGTTGCTGAAGCTGTTCAATTAGGTATTTATAAACCAGATCTTTTTCGAAACGAACAGCATGAACCAGCACAATGCGCTCATTGTGAGGCGGTAGGTTTATATCATCCAGCAGCGACAAAAACGGTCCAATCCCCGTACCTGTAGATAGCAGCCACAGGTCATGAGCCTGTTTAGGAATAGAGTCATGGATTAAATCGCCATGTGCGGTGGCACCGACATAAATGCTATCACCAGATTTAAGCTTTTGGAGCCGTGGAGAAAGTTGTCCTTGAGGGTCGGCTACTATTAGAAATTCCAACCAATCGAATTGCTCGCTTGGCGCATTAACCACAGAGTAAGCACGGCTGATCGGCTTACCTTCATCATCAAGCAAAGCAAGCTTGGTGAATTGGCCAGCTTTAAAGGAAAGAGGCGCGCCAGATATTCTCAAACTGAACAGCTCACCTGTCCAATCAATGCGTTTCTCAACTCTTGCGAGGTTGAAACCTTTGAGTTCAATCATGAGACACCTCCTATCTGGTTACTCTTAGTTAAACTTACGCCTTCAACTCGATTATGTAAAGTTTCTGGTTTACATAATCAAACCACTATTTCATTTCACATTTTAAAAACAATTTTATTACATATTAAATGATTACATCTAGAATAAATGCTCAAAGTGATAAGTCGCGTCGCAATTTGTGGCAAAGCAGATGAAAAAGGAGCAATAAAAATGGACACACTGTTAAAGGACTTTCCCGTTATCACAGAGATAAAAGTCGCATGGGGTGAAATGGATGCTCTGCAACACGTTAATAACGTGGTCTATTTTCGCTACTTCGAGACCGCACGTTTAGATTACTTCAACAAAATTAACCTGCTGGTCGACCTGCAGACCTCGCAAATTGGGCCAGTACTGAGCGAGACTCAATGCCGCTACAAATTGCCTGTTACTTACCCAGACACGCTATTAGTCGGTTCTCGCGTAATCGACATGCAAGAAGATCGCATCACGATGGAGTACCAAGTGCTGAGTAAGAAGTGGGGTAAAATTGCGACCATCGCGACCGCCACTGGTGTGATGTTTGATTTTAAGAACAACGTTAAAGCTGCGATTCCAGATCACGTTCGCCAGTCGATTTTAGACTTGGAAGGAACCGTGGGTAGTACGCATCATTTGGAGTAGCAAGAAACGAGAGATTAAAGGCGAGGTTCCCGACAGCGCTTCTTCATCGCTATCGGGAATGATGCTGAGGTACCATTCCAACTTACGCAATAAGAAAACTAGAGTCATTCTAGCGAGCCATAGCGAGACTAAGAATCTACTTACCGCTTGCTGCAGACCATAAAGCCATGAATAAACTCAATACAATCTGAGAGTAGATTCTGAATCACGCTCGTTCCTCTCGGTTCAGAATAACAGTTCGAGTTTGGCTCTGAGCTCTACAAAACCATCTAAAAAAGCGATTCCAGAAGAACCTAAGTGAGTCACTCGGAATCTCGCTTTAGACGAATCAGCAGAGCGACTCTTCCAGCCTACGCGATAAGAAAAGCTACGTCATTCTAGCGAGCCATAGCGAGACTAAGAATCTACTTGCCGCTTGCTGCAGACCATAGAACCATGAATAAACTCAATGCAATCTGAGGGTAAATTCTGAATCACGCTCGTTCCTCGCGGTTCAGAATGACGAACCTCGTTTAGGTTCTGAACTCTACAACACTATCTAAGAAAACCATCCCAGACGAGCACAAGCGAGTCATCCGAAATCTCGCTAGACGTAATAGCAGAGCCACTCTTCAAGCCTACGCGATAAGAAAACTAGCGTCATTCTAGCGAGCCATAGCGAGACTAAGAATCTACTTACCGCTTGCTGCAGACCATAGAACCATGAATAAACTCAATACAATCTGAGGGTAAATTCTGAATCACGCTCGTTCCTCGCGGTTCAGAATGACGGTTCGAGTTTGGCTCTGACCTCTACAAAACCATCAAAAAAAGCGATTCCAGACGAGCCTATTTGACCATCCGAGATCTCGCTTTAGACGCATCAGCAGAGCGACTCTTCCAGCCTACGCGATAAGAAAAGCTGCGTCATTCTAGCGAGCCAAAGCGAGACTAAGAATCCACTTACCGCTTGCTGCAGACCATAGAGCGGTTAGCAGAATGTCTCGATGTACAGCGCTTCCACCTTATCTCTGGCCCATTGCGTTTTACGCAGGAACTTCAGCGACGATTTGATTGAAGGATCTTTCTTGAAACAGTTCACACGAACGCGCTCATACATGCCATTCCAACCAAAGTGTTCAACTAGTCGGGTGACGATTTTCTCTAAACTCAACCCGTGAAGTGGGTTATTCGGCTGCTGTTGGCTCATGCTATTGATCCGGTAAAGTGAAGTTGCGCGCTAATCTAACTCAAACTCGCCGTGCAACCTAATGTTTTAACCTTGAATTGGCCTACGACTCTCCCCTATAGTAGCCCAAACTTCTTAAAAGCCCTTTTCATTATGAAAGCCCTCAACGACCTCAATATTTTTGTCGAAACCGCGCGCCAAGGCAGCTTTTCAAAAGCCGCTAACAGTATGGACATGACACCTGCCGCCATTAGCGCATCGATTAAGCGTCTTGAAGGGCAAATCGGTTTCCCGTTGTTTGTGCGTTCCACCCGAAGCCTGCGTTTAACCTCAGAGGGCGAACTGTTTTTAGACAAAACCACGCAAGCGTTGGCAACATTGCAAGAGGGGTTGGATCAGATCTCAAGTGCGCGCGGGGAGTTGTCTGGTCAACTGCACATTACTGCGCCCTCCGATTTTGGTCGCAATATGTTGCTCGATTGGGTGGATGAGTTCATCGATCTCTACCCAAATGTTTCCATTAAACTAGAGCTGTCCGATAGCTTGACGGATATGTACACCAAGCCTGTCGATATTGCGATTCGCTACGGCGAACCGGCCGACTCCAATCTGGTCGTATTGGCATTGTGTGGGTCAAACGAACGGATATTATGTGCATCGCCAGAGTACGTAGCTACACATCCAGAACTCACCTCTCCTGCCGATTTAACGCAACACAATTGCTTGTGCTACATGGTCGCGGATTCGGTCTACAACAAATGGACGCTCACGCGTGGCAGCGAGAAAGAACAAATCGTGGTCAGCGGTAACTTGTTGAGCAACGATAGTGACTTGCCACACCGGTTAGCGATCAAAGGCAAAGGCATTGCGAATAAATCATTGATGGACATTAGCCGAGACTTAATCGAGGGAAGATTGGTACGAGTGTTACCAGAGTGGGATTGCGGCCCAGTGCCGCTCTACATGGTATGTGCCGATCGTCGGTTATTGACGCCAACGATTCGGACTTTCCGCGACTTTATCCAACAAAAATGCTGCCAGCAACGCGCCAACGTGCTGGCAACCTTCTGTCATTAGGCGATAAATCGAAGAGGACGAATCTGGGTATATTCAACCCAATCGTTCTCTTCCAATGTTTCAAGAAACGTCGCCATATGCGGGCTTTGCAAATGCTTATCCAAGGCCTCTTGCGACGCCCAGATTTCTTGGAACATAAATAGGCCATCAACTTTTTCGTCGAGATACAACTCGTATTGGCAACAGCCTTCTTCTTTACGAGTTGGCTCTAGTAAACCAGCAAGCAAATTCACCACCTGATCCTTACTATCTGGATAGGCTTTCACTTCTGCGACTAAGTGGATCATCGTTTTATCACTCTTTTGCGATTTATATATTGATTACGGGGTGCTACGTCACCTGTAAGTAAGCTCGAATTAGATCTCGGTGAATACGGTTTCTGCGTCCCAGCGAGACTTTGGCGTTTTCGCGTTGAAGTCATCTTCCGCGTGGTAGCCAAGCGGCACGATCACAACACTGGTATAACCTTTTTCACGCAAGCCAAATTCTTCATCCAGCACTTTTGGATCAAACCCTTCAATTGGTACTGCATCGATTTCTAGCGTCGAAGCACCCAACAGCAACGTACCCACGTTGAGGTAAACTTGTTTCTCCATCCAATGGTTTGCATCTTTCAAATCAAAACGGTGCATGTTCACAAAGTAGCTACGGCCACCGCGCACAGCCGCTTTCGCTTCTTCAGTTGGGAATCGACCATCTTTTTCTTCTTGCACCATTAGCGCTTCAATGTAGTCGTTATCAATGCCTGTTTTTGCACAAAACACCAATACGTGAGAAGCGTTGAGAATCTTCGCCGCGTTAAACGCGTAATTCTCTTGCGCCGCTTTAGCGATGCGCTGCTTGCCTTCTTCTGTGCTTGCCAGAATGAAATGCCAAGGCTGGGAGTTCACACTCGATGGACTAAAACGAATCAGCTCTTTAACTGCGTCGATTTTTTCTTGAGGTAGCTTGCGCGTTGGGTCAAACACTTTCGTTGAGTAACGAGATTTTGCAGCTTGTACGATATCCATGAGGTTCTCCAATTAATGAATTTAAGCTGTGTAACAGCATAACCTCATGAGATAAAGGGAAAAACCGATTTCGATTAAAAACATTTTCAAAATAAATTTGAAAATAAAACGATAAGAAAGGCTTTGAGCGTTCTCACTGAACTTCTTCATCTTTTCAGCAATAATGCATGTTTGCTCGCAACCAAACTCAACTCATGCTGCCTCAAGATAACATTATTACATCCTTTCTGTGCAAAAAGCTCGGTCACAATCACCTTCGAATTGCTGGCGAATATTGGCACATTGAGAAGTTGGTGGCCTTGCAATGTATGATGTTGAAAGAAGCGCCTAACCTCCAAGAAGGGCTGCTTTGGTGGAGTAAAAGTGTCTCATTATTCGACCGCCGTTTGTACGTCACATTTCAACATGGTGATGCCCAAATCCATCTGCAAGTAGAATGCAGAACGGGCGATATGCCAAATTGGGCGGAATCGGTGTTTGGCTTGCTCAGAATGCAGTTGGAGATGCTTGAGCTAAGCGAATCAATACAAGTACAAGTTCAAGCCAGCAATCCATTCGCGGCCGATATTTTTCTAGGGGAAACGCGAGATTCTAAAACGAGTTCAAGCGTGTTTGAACTGGTGAAACATGTTTATTTGCTGCTTTCTCACCAGCCAATTGAGCAACCCGAATTGCTGAGTGTTTTGAACGCCTTGTTCATCAAAAACAGCAATTACGCGCTCAAGTTAGAGCAAGCGGCAAGGCAACTGGGCGTCTCCAAACGCACCTTGCAACGTCGACTGCAAGAGAAGCAAATGAGCTACTCTCAATGCGTTGATTTCGCTAAAAGAAAGCAAGCACTCACTTTGCTTGCCGACACCCAACTCACAACGCAGCAAATCGCCTATCAACTTGGTTATGAAGAACCTTCGAACTTTCACCGCACTTTTCGTCGTTGGTATCCGTTTTCACCCATGCAATATCGCCAACAATGTTTGGATAACCGAACTCAACTAAATCAACAACCGATCCGCTTATACTACGCCAAAGCCAATACCTTCGACGATAACCACATCGACCAACCTGTCGGCAAAATCTGGATGGAAGTGGACAATATTGCGTTTGAAAAAGTGGTCTCGGTAGAATGCCGTGACCGTGATGGCACGTGGCGTCGCTACCCAGCCTTCTTCGAGCGCTTTTTAAGTCATGGCATCGAACTCTGGGCAACGACCGAACTTCCGGTAGCGCACCCCCTTACCTTTCGCCTTTGTTATGAAGTCGATGGGGAACGTTACATTGAGAATAACCACCAGCGTGACTATGTGGTTTCTAAGGGGCTTTTAATTGGTGCCACGGAATACATTGTCCCGACTCGGCAGCTTATTAATATTGGGGCGCAATACACGCTCTTTATCGAACTGGCATGCCGACTTGAAAACGTTGCGAGGATTGACTGTTACGTCGATGATGATCCCACACCTCACGCAATGCGCTTAACCAAACACTCGCTACATTATGCTTGTTGGGTGCTGCAATTATCGCTCACTCAAACTGCAAAGCAGTGCCGTTTCCGCCTTTATGATGAATCCGACAACGAGCTCGCGAAAGAGCATTACCCGATACAATATCCTATTGTGCAACCGCTCAATTAAAACTGTCGGTCAGATCAAAACCATCACTTCGTGACATCATTTCACGTCTTTTTTGGCGTGAGATGACACTCTCAATTTCAAACCTTTGCTTTATCGTTTCTGCATTGCTGCATAACGGAGGCAAAAACTGTGTTTGAAACTCTACCTAACCCAATGAATAAAATAAAAATACTTCCTTTAGCGATCGCTCTTGCTCTTTCTGGCTGTGGAAGCGACGAAACCACACCAGTCGATACAGGCAGCCACGTGGCATCTCCTGATTGGCAAGATCAAATCATTTACTTCCTGATGATCGACCGTTTTAACGACGGCGACAGCGCTCTTAATGATCAAGGGCAAAACGAATTCGATCCGACTTCGGATAAAAAATTTAGCGGCGGCGACCTCGTTGGTGTGAGTGATAAGTTAAGCTACATCGAAGATCTCGGTGCCACATCGATCTGGATTACTCCGCCAGTTGCTAACCAATGGTGGGATGCAGAGCAAAACTACGGCGGCTACCACGGGTACTGGGCGCGCGATTTCCAAAAAGTGGATGAGCACTTTGGTGACATGGAAAGCTACCAAGCGTTAGCACGCGAAGTGCATGCGCGTAACATGTTCTTAATTCAGGACATCGTGACCAACCATGTAGGCAACTTCTTCACCTACGATGATCCTTACAGTTATGATCCAAGCCTACCTTGCCAAGGCTTCCGTTTGATTAAAAATGCACTACCCGCCGGGCAAGAACTGCCGTACCCACTCAACATGAACGAGTGTAAAACAGACGGCACAGGCAGCTACCACTGGACGCCAACTATCACCGACCACAACGATCCGGTACAAGAGAAAACCTGGCAGCTCTCTGATTTGGATGACCTCAATACGTCCGATCCTGAAGTACGCGCTTATCTAAAAGAGAGCTACCGAAAATGGATTCGCGAAGTCGGCGTCGACGGATTCCGTATCGATACGGTGAAGTTTGTTGAACACGATTTCTGGAACGACTTCCTACACGCCAACGATGGTGTGATGACGCAAGCGGTTGATACCGGTCGTAACAACTTCCTCACTTTTGGTGAAGTATTCGAAACATCTACGCCATACAACACTGAAGGCGAAAAGAAGATGCTGACTTACATCGGTGAAAGTGGCTCGCCGAAACAGCTAACCTCGGTACTGAACTTCCCATTGCAAGCGACCATGACGCGCGTATTTGCATCAGGGCAACCGACCGATTACTTACGCTTCCGTCTTGAGAAGATGATGGAGATGTTCCCGAATCCATACATCATGCCGAACTTCATTGATAACCACGATATGCCACGTTTTCTATCGCAAGGCAGTGTCAACGATATGAAGCAAGCGCTGATCACAATGATGGCAGTGCCGGGCATCCCTGTAATTTACCAAGGTACTGAACAGGCGATGTCAGCAGCGCGCGATGCGATGTTTGCTGGCGGCTACCGTGAAGACGGCGACTACGTAGACTCATTCGACCAAAACAGCGAGATGTACTTGTTCATCCAAGAGCTTGCTAAGTTACGTACCGAAAACAAAGTCATGACACGCGGCGAAATGAAAGTGATTGGCAGCGATAAAGCCGGCGCCGGTGTGTTCGCTTTTACCCGAACGTTGGATAACGACGAAGTCTTAGTGGTAATGAACACATCGAATTCCCCGATGTTGATGAACCAACTCGATGTAGAGCAAGCGGGCGGCACTGTTTTCCAACAACAAATCATGTCGAACTGGGCAGACGCTCCGGAGAAGCTAATCTCAGATGAAAACGGTCACGTAACCCTTGAGCTACCAGCCAAATCTGCCGTGATTTACTCGAAAACTAACGACACCCAATCGGTAGATACACCAGACCTCAACATCCAACTAGCGCAGGATTGGGAAGGGCAAACCATCACTGGTGATATTGTTATCGCGGGTAGTGCGAACGCCAACGAGAAGTTGAACCTTGTCGTCGATGGTAACTTGGAAACAGCACAAACCATTACTGTAGGCGCTGATGGTCAGTTTAGCGTCACGCTGTCGACTCGTCACTTTGCTATTGGCGAACAACAGCACCGCTTCGCGATTTATTCCACCGAGAAAAAAGCAGGCATCGAGGACGTGAATTTTGTCTCGAAACTAAGCTGGTCAAACACGCCGGATGACACCATTGATGATGCAGGCGATGCACAAGACGGCATGGGCGGTCCTAACGGTAACTACTCGCTACCAACGGATCCAACATTCGACAAAGACAGCAGCCAACTCGCAATCAACAAAGCAGAAGTGTTTACCGTTGGCAGTAACGTACGCTTGACCTTCACTATGGACAAAATCACCGACACTTGGTTGCCACCAAACGGCTTCGACCACGTAGGTTTCACCATCTTTATTGATTTACCGGAAGAAGCCGCAACCAACTTGTCTGAGCTACCGAAGATCAACGCTTCTATGCCAAGCGGAACCTGGAGTCGCAATGCGGTTGTTTTTGGCTGGCAAAGCTCGATTTACAACACCAAAGGAGCAAATGCGACGACATGGGGAGAAGCCGTAACGCCAGCACCAACAGTGACAGTAGACAAAGCCAACAACACCATTTCGATGGACTTTGCTAGCGATGCACTAGGCCGCCCAGATTCGCTCGATGGTATCCGCTTCTATGTCACGACTTGGGACTTAGACGGCCTTTCGGCAACTTACCGTCCGCTAGAGCAAGACAAAGGCCCTTGGAACTTCTCCGGTGGCGCATCGGATGAAAGTAAGATTTGGGACGATTTACCAATCATCACCTTGTCGGAATAAACCGTTAAAAAAGACACCGCCCAACGTTTAGCTGGGCGGCCATCAACAAAAGAATGCAGAAAGACACTTCTGCTCGTTTTTATTCTAGTTAAAGAACGATTTCACCCACAGCACCAGACTGTCCCAAAGCTGACCAAACCACGAGCCCTCTTCTACCGCTTGGCTGCTGACCAAGGGATAACTCGCCACGGTACTGTCATCGCTTTTCCAAACGACCTTACCAATCTCATCTCCTTGCGCGATCGGCGCAATCAACGGTTCATTTAACACCACACTCTTATCAAGCCCAGCCGTCATTGAACGAGGCAGAGTGAGATAGGCATCTTTAGCGAAGATCGCCTCAACTTGATTGACATTACCCTTCCAAACGCGAACTTTAGACTCAACTTGGCCCTGCTTAGCAACTTGCTTGGTGTCATAAAAACGAAAACCATAGCTGAGTAGATTCTTCGATTGGCTGATCCGAGCCTGTTTACTTGGCGTACCCATCACCACCGAGATAAGGCGCATTCTTCCTTCTTTGGCCGAGCTCACCAAGCTGTATCCTGCATTGCTGGTGTAGCCGGTTTTTCCCCCGTCGACATCAATGGAATTGTCCCACAACAACTTATTGCGGTTGTACTGCGTAATGTCGTTCCACTTGAAGACTTTCTCACTGTATAGCGCGTACACATCAGGAACATCGCTGATGATCGACTGCATGAGTTTTGCCATATCGGTTGGTGAGGTTTGGATGCCATCACTATCAAGACCATGGGAGTTTACAAAATAGGTGTCTTGCAGTCCTAATTTCTCCGCCCAACCATTCATCAAGGCAACAAAGCCGCGTTCACTGCCTGCAACGTGCTCAGCCAGTGCAACGCACGCGTCATTTCCTGATTGGATGATCACGCCGCGCATTAAGTTCGCAACACTAATTTCATCTTTCGGTTTGATGAACATTTTAGAAGAACCGGGAAACTTGGCCGACCACGCGTTTTCGCTCACGGTGACAACATCATCCCATTTCAAACGCCCCGCTTTGATTTCTTGTCCAACTACATAAGCGGTCATCAACTTGGTTAAACTCGCCGGAGCAAGGCCTGCTCGCCCGTTATGCTCGGCAATAATGGCACCGGATTGAAAGTCCATTAATACGTAGCCTTTTGCCTGTAACTGAGGTGGGTTGGGCGTAACAACGGCAAAAGTAGGTACGCTTATTAAACAAGTCACAATTGTCCATCGAGCCAGTGACACTTTCATCCGACTTCCTCCATGCTCTTACTTTGTCGCAACTCTATTGAGCATAGCTCACTCAACCAGTTGCACCAGTCGCTAATCGTTTCATTTTCTTGAACTTACATTGATTTGACCAAGGTATAGAACTGAAGAGGCAATTGGGAAATAGCGTTGGTTCTTCGCGCCATTCGCAGTAAAGTAGCGCTACCCCTCAATAAGGAAATAAAGATAACAATGAACGCTCAATCATTTATCGACGCAGGATTGCATTACACTCCCCACGGTTTTACCGTTCCTCTGGATTACCAAGACGCGAGCAAAGGCACCATTGAAGTCTTCGCCCGTGCGGTTTGCCTAGTTGGCGATGAAGAATCGACCAAACCTTGGTTGGTTTACTTTCAGGGCGGGCCTGGCTTTCCCTCTCCACGTCAAAACGGCAATAATGGCTGGGTAAAACGCGCCCTGCAAGAGTACCGAGTTTTGCTTCTCGACCAGCGCGGTACGGGCAACAGCAGCGTAATTAATCACCAGACGCTTGCTCACCTCACGCCAGAAAAACAAGCAGACTACTTGAGCCACTTCCGAGCGGATAACATCGTGCGCGACGCGGAATACATTCGTGAGCAATTTGGCGTCGAAAAATGGGCGATCTTAGGTCAAAGCTTTGGGGGGTTTTGCTCCCTCACCTATTTGTCTTTGTTCCCAGACAGCTTGCTACAAAGCTACATCACAGGTGGCGTGCCATCAGTCTCGCGTCATGCCGACGATGTGTATGAAGCCACCTTCAAACGCACCATGGAGAAAAACCAAGCGTTCTTCCAACAATTTCCAAGTGCGCAACAACTTTGCCAAAACATTGCGAATCACTTGCTGGAAAATGAAGAGTACCTACCAAATGGTCAACGCTTCACGGTGGAGCAATTTCAACAAATCGGCATCAACTTTGGTGTGAGTGATACTTTCTTGCCGACTTACTATTGGCTAGAAAGTGCGTTGATTGAAGTGAACAGCAAACCACAACTTCGCTATGAGTTCTTGAACGATATGTTGGCGCAGCAAAACTTCCAAACCAACCCGATCTACGCCATTTTGCATGAATCGATTTACTGCCAAGGCTTTGCGTCGAATTGGAGTGCGCACCGTGTTCGCCAAACCCGAACAGAGTTTAATTATGAACCTGGCCAGCCATTTTACTTTACGGGGGAAATGGTCTTCCCGTGGATGTTCGACCAATACGTCAACCTCAAACCACTAAAAGACGCCGCAGAAATATTGGCCGCGAAAGACGATTGGGCTGCGCTGTACGATCAAACTCAACTGGCTCAAAATAAAGTGCCTGTCAGTTGCGCCGTTTACGCCGATGATATGTTTGTTGAAATGGATATCAGCCGAGAGACGCTCGCGTTAATCCCAAATTCAAAAGCGTGGATCACCAACGAGTACGAGCACAACGGTTTGCGTGCCGACGGTGAACGCATTCTCGACAGGCTCATTGCCATGGGTAAACAGACCGCAGCTGCGTTGAAATAAGCAGGACAGACGTTAGAAATACGCCTTTTTAGTATTTGATGAAAAGGCGTTTATAGCGGTTTATGAACAATGGCGATCAGTCATTCACTCTTTGTCCCTAAACCTTTATCCCTCACCACCTCATGTATAAAACTGCGACATGTCCTTTCCTTGTCAATGACTCCGGTGATTACTTGGTGCTTCTTGCGCCTAACTTTTTTGAAGGGCCCAAAACAGCATAAATTTAAACCAAAAGTATCGGCTCCAACCTACCTAACCCACTATAATTAATGCTTATAATTTGAACACATAGCGGCTTCACCTGCGGACATGCTCCCCCTATCAAAGACCGCCAGGCCCCGCCTACTCATAATATCCGTATAATTTGTCCGTATTTCCGACTAGTTTAGTCAGGTATACTTCGTGCCGCTAAAATTTTAAGGTCGTTGACCACCTGTATTTTTAAAGGAAACCTCATGAGTCAGTATGTAGTTTGTGCGCTGTACAAGTTTGTTGAGCTGAATAACTATCAAGAGCTACGCGAGCCATTACTTGCGTTGATGGAAAAACACCATATTCGCGGAACATTACTACTGGCAAGTGAAGGTATCAACGGTACTGTTGCATCTGATCGTGCAGGTATTGATACGCTACTGGAGTGGCTAAACAACGAACCTCGTTTGACTGGCACCGTATACAAAGAGTCGTATTCTGAGACCCAGCCATTCAATCGCACCAAAGTGAAACTGAAAAAAGAGATCGTAACATTAGGTGTTGAAGGTATAGACCCTCGCCACGTAGTGGGTACTTACGTGAAACCTCAAGAGTGGAACGATCTTATTGCTGATCCTGAAGTGTTTGTTGTCGATACACGTAATGATTACGAAATCGAGATCGGGACATTCAAAGGCGCTGTAAACCCAAATACTGAAACCTTTCGTGAATTCCCAGACTATGTAAAAGAAAACATGGACCCGGCAAAACACAAGAAAGTTGCGATGTTCTGTACCGGTGGTATCCGCTGCGAAAAATCAACGGCTTACATGAAAGAACAGGGCTTTGATGAGGTCTACCACCTAGAAGGCGGCATTCTTAAATATCTTGAAGAAGTTCCTCAAGAAGAGAGCATGTGGGAAGGCGATTGTTACGTATTTGACGGTCGTGTTGCAGTGAACCACCAGCTAGAAAAAGCAGATTACGATTTATGTAACGCTTGTCGTCTACCGATCACTGAAGAAGACAAACAGTCAGAATTGTTCGAGCAAGGCGTGAGCTGTCCAAAATGTCACGGCACACACTCAGAAGAACAAATTGCTCGATTCCGCGAGCGTGAAAAACAAGTTGTTCTTGCAGAGCAGCGAGGCGAGCAGCATGTTGGTGGTGAAAGTGCCAAGCAAAGAGAAGCCCGACGTGCCGCTAAGTACGCGCAAAAAGAAGCGCAGCGTAAACAAGACTAAGCCCAACTCTCCTTATATTTAGCGAGCTGCCGTAAGGTGGCTCGCTTTTACTGCGCACCAATACTCTTTCAGTACAATTTTGTATCCCTCACCAATACCTCTAGTTGATTGTTTCTTTTGCCTTCGGGTAGCCCCACCATTTCATCATAAGCACTTTGATGTACTAAAACCTGCTTATTTGCTTTGATATTCCTGCACTTCTTTTGCATCTCGATCAGGGAATGAGCCCTCAAAAAGATACCGTTGTCATCAGTGATAAATTGCGCTTCTCCATCAATCACGACAGATGCCTGGTACAATGCGAGATCAAGCGAATGAATGACCAATTTGTCTACATAGAAGTATTTTTGTAACTTACTCAATGGTATTGCCATGTGTCACCTCCCTGAAAGTTACCTCTACGTTTTGTAGAATAAAACCGATCATTGGATGAGATTTCTTCGGTTTACTTGCGTACAACATCGGAAACAAAGAGGATTCCGATGCAAACAATCAATGTCGTGTGGTTAAAACGAGATTTAAGGCTGACTGACCATCAACCACTAACTCAAGCATTATCAACAAAGCACCCAACTGTGCTTTTGTATATTGTTGAACCATTGCTATTGAACAACCCACACTATTCTGAGCGCCACTGGCGATTTGTTTGGCAGTCACTGCAAGACATGGATGAGACGCTCAAAGCATATGGGCATCGAATCACGGTGCTGTTTGACGATGCCTTAGCATGTTTCCAATCAATTCAAGCGCAATATCAAATCAACGCTGTTTTTTCTCACCAAGAAATAGGACTCAACTGCACCTTTGAGCGCGACAAACAAGTTGCCGCTTGGCTGTATAAGCAGAACATCGACTGGTTTGAGTTCGAACACGGTGCTGTTATCAGAGGTGCAAAAAACCGGCAAGGTTGGGACAAACATTGGGACTCTGTCATGAGAGCCTCAATAAGCCCTATTGAGCTCCAAACCGACTTATTGCATTCATTGGATGCAGAAGCTCTCGGCTGTTCGTTTTCGCCACCATCATCCTGGCTATCAAAATGCAAAGGAATGCAAACGGGAGGAAGCCGGCTCGCTTGGAAAACACTAGAGGACTTTTTTCATCGTCGAGGTCGTGATTACTATCGAAGCATTTCTAGTCCCACAGCCTCACGCACAGCCTGTACTCGACTTTCTCCGTATCTCGCTTGGGGTAACATATCCTTGCGTGAAGTTTATCAATACCTTTTGAAACACTGGCAAGTCGCTGGGTTTCGTCGCAGCTTAATTGCATTGTCTTCACGGCTTCATTGGCACTGTCACTTCATCCAAAAATTCGAATCGGAATACGACATGGAGTTTTACTGCGTTAATCGGGCTTACGAACCATTGATTAAACAAAGTAGTACTTTCGATGAAGAAAAGTTAGCAGCATGGAAATCCGGGCATACTGGCGTACCTTTGATTGATGCCTGCATGCGCTGTTTGCACCACACTGGTTACATTAACTTTCGCATGCGTGCCATGCTGGTTAGCTTTCTTACTCACCACATGAACATGAATTGGCGAGTAGGTGTAACGCATTTAGCGCAACTGTTTCTCGACTTTGAGCCCGGAATTCATTACCCACAATTCCAAATGCAAGCAGGAGTAACCGGGACTAACACAATCCGTATTTATAATCCGATCAAGCAAGCCCAAGAACATGATCCTGACGGCACGTTCATCTACAAGTGGGTACCTGAATTGCAAATGGTTCCTCCCCCTCTTTTATTCGAGCCTTGGACAATGACCCAGATGGAAGTTGTCATGTATCAGTTGCAGCCAGATAGCCGTTACCTTGCACCTATTATCACACCAGACAACGCAGCTAAGGCAGCAAGAGAGCGCTTATGGACGTGGCGGAAACGAGCCGATGTGAAACAAGAAGGCAGACGAATTCTTGCGCGACATGTTAGACCCTCAAAAGAAAGTAGGACGCGATGATCATCTCTCAATCACAATGCGTACAAATGCCAACACACTCCAGGGAACCCGTTGTACCCTCAACTAGTAAGGAACACATTATGTTCAAACGTATCTTAGTTATCGCGGCGACACTGATGGCGACGTTATCTTTTATGCTGCCCGTCAAGGCTCATGAGCATGGCATGATGAAAGCCGATATTGTCGACGTTGCCGCTGAAAATGGCTCTTTCAATACGCTTGTTGCTGCGGTGAAAGCAGCGGGCCTGGTTGACACTCTCAAAGGGGAAGGCCCATTTACTGTTTTTGCACCAACGGATGACGCTTTTGCAAAACTGCCAGACGGCACAGTCGACATGCTCTTAATGCCGGAAAACAAAGACAAGTTAGTATCTGTTTTGACTTATCACGTCGTCCCAGGGAAAGTGATGGCTGCCGATGTTGTTAAGCTAGACAAAGCGACTACGGTTCAGGGGCAAGATGTCATGATTAAAACCATGGGCGATAAAGTCATGGTTAACGATGCAAATGTCATTGCAACCGATGTGAAAGCTAAAAACGGTGTCATTCACGTGATTGATACTGTCATCATGCCGAAATAACACCATTCAAAGGGCGGTACACTCCGCCCTTTAGACAGAACTTCTTCCACCCTTAGCACGATTCCTCTCCACTTATCCCCAACAAACCTCCACCCATTCACCATGACTATAAAAAAGATAAAAACAAAATTAAAATCAATACCTTGCAAGACGACACTGCACAATATTGACGAGGTTAAGATATCGTTATCTTTCAATTTGAGAACAGGATTCCATGTCAGTGACGTTTACTTTTCCACATGTAAATTCTTAAGCTAAATTTTGGCTGCTCAATCACATTTCGGCAAACCATTCGAAAGGGTGGGACGCAAAGCTTCCGGTCTGTCTGCATTTAAAAATCTAAAAGAATGCTCATGATAGCGGGGTTACCATGACGCAGTGTTACAGAAGTCCAATTTCTGTAGCGTTGCTTTATGCTCAGCATGCGCCGGGGTGTGACACTAGTTTGTCAGCCATAACAGAGGACATGTGATGAAATCATTTCCAACCAAATCCGTACTCGCGTTAGCACTTGCAAGCATTAGCTCAGGTGCTGCGGCTCACGGTTATGTATCAGAAACCAATGGTGGTGTCGCTGCAAGTCGCTCGGCACTATGTAAGTATCCAACGCCAGATACTAACGAAAAAAATAATAACTGCGGTGCGATTCAATATGAACCGCAAAGCGTTGAAGGCCCTGATGGCTTTCCCGAAACAGGGCCTCGCGATGGTAAAATAGCGAGTGCCGAAACCGCTTTAGCAGCTGCCCTTGATGAGCAAACTGCCGACCGTTGGGTAAAACGCACTATTCAAGCAGGTACACAAACTTTTGAATGGACATTTACCGCTAACCACGTGACGCGCGACTGGAAATATTACATCACCAAGCCTGATTGGAACCCAAACGCTTCACTATCACGAGACTCTTTTGATCTAACTCCTTTCTGTGTCGTCAACGGCAATATGGTTCAACCCCCGAAACAGGTAAGCCATCAATGTAATGTGCCTACTCGCGAGGGATACCATGTCATTCTGGCAGTATGGGATGTTGGCGACACTGCAGCCTCATTTTATAACGTGATCGATGTGAAATTTGATGGTGACAGTCCCGTTATTCCAGATTGGAAGCAAGGCGGTCAAATTATTCCTACAATGGATTTAAATATTGGGGATTCGGTTTATACGCGCGTATTTGATCAAGCAGGTGAAAACATAGCGTATAGAACTAAACTAGAAATTACCGATGCAGCAATGGGCCAAGCGAAAAACTGGTCTTACGCACTCGCGACTAAGCTAAACCAAGAACAAGCAAAACTGCAAGCCGGGCAGTATGCAGAGGATAAATTCACTCCTGTTTATGGTACTAATCCGGTGTATCTGCAAGCAAATAGCGGCCTTGAGCGAGTAGAGATCGGCTATAACATTGAAACTCCTGTTCCAGAATACTCACTCACAGTAGATGGCTTAGCAGACGAATATATCATTGAGTCAACACCGACAACGTTGGATCTGACACTAACTGCTGAAGGCGATTTAAATGCAGAACTCACCGTTTACAATCACCATCGCGAACCACTTGCAAGTTGGGCAAACGAAATGAAAGACGGCTCGGTAGAAGCGATATCGCTCGCTTTAAGTAAATCGGAGCCGGGTCACCATATGCTCGTAACACGTATTAAGGATAAAGATGGCAACTTGGTGGATCAGCAAACGCTCGACTTTCACTTAAAAGAAGATCCAGTAACGCCACCACCATCTGGTGAGTACGATTTTGTCTTCCCTGAAGGACTATCTAGCTACACGGCGGGCACAAAAGTGCTTGCCAGCGACGGGGGCATTTATCAATGTAAACCTTTCCCATACTCTGGTTACTGTATGCAGTGGAAAGAAAGCGCAAACCATTACGAGCCTGGAATAGGTTCACACTGGGAGATGGCTTGGGATAAAGTCAACTAAATCACCCTTTGAACGTTACGCAAAAGAGCCTCACTATGAGGCTCTTTTATAATCAAACGCAAAAATGACAATTTTCCCGGTCTAAACCATGAACACCAGATAAACTAGTGAGATGCGCTCGCCCCTCAATCAGCCCCATTTCATACCCTTCTAGTAAAACGGATTGTCGCATTGATAAGCGCTGAACATGAAAATTATCTGGTGGGGCAATTACCCTAACATGTGTTCCTGGTGGAGGGTTACGAATAAACTCTAATGATTGATTATAGTTATCTGCACGTCTTAACATCGCATCCGCCATTTTGGGGTGCTCCGCAAACAGTTTCTTCATCAGCCATGTGGTCTTAACTGGCTTTTTGGCATAATTCAGCGGGTGAGAGAGTACTACGGTTATATCGCGAGCCCCTCGACGATAAGCCTCACGCACTGGTATAGAGTCAGCGACCCCACCATCGGTATAACAACCGCCAGAAAAACAAGGGGTATGCTTGTAGGCAATCGGCAATGCTGTTGTCGCTTCAATCGCATGGTGAAAATTATCACGTGTCACGCGATAGTAATCTGCTTGCCCTGTATCTACATTTGTTGTCGCTGCGAGAAAAGGAACGCCATTAAACAGTTTATTTTCATCGACGGGATACAAGCGATTAGATTCTTCAAACAGCCACTTCACATCAATGAGGTCCCCACCTTTAACGAAGCGAGTTGGGTCAAAAAAGCGTTTGCTTGTGGCCAGCTTAGTAATGACGTTAATACTGCGATGTGGGTAGTCGGTCAAATACCCAATCAAATTTGATGCACCAGCAGATACACCGATTGCAAAATCAAACGGTTTATAACTCTGCTCTAAAAACGCATCTAACACTCCGCTTGCGAAGACGCCTCGCATCGCGCCACCTTCTACTACAATTGCTTTTGTTGCCATATATCCCCCATTCTCCTTGCCAAAAGAGTAATGAAATTCGTGCAATCACAACAATTGAATATTCTTATTATTGAAATAGGTGAAGTCTATTTATTTCTCTCTTAGAAAATGAAAACTAAAGTTCAAAAAATCCGTACCCGTTAGAAATGTAATTGCGGGCTTAACCAAGGTGGCAAGGTCTAAGAGAAATCTAGGAGAAAACCGTTTTATAGGCTTCGCCCGCGCCATCAATGAACATTTGAGTACCAATAACCGCTAGAATTAAGCCCATCATTTTAGTCACAACATTTAGAGCACTTGGTCCAACCGCTTTGACCAATTTGTCTCCAAATAAAAACAGTACATAGGTGATCACACAGAGGACAGCGAAAGAAACGATAGTAATAATGGTTTGATCGAAACCACCCGCTGTCGCAAAGTTCATCGCGGTAGCAATCGTTCCAGGCCCAGCTAATATTGGCATCGCCAGTGGAGACACTGCAATACTCAATGCCGCCCGTTGCTGAGCTGGTGAATACGCCTTCTCTTTGGTTTTCTGATGCGTCGAATCACCTTGAAGCATGTTAAAACCTATCAAAAACACCAAAATGCCGCCTGTTATTCGCAATGCATAAAGCGTGATACCAAACAAATCAAAAATTAACTTACCGGCAATAGAAAATATCGCGATGATAATAAATGCAATAAAAACCGAGCGGAGCGCAATGGAACGGATGGTTTCTTTATCTTCATCAGCAGTTAAACTCAAAAAGATGGGAATATTGGCGATAGGGTTCATGATGGCAAAGAAGCCCATAAACACCGTAACTGTATGAACAATGAGTTCTTTCATATTTTCCACTGCATTTAAATTATTGATTCTAAAAACAGTATATACGCTCTCAAACAGAACGAGTGGTGTAATCTCGAATCGTCTTCACACTTATGCGCCAAGCATTGTTTTTCTTTTGAGATAGTTTACCGACTCATCAAATGTCGCTAAGGTGAGTCTTCAGCCTTTAACGTAACAGGGGATGTTAAGTCACCATGAACAGCACGATTCAAACAATTCTCAATCACCGCTCAATTCGAAAATTCACCTCACAACCGATTGAGAGCGAACAATTAGATGCCATTCTTCAAGCCGGCCTTGCGGCGTCCTCATCAAGCATGTTGCAAGTCGTTTCAATTATCCGCGTGACCGACAAAGAAAAACGTACGCTATTAGCTCAATATGCCGGAAATCAAGGGTACGTTGAAAGCGCGGCTGAGTTTTTGGTGTTTTGTATTGATTACCAGCGCCATGCCAGTATCAACCCAGATATTCAAGCTGATTTTACCGAGTTAACACTAATAGGCGCTGTAGACTCGGGGATCATGGCACAAAATTGCTTGCTTGCGGCGGAGTCGATGGGGCTAGGAGGCGTGTATATTGGTGGTTTACGAAACAATGCCCCAAAAGTAGACGAATTATTAGGTTTACCTAAAAATACCGCCATTTTATTTGGTATGTGTCTTGGTCATCCAGATCAAGCCCCTGAAGTAAAACCTCGCCTACCTAAGCATGTCGTGGTGCATGAGAATCAGTATCAAGACCTAAACTTGGATGATATTCAGACGTATGACCAAACCATGCAAAACTACTATGCAAACCGTTCGAGCAATCAAAAACAGAGTACTTGGTCGCAAGAAGTCACCAGTAAACTGGCTGGCGAATCACGTCCGCACATCCTGCCTTACTTAAACAGAAAAGGGCTCACTAAAAGGTGATGACTACAATACGATAGGATCAAAAAAGGCCTCTGAAGAGGCCTTTAGAATTTATCAGCAAAAACTTGCTTAGTTACCGCCTGTCGCGCCAGTGCCTGGACCCGGTGGATCTTCAGGTTCAATTGGCTCACCGACTTCCGCATCTGGGATTTGTGGTACTTCAGGTTCGATATCTTCTAGTGGAGTGTCGTTATCAATAGCCTCTTGTACATCAGCAACAACTTTCTGAGTATCTTCAGCTGGAATCGTTACGTAGATAACATCACCCGAATCATTCTCAGGATAATTTGGGTTCGCCGCGATTACATCTTCTGTTATTGCTTTTGCAGCAACAGCTACAGCTTCAGGCGAAGCTGTTGGGTTCGCTTTGATGATATCTGATACAACGTTTGCTGTTGCAACTAGCTGAGTAGCAAGTGCGCTGTTACCACCCTCACTACCAAGTCCTGCTACTACAGATTCTGTATCACGAAGGATTTCGTCAACTGTTTTACCACTTGCATTGATATCGATACCCAAATTCTCGAATACTTTTTCAGCGATATCAGAAGAGTATACTTCACCATCTTTTAAAGAGTTAGCAACCAAAGTCGTAAATGGAGAGCCTGTTACCAATGAATCCGTCTGGGCTAGGCCTTGAGGGATTTTGTAGTCAGATGTAATAGGTTTACCATTTGACGCGTCTTTACTATCTTCTGTGTGCGTTAATACGAAAGCACAATCACCTGGCGCATTTACAACGTTGATATTTTCAAAACGCGCTTTACCAACCATACCTTCATAGTTTGTTGTATTTTCAATAGCGTCGTATGTCTCACCACCACATACTGCTTGAACTTTCATGCCGATAACAGCTGGGTCATAAGCCTGAACTGAGTATCTTTTTACCTCAGGATCGCTGTCACTACCACAACCTGCTAGTAGGACTGCTGCCACACTTGCCGTTAAAAGTTTGATTTTCAAAATTAGCTCCAATATTTGTTGTTATATCCGACCGCAACAGGAAGCATAACGGCAGTTGCATATAGTGTAAATAGGATGCATACAACTTTGGCATGAGTTTTTTCACATTCTTGCCTGTTTGCTTGTGCAAAATCATGCATTCATCTCATTAACGTTAAATAGACACAATTTTGTCATGTATTCGTCAGTATTTTTTCAAGTAACTTGTTGCCTTTATTGCAACCAGATGGATAATAGTTGACTATTTTTTGTGGGTCGGATTTTCACACCTTCATTAATGAAACTAAGAGCTCTAAGTCGCTAGCAGCCATTTGGAGTGTTTATTACACAAATAATTCTGAATGGACTCGCTTTCTAAAGGCTTAAAACTGCAGTAAATCATCAATATTGATGAAATGCAGTTCAATTAGAATGAATCAATTTCAGTCGGCAAACTTTCTTTCGGTAGTTATAAACCAATGAACACATTTAATAAATTTTTGGGGATATCAGTACTTCCTATCCTTCTTACAGGGTGTACTTTGCCTGGTAGCCACCTTTCGGTCAGTGACAAAACAGTAATGAGCACTGAATCGAGTGATATAGAGTCTCAGGTTACCGTTTATCCCTTAACTTTGGAGCGCGTAACGTCTTTAAATTCAGTGGACCCTTTTTCAAAACCAAACCCAGAGTTAGATATTGAAATCGCAAAATATGAATACGAAGTAGGACCTGGCGATATCCTAAATATCACTATTTGGGATCACCCAGAGCTAACGATCCCAGCGGGCTCATACCGAAGCTCAGCCGAAGCGGGTAACTGGGTGCATTCGGATGGCACGATCTTCTACCCTTACATAGGTGTCGTACATGTTGAAGGCAAAAACGTACGTCAGATTCGTGCAGACATTGCAAGCCGCCTTGCAAAATACATTGAGAGCCCACAGGTCGATGTAAGCGTTGCGGCATTTCGCTCTAAAAAGACTTATGTAACTGGCGAAGTTAACAAGCCAGGACAACAACCAATTACAAACATCCCCCTTACACTTCTAGATGCTGTGAATAGAGCTGGCGGACTGGCTGCCGAGGCTGATTGGCGTAATGCGACACTGACACGCAATGGCGTTGTTGAAAACGTCTCTTTGTATGCTCTGATGCAACAAGGCGATTTAACTCAAAACCGCCTTCTAAAGCCTGGCGATATTGTTCATATTCCTCGAAACGATGCGCAAAAAGTATTTGTTATGGGCGAGGTTAACGATCCGAAATTACTCAAAATTGATCGTAGCGGCATGAGCCTTACTGAGGCTCTTAGCAGCGTTGGTGGTATCAGTGAAATCTCCGCAGATGCTACCGGTGTGTTTGTCATCAGACGTTCAAAAGAAGAAGCTAAAATGGCGGACATTTATCAGCTAGATGTTTCTGACGCTTCTGCTTTGGTGATTGGTACTGAGTTTGATCTCAACCCTTACGACATAGTCTATGTGACGGCTGCACCTGTTAGTCGTTGGAATCGTGTGATTGCTCAGCTCGTTCCAACCATTTCCGGCTTTAATGAACTAACTGAAGGTGTACTACGAGTACGCACTTGGCCGTAAAACAACGTGCCGCAAGAAAATTATCTCTTGCGGCACGTAATCGATAGCTACTCAGCTCAATTGCGCAATATAAAGAAACCAGCAATTCAGTTGAGATCATAAGCATACAACTTAAAGTAGGGTAAGCATTTGTTTTCTAATATTCTTGTCGTCTGTGTCGGTAATATTTGCCGCTCTCCAACAGGAGAGCGGCTTTTGCAGTCTTTACTACCAAACAAACATGTCGCATCAGCAGGAATCGCAGTAGATAAGAGCCATCTAACGGGAAAAGCTGCTGACGAGATGGCAACCACTATCGCGAACGAACATAGCGTAAGCTTAGATGGACACGAAGCACGACAATTAACACCTGAGCTTTGCGCTCAATACGATCTGATATTGGTTATGGAAAAAGGTCATTTAGAAGCCTTAACCAAAATCGCTCCTGAGGCACGAGGTAAAACGATGCTGTTTGGACAGTGGATAAATGAACAAAACATCCCTGATCCATACAGACAAAGTAGAGAAGCTTTCGAACATGCATATACGCTTATAGAAAAAGCAGCAAAAGCGTGGTCTCAAAAACTATAAGCCGCAAGGCTAAATAAACGCCAATGGCAAGGTATTTAAGAAGTTAAAGTAATGACAACACAAACTATTAAGCAATCACGTCAAGCCGACGATGAGATCGATTTGGGAAAGTTATTTGGGATCATTCTCGATGCCAAATGGCTCATTCTATGTACCGTAGTCCTATTTTCGATTATAGGCGTCGGCGTTGCCATTCTATCAACACCTATCTATAAAGCTGACGCTCTTATCCAAATCGAAAGTAAGAGTTCAGGTGGTATTTCAGCGATGGTTGGTGATATGGGAGAGCTGTTTTCAGCAGAATCATCAGCGACAACAGAAATAGAGATCATCAAATCTCGTATGATCTTGGGCGGTACTGTTGATAAGTTCAACTTAACGACTGTCGTTTCTCCAAACTACATGCCAATTATTGGTAAAGGCCTAGCTCGACTACAAGGTGAGCAAATCAGTCTGAGCGTTTCACGATTTAATGCTCCTTCTTACGCAGTTGGCGTTCCTTTAACTCTTGAAGTTATTGATTCTGAAAAACAGACGTTCAGGCTCTTAGAAGATGACAATAACGTCATTTTAGAAGGTAAAGTTGGTGAACTGCTTGAGAAGAATGGATACCAATTTTTGGCGACTGAACTTGTGGCTCAAACTGGTGACTCATTCACGGTCAGCAAAATCAGTAAATTAGATGCAATTAATAAACTTCAAGAAAACTTATCGATTAGCGAACGTGGTAAGCAAACCGGGATTATATCTTTAAGCTTCTCTGGTGAAGACCGCGCTAAGATTCAAGATATCTTGAACGACATTAGCCAAAACTACTTCTTACAAAACGTTCAAAGAAATTCTGCAGAGGCAGAGCAAAGCCTCGAGTTCTTGAAAGGTCACCTCCCAGACATCAAAACAAAACTGACCGCTTCTGAAGACGTTTTAAATCGATTCCGTCAAGAAAATGAATCTATCGATTTAGGCCTTGAAGCTCAGTCAACGCTGAAAGTAATGGTTGAGTTAGAAGCACAGCTAAATGAGCTTACATTCAAAGAAAGTGAGATCAGCCAACGCTTCACACAGGATCACCCAGCTTATAAGTCGCTACTTGATAAACGTGAAACACTACTAAAAGAGAAAGAACGTCTTAATAAACAAGTTCAAAAGTTACCGAAAACACAGCGTGAAGTTCTACGTATGACACGCGATGTAGAAGTAAACCAACAAATCTACATCCAACTATTGAACAAGGTTCAAGAGCTCAACATTATTAAAGCCGGAACAGTTGGCAACGTTCGAATCTTAGATAACGCTCAATCTTTCTCTAAGCCAATCAAGCCGAAAAAAGCGCTTATCGTTGTGCTAGCAACACTGCTTGGCGGTATGGCAGGCGTGGCTTTCGTATTAATTCGTGCAGCATTCCACCGTGGTGTGGAAACACCAGATCAAATTGAACAGATTGGCATGCCAGTTTACGCAAGCGTTCCAAAATCTATTCAACAACTGGAATTTGCAAACAAGCTTAAGCGCAACAAAGGCAGCAACAATGAGCTAGTCCTTCTAGCGGAAGCTAACCCAGCCGATCTTTCCATTGAGGCTCTACGTAGTCTTCGCACTAGCTTGCACTTTGCAATGATGGAAGCGAAGAATAACGTTCTTATGATTTCAGGTCCTGCACCATCTATCGGCAAAACATTTGTATCGACCAACTTTGCGGCCGTCGCTGCGAAAACCGGTCAGAAAGTGCTGCTTATTGATGCGGATATGCGTAAAGGTTATTTGCAGCAATGCTTCGGTCTACGCTGGGACAACGGTCTTTCTGATTACTTGAGCGGTAAGACATCCCTTAGCAACATCATTAAATCTACATCCATTGATAATTTAGATGTTGTGACTCGCGGCCAAGTACCACCAAATCCGTCAGAACTTCTTATGCACCCTCGCTTCAAGAGCTTTGTTGACGAGATGTCTGCACAATACGATCTAGTCATCATCGATACGCCGCCTGTACTCGCAGTTACCGACCCAAGCATTGTTGGCGCGCTTGCAGGAACAACTCTGATGGTCGCTCGTTTTGATCAAACGACTTTGAAGGAGATTGAAGTCGCGCAAGGTCGCTTCGAGCAATCAGGCGTTGAAGTTAAAGGTGTGATTCTCAATGCAGTTGAGAAAAAAGCATCTAACTCATACGGCTATGGATACGGCTACTATAACTACGCGTACAAAAGCGAATCATAAGTTGAATTTAGATCGCTAATTAAACCAAATATGACAAAGCCCTGCTAGAAACAGCAGGGCTTTTTCTATTGCACTCTTAATTGCTTGTACGTAATCAAACTAAGCAAGACAAAGAATATTGGGTCACTCCAACCAAAACCGACAAATACTCCGATAATGCCGGCATAGGTAGTTATCACTGCCCCTAAGCCATTAGTAATCAATAATGCTTTAAACAGCTGTTTCGCAGTATGCCCTGATTCCACATTACGTAACATCAAACTCACCGCTGCGATTCCACCTAAAAAGATCGAAGTATGCTGCGATAAAAACAGCGCGTACTGGTCGTTAATTTGTACTCCATACATCGGCCACATTATGGTTGGTACAAAAAACAACGCAAAAGCGAATACCGTATATACGACACCATGAACGGTTAGAAAAGTGCGGTTGGTCATCATCTCCTTATCCTCTAATAGGCCCTTGATTGAGCGTCGTTAACGGCACATTGATATCGAAAATTTGACCTCGTACTTCGACTACGCCCATTTTTCGTAAGCGTGCGGCATGCATTTCGAGATAAGCTTGCGCCGTGGCTTCATCTTCAAAAAGATAGATACCGCCACCGAGTTTGTCTTTTTCGCTTTCCGTCCAGATTTTCCAAATCATGCCCGGCTCTTGGTTAATCGACTTAGCTAAGTCGACCAGAGCATTCGACATCTCGTCACCAAACGGACCATGAAATTCAAAATCAACTTGCAATAATTTCGCCATCTTGAGTCTCCTCTTCTTATTGACTCGTTTTCGATGACAAGATTATTACCTTTATAAAACTGACAGAAAAGTTCATAATTTCGCCATTAACTGTCTAAAAAATTGACTCATGAGACTAAAAACGACCTTAGAACAATGGCAAACGCTACAAGCGATTAATCAAGAAGGCAGCATTCAATCCGCAGCTTTACTGCTCAACAAGAGCCATACCACATTGATCTACTCGGTGAGGAAGTTAGAAGACCAACTTGGTATTCAACTTATCGAAGTACGAGGGCGCAAAGCGGGTTTGACAGAGCACGGCAAAACCATACTGCGTCGTGCACAATCCATGCTTGAACAAGCGCGGGAACTAGAAGTCATCAGCGAGCAGTTAAAAAGTGGGGTGGAATCTCAAATCACGGTCGCAATAGATCATCTTTGTGACCCTTGTTGGCTTTATGCACCACTCAGTCAATTTTTGGAGGACAACAACACGACCTCCGTTCAAGTGGTTGAAACGTCACTGAGCAAAACAACCGAAATGGTCGTAAATGAGCTCGCTGACATCGCAATCATCAACTTACCGATAACCAACTACCCTGCCGAAGCATTTGGCGTAACAACCATGCTACCTGTAATCGCAGCACACCATCCACTCGCTAAAAAGCCGCATGTTTCCATCGACGATTTTGCAACCACCAGCCAAATTGTCATCCGTGACTTAGGTGATTCAGACAAAACGAAAAGAGATGTGGGTTGGTTACGCGCACGTCAGCGTATTACCGTCGATAACTTCGACCACGCTTTTCACGCCGTAGAGCAAGGCGCTGGATTTTGTCGGCTACCAGCGCACTTAGTCGCAACCCGCAAGAGCGATAAAATTAACGTATTGGAGATCGAACACTCCCATCAATATCAAGTTGCGCTGCACCTCACTTTGCCCAAAGGAGCCAAAAGTGGTCCTGCGACTCAAGCGCTTTATCGTACTTTACTCAAAAGTGTAGAAACTCGAGTCTAGCAACAGTGGTATTGAGTTGAATCGCTAGTGTTATCGGCTATTGATTCTCCCTAAATATAGAGAAACGGCCATTTTGTGACGCTACACTCTCACAAAAGGTTGCACGAAGGATAGCGACCACCTACTATCACTCTGCTCATGCCTAAAGCACCCAACACTCGCGGAAAGAACTCGGTTCACGGCAATATCCTCACCTGCTTGGTTTAGCAGGCACAATCTGTTTTTACCTTCTTTTTTGCTTCTATATAGGCGAGTGTGGAAGAAATAAGAAAGGTGAAATATGAACTCTACAAATAGCTTCTCGATCAATATCAATCAGCAAAAATCCATTGCTAAAAAAAGGCTCAAAGCTATCCGCCTATACGATGACGCCATGTTGGAGTTAGTTAAGCGATTTCACTCCAAACCAGAATCTTTGGCTCCCAATACAATTCAATTGGCTGACGTTCAACATGCACTCGCAAGAGAACTTGGCTTATCCAGTTGGAGTAAACTAAAAGCTCATGTCGAAGAGCTAGAAGCGCACAAACTAGCCATCAAACAACAAAAACCGCCCCTAGATGCGAAAGTAAAAACGCTACACGTTCGTTGCGGTCACGATATACAACAACAGCTTAAAACCAGTGGATTTGAAGGGACATTTTTAGCCCTGATCGATCCGCTTTGTATTGGCCCCATACCAGCAACACCGCAGAACTTCCTTGCCATTCGTGCCCAATATGTCGTAGAGACTCTGCTGCCTGTGATGAAGCGTGAAGACTCGGTTCAAGATATAGTCACATTGGAACAATCAAACCTCGATCTGTTGCAAAGTGATGTATTTGAACGAATCGTCTTTTGGGTCGAACATGACAGTTATGATCAATTGATGCTAATTCGTGCTCTAACACAGTTAGAGAATGTAGAGAATAAAGTGATAGAGATCATTGAGTTGAACCAGTTCCCGGGCACTGAACGATTCATCGGCTTTGGGCAGTTGCCTGAAGAAGCTATTCGTTCTTGTTGGCGATACCGTAAACCTGTGACAGCAAAATTATTCAGTCAGGCTAAACGGTGTTGGCACGCTATTACATCACCGACACCTATTTCCATAGTTAATTTGATTCAGCAGCATAACCTGGATTGCTTGCCCAATATATTCAACGTGCTTAAACGCCATTTGCAAGAGTTACCTAATTCACAAACTGGATTGAGCTTGACACAACACCTCGCACTAAAGGTCTTGAGCTCGCAAAATCGTTCAATTCCCATCAAAGATTGGTTTGAGCAATATCAACAACTAGAACCTCTTCCTTACCTAGGAGACGTGATGTTTTACGCGTTACTCCTCCCTCTAGCACAGTGTCAAACACCTTTGATCACGATTGAGTCACGTGAAAGGCACTGGTGGGAACAAAGCGTCCGTATCACTGAGGCTGGCAAGCAGTGTTTGGAAGGCTTAATACGAGCGAAACAATGCTATTGGGTTGGAGGGATTAAAAATACCAGTCAAAGTTATTGGAGCTGGGATCACCTCCAACTAACTACACTTGCCAACCATCATTGAGTTGACAAATATGAAAGCATAAAGGGTTCGTTGGCTCTGATGAACACTCAATACTAAATTATCCCTAAAGAAGCGACCGCTAGCCTGAATATAACTTAAATAGTTATGCAGAAATGCATCCACTCAAAGAGAGTATGCACTCTATCTCTTATTAGAATTTATTGTAAATCCTCTTTGTTATCGGTTGTATATTCGATAAAAGTGTTAAAATACAAACTTTTTATCCAGCCAATTCGTTAATATTTGGTTAAAATTCCATTTTTATTAGTGATAAAGTTCACATCTATTAACCATTTAGAGGATTATTCTTTCGTATTTTCTCACTCCGCTGCTAATCTGCTCGCCGCTTTGAAGTGAACTCAAGGTGCATAACTATAAGGAGTGTTCTCATGAATACCAAGAAACCGATGTCGCTTACCAGCCGCGTAATTTTAGGTATGGTTGCGGGTATCTTGACAGGATTTGCAATTCGCACACTTTTTGCCGACAACGGATTTGTCGACGCATACATTGTTAATGGATTATTCGAAGTTGGTGGACAGATCTTCGTTGCCAGCTTAAAAATGCTTGTTGTACCGCTAGTATTTGTTTCGTTAGTTTGTGGTACTAGCTCTCTCAAAGACCTCTCTACACTGGGTCGCATGGGCGGTAAAACCCTCGCTTTCTACGTTACGACAACGGCTATCGCGATTACGCTTGCTCTAACTATGGGTACTCTATTCCAGCCAGGGGCAGGGGCAGATCTAACGGCAGCAAGTTCATTCAAATCAGCCGAAGCGCCATCTTTAGGTCAGGTGATCATCGATATGTTCCCGACCAACCCAATCAGCGCAATGGCAGAAGGTAAAACTCTGCAAGTTATCGTGTTCGCCGTGCTATTCGGTATCGCGATCAGTGCAGCGGGTAAACCAGGCGAACGCATCGCAGCATTCTTCTCTGATCTGAATGAAGTGATCATGAAGCTGGTCGCGATTTTGATGAACTTGGCGCCTTATGGGGTGTTCTTCTTAATGGCGAAGCTATTCACTGGTCTTGGTCTGGGCGCGATCGTCAATCTGGCAGAGTACTTCTTAGTACTGGCTGGTACGCTTGTCCTACACGGTCTAGTCACTTACAGCTTGATGTTAAAAGGTTTCACTGGTCTAAACCCAATTACGTTCCTACGCAAGATGGAAGACGCGATCATGTTTGCTTTTTCTACAGCATCATCGAACGCGACGATTCCAGTGACAATGGAAACAGCAAAGCACCGCATGGGTGTTGAGAACCGTGTATCATCGTTCACTGTACCACTTGGTGCAACCGTGAACATGGACGGTACGGCGATCATGCAAGGCGTAGCAACTGCGTTTATTGCTCAAGCTTTCAATATTGATTTAACTATGGGCGATTACCTAATGGTTATCATGACGGCAACTCTGGCGTCTATCGGTACCGCAGGTGTTCCTGGTGTGGGTCTAGTAATGTTGGCAATGGTATTGAACCAAGTAGGCCTGCCTCTAGAGGGTATTGCACTTATCATGGGTGTTGACCGTCTTCTTGATATGATTCGTACCGCGGTAAATATCACTGGTGATAGTGCTGTGACCGTCATCGTTGCGAAATCAGAAGGTGCATTGGATGAAGCTCGCTTCAACGACCCAATGGCAGGCGTAGCCGAAGAAGAAGTGCATCTTAAACGCGCTGACGCCTAAATCGTTCTACGATTACCATTCTGAAATTATATAGTCCTGTCTAAAAGAAAGCCCCGATGGAAACATCGGGGCTTTTGTTTTCTCCGCGTCTAGAAATACTCTTTCTAATCCGCCATCGAATTCAGTTTTTCTCTGGCTTGTGCTTCGTGTTCTTTAGTGATGGCATTACCGACTGAGTTCGCGGCTAAGGTAAGTGCCGCCATATCATCGGTAAAACCGACGCCAGCTAGTACGTCTGGCACCATATCTGTTGGTAGGACGAAGTAAGCCAGCGCGCCACCTAGTATAGCCTTGTGGCGAACTGAGGTGTTGGAATCTGCCATCGCGAGCCATGATTTTATGCCCATTACGGCAATTTCTTCACCCGCTTTCTTAACCGACCCTTTCATTTTTCGCCAGAAGTTTTTCTCATCTGGCGCTTGTATCGTTTGATCTTTGGCGTCTTTCGGCGCCGATTTTACAGACATTGTTGTGGTCATCGTTGCCTCCGAAATTTATGACTATGTCCAACATATTAATTAATCGAACCTGAACGCAAGATTAATAACAAGAAATGATAGTAAAGTGAAACACAGATAGAAAAATCCCCAAACCGAAGTCCGGGGATTATTGCATTGAAAAAAAAGTCTTGGAAACCAAAAAGTTGAAGCCGAAAGCTTTGGGAACCAAGCTTTAAAAGCAGAATGCCTTATTGAACAATCTTCTCCAGTACACGCATCAGCATTTTGATACGTGGTTCAATAGACTTAAGCAACAAGTACTCTTGATCACTGTGGAAGCCTGCACCGATAGGCCCTAGACCATCCAAAGTTGGAACGCCAAGAATCGCCGTGTTGTTTGCATCAGAGCCGCCACCCACTTCTTTCCAGTTGATGTCGATAGCCAGTTCACTTGCCGCTTCTTCAACTAATGTCATTAAACTTTCTGTTTGTGGGCTTGGCACCATAGAAGGCTTATACGCTTCACGAACCAACTCAATGCTCACGCCATCAACGAATGGTGTTTCCAGCATGCCGTTTAGCTTGCTGTCGACATCATCGTATTCTTCATTGCTCCAGAAACGCACATCCACGATCGCTTCCGCGTGCTCAGGGACGATGTTCGCACTGTTGCCGCCAGAAACAATGCCGACGTTCAGCGTAGTACCAGATTCAAAGTTGGTCATTGCATTGACAGCCAGAATCCAATTCGCCATCTCAGTGATTGCGCTGCGGCCGTTTTCTGGCTCGTTACCTGCGTGAGCAGCAACGCCATTAAAGGTCATTTTGTAGCGAGCCATGCCTTTGCGCGCTTTCACTAAACCACCGTCTGCACGTGCTGCTTCTGCAACCAGCACATTCTTAGCGTTTTTCGCTACTGATTGAATCCAATCCACAGAGTCCAGAGAGCCCGTCTCTTCATCTGGGTTCATGCAGATAGCGATAGACAACTTATCCAACACCGCTTGGTCTAGATTGCGCATCGCGTATACGATGTTCAGCAAGCCAGATTTCATGTCCGAGACGCCCGGACCGTAGGCTTTCTCTGCATCTTGAGACATTGGACGAAGCTCAGCAGTACCCACAGGGAACACGGTATCCATGTGACCAATCAGCATTACGTCGATTTGCTCAGCTTCCGGCTTGTTTCGAACTTCAAGACCGATGCCCGCTCTGCCACAGTCGATGCGTTTTACGCTCCAACCTGACATCGCTTGGTACTTCTCTTCAAATTGAGAAGCGATAAACTCGATACCATCAGTCGTGTAAGTGCCACAATCCACATTAATCAGCGGACGTAGCTCTTCTAGATATTCATTTAGAGAGAATTGCATGACTCACTCCTAGACAAACAGATTCATCACCAGCATTGCGCCAAACGCGTTCAATACTGAGATTGCAATCATAACTGGGATGTAACGACCTTCAGTACCAATTGGACCCATGATACGACCCATGTACTGAACTTGAGAGCCCATTAGGTAGATAGCAGGCGCAAGAATCGCAATGTGCGTACCGTTCAGGATACCTTGGTCAAACAGCGTAATCACTACGCCAACCGCACCGCCCATCGACATCCAAGCACCGATCAATACCGCTGCTGCTTCACCCGGAAGACCAAACACTGCCATGATTGGAGAAAACACCGTGCCCATCAGATCCAACGCGCCAGTGATTTGAAGCGCTTTGATGATAACGAACGCCATCAATACGTTAGGCACCGTAGAGGTAGTCGCAATTACCCAGCCTTTCTTAGCACCCTCGACGAAGATATCCGTCACCATTGGTTTTTTCGCTTTAACGTCACCCATTATGCCGTCTCCTCTTTTAGGTTCTCTGATTTGTTTTGGTCTTGCTTGTCTTCTTTACCTTCCGTCATGTTCAGGTAGATACGGAACAGGTTCGCGCCGATGATCTTAAATGCGAACATCACCACAACTGCTAAACCAATAGAAGACGTTACTGCTAGAGAGCCGTCAGCCATCGTCAGTGTGAACAGCACAGCACCCGATGAGAAGAAGTTCACGATGGTTGCACCTGCAGTGAACTGGAACATGGTAAATACGTCCGTTTCACGCTTAGTTAGGTGACCTTCGTCTTTTAGCTGACGCGTCATTGCCGCACCTGCATCGGTACTTTGTAGAGAAGCAATTAAAGCCAGACCAGAGTTACCAGGGATGCCCATTAGAGGACGTAGAAGAGGAGTAAGAAGCTTACGAGCTGCTTCAAGTGCACCGTAGTGCTCAAGTACGTTGATCATACCTAATGCGAACATAACGGTTGGAATCAAAGTAAGTGCGAAAATGAAACCGTCACGAGCACCGCTACCGCCAGTACCACGGAAAGATGTGGTCGCAGCTTGTACCTCGCCATCCGCACCTTCCGTTACGCCGTAAGCCACTTTACCGAAAGAGCCATTAAGCGTTGTAAAGTCGAATACACCGTACCATTCGTTGGATTGCATCAGACCAGAAAAGAACACAACCGCAAACGCCAGAGCAACGTAGCACCCCAGTGTAACTTTACGCTCAGTTTGAACAGGAATTTTCATAACATTACCTACACATGTGGAACTTAACACATATGTTCACCTGAATAATGTGCTAGAGAGATGATCAAAATCAATCCGCCTGCCGAACATTATCGCGACTCAGTTATGAAGTTTTGTTTTATGATTCCAATCACAATTGAAAGATAATAAAAATTTGTGCTAACAATTAGGTATATTAATCTATGTCGATAGCTCACGACTTCTTCATCAACTCAACAAATGATTCTGACGAATATTGCTTTCTACAACATTCATGACGTACTTCATACTTTGGCATTGAGGCAATATCGATTAACTCGAAAGTAACATTCAGCCACGAAATTTAGGTTAGGATGGCCCGGTCATATGTAAACGGCATAAACCAGAATTAACAGGACTATACGACCCATTGTTACGCTCACAATATAAAATAGCCAAATGGACACTCGCCCTCGTGCTTTGGGTGGTGATGATATGCTTAAGCCAAAATTCTGGTTTCTCGAAAAGCTGCCCGAAGGCTCACCAAATACAGAGTCAGCAAGATGAGAGTGTGAATTTATCACCATCTTGCGACCTTTCAGAAAAGCTGGTTCAAGCGTACCAACATCAGTTTGATCATATTCTTATTCCATTTTTTCTATTTGCTTTGATTGTGGCGCTGCCGATGACAACCACAGCAATTCGTTATCTGGAATACACAGAACCGATACCGGAAAAGTATCGGGTTCACCTAAAACTTTGCGTATTTAGAGAATAAAGCCAGCAAGGCGAGAGACCTTTCTGCCTGACTTTTGTAAATATTTTATTCACTTCACATAACAAACAACGAAATTTAAAAGTTTTAGGAAATATTATGACATTCACTCGTACACTTTTGGCGTTAACGATGGCTATCGTACCTGCCGTATCTTTCGCATCAGAAAAGACCGCAGAACAAAAGCTAGAGGAAGTTACTCAGATACTAAAAGAAAACCCTCAAATTCTTGATTCATTGCACCAAAACCTTCAAGAGTACATTGCGTATCAACAGTCATTTGGCGACACCTTGAAGGAGGTTCGTCAATATCTAAGTGATGGCAAACATTCCTCTTTTGGTGCTGAAAACCCTGAGTTAACCATTATTAACGTAACAGACTACAGCTGCCCTTTTTGTAAACGTTTAGAAGGAGAGCTGGTCAAAGTTGGTAAGGAATATCCGCAGGTAAAAGTGCTTAACCTCAATGTCTCTTTTAAAGAACAATACGAGAAAAACGGCTACAACTCGGCAAGTTACGCATTAAATGTTTGGCAAAACCAGCGAGATAAGTACGAACAAGTGCATGAGTTATTGGTGAAAAAACCGGGCGCACATGACGCACGTTCCTTAAATCAAATCGCGAAAAAAACGGGGACAGAAGCACAGCTTGTCGACGACAAAGAGACCAAGGCGTTGCTTGATAAAAACTATCAGTATTTCACGCAACTTGGTTTACGCGGCACGCCCGCGTTGATCATTAATGATCAAGTCATTCCTGGCTATGTGCCGTTTGACGAGCTAGAAAAAGTCATCGACCAAGAACTGGCGAACTAATACAACAAAGCCCTTCCCTGATAACTCAAGGAAGGGCTTTTTCTATCTAGGCTTAAAACGAAGTTCTAACTACTTGTCGCGACCCACAAACGCCACAACGACTTTGTCATTGCCAAGCGAGCGAGAGAACACGTACGCGCCTTCTTGTTCAATTACTTGATGCTGACCCGCACCAATCGCTGGGTGCGCTTTACGGAACTGACCAAGAGTTTGCCAGTGTTTGAGCAGCGCTTGCTTCTCATCAGATAGCTTCCATACCATGTCAGAACGAGTGCCTTGGTGGAAATCGTCCGCGTAAGGACCAATGTTACGACCAACTTCATCACCATAATAAACCTGAACAGCACCAGGACTCAGAAGCAGTGCATTCGCGGCGTTACGCTGCATACCGTAATCTTTGAAGCGAGAGAAGAACAGCTCGGTATCGTGAGAAGACATGTAGCTCACAGGGTTAAAGTCTTTCTCATTGGCGATAGTGTCCGCATAGCTTTGGTAAGTGTCTGCCATTTGGCTGAAACACGCCGCGCCTTTGTCTAACTTCTTCTGCATATCGAAGTTAATCAACGCATCAAAGCCGTCGTCGAAGTAAGGGCTGCGATATGCGGTATGTCCCCATACTTCACCCATCATCCAGAATGGCTGACCTGACTTACCGTTCTCTTTACGCCACTGCTCAAGGCTGCTTGATGCCTCTTCTTTCAAGCGTTTCCACACATCGCCTTCAACGTGCTTCACCGTGTCGACACGGTAACCATCAATACCAAAGCGTTTCACCCAATCAGTTTGCCACTCAATTAGGTAGTCCGAGACGGTGTAATTATCACGCTCCTCAACGCGAGTGCCAGGGTTATCCAATAGCCATTGAGCTGGCTTCACGGCTTTGTCTGATTCAGTGATAAAGTCTGGCAAACTCGCCAATGACATGGTGATATCACTGCTGCCCGGAACTGGGTATCCCGGTAGACCTGTTCTTACCCAGTCACCGCCCCACCATTTCGCCCAGTTTGGACTCTGGTAATCAATATTCTGGTGATAGCTATGCCAATTTTCACCCGCTTTTGGTTGCCAGTCACCCCACTTATTCGGTAAATCAGCGTTTGGTTTTAACACCTCAATACCGTCAAATTGCAAATCGGCTAACGTTGAGTAACCGGTGTGGTTGATTACTGCGTCCATCAATACTTTAAGGTCACGTTTGTGTGCCTCTTCCACCAGCTTTTTCAGGTCATCTTCGTTACCGAAGTTCTCATCAATCTTGGTGAAATCACGCGTCCAGTAACCGTGGTAAGCGTAGAATGGGAATGAGCCGCTATCGCCGCCACCCACAAAACCGTGTACTTGCTCAACGATTGGCGATAACCAAATCGCATCGGTACCTAGGCTATTGATGTAATCTAGCTTTTCGATCACGCCTTTTAGGTCACCGCCGTGGAAGGTGCCGATCTCTTCTTTGCCGTCTTTCTTACGCCCATAGCTGTTGTCATTGCTGGTATCGGCGTTGTTGAAACGATCGACCATCACGAAGTAAATGTTGGCATTGCGATAATCAAACGGCACTGCTTCTTTGGTTTTCTTCACTGGCTCTAGTAGCACCAAACCGCCTGAGTCTTTGCTTGGTGTCAGCGATACTTGCTGATCTTTTACTTCAACCATTTGCCCAGAGTAAGCATCACGCAACTTGGTGCCATCGGGGAAACTGTCACCCAGCGCGATGGTGACTTCGCCGCCTTGGTAAACCTCACATTGCACTTGTGGGATTGGGCGTTTGAATTCAGTCTTCGCGGCTTTCTTAGGTTCACGCTTGAAGCGCAGTGTTTTCGCTTCCGCATCAAAAGCAAAAGAGTAATCGCCAGTAAAGCGGATTTTTAACGGCAGTTCCGTTGGCTTTCCGCAGTTCAGCGCGATAGGTTTATTGAATTTGACCTTCTGGCCATCAGGCGCGACACAGTCGCCTTCAACACCCGTAATTTTGAGCGTGTATCCATCTTTGGTTAAGGGCACAACCAAAGGCTGCTCTGCATTTAAAGGAAAGTCACGGCTGTTGGTCGTGGTCGAAATGGTGATGTTTGGCTCGGCGATGGCACTTTCCGATGCAAGCAATAAGGTAGTCGTAATCAGATTCAGTTTCATCGTTCAGTCCATTGGTTGCGCATAGGCGCAGTATTCGTGTTGTATTTTTATTCACACTAATAGTAAATGGATGAAAAACTGAGCACATCATTCTGAAAGGCTACGCCCTAAAGCTTGTGACGCTTCACATTTTATTGATATAGGGGCGTAGTTCTATTTAAGTGCAATAGATTGAGGGAGTTAAAGTTGCACGCTGCCAAGATTGCTCATTTGATTCATCGCCCATCTTGTGCGGCGAGCAGTGTACTCACTTTGTGGGTAGACTTTGATTCGATATGGGTTTGGCAACACCACGGCTAAACGCGCTGCTTGCCACTTCGAGAGTTGCTTTGCACTGACACCAAAATAATTCTGCGCCGCCGCTTCGGCTCCGTAAATACCGGGACCAAATTCAACCACATTTAGATACACTTCTAGAATACGCTCTTTACTCCACATCAGCTCCATCAGTAAGGCAAAGTAAAGCTCGTAAGCCTTGCGAACGTAGGAGTGAGAAGGAAACAAAAACACATTTTTCGCAGCCTGTTGGGTAATAGTGCTCGCGCCTCTCGACGGACCATTATCACCAGCCTCGGAAATCACGTCGAATAGCGATTCGAAATCGACACCATAATGATGAGGGAATTTTTGATCTTCGGTCGCAATCACCGCTAACTGCATATTTTTTGAAATGCGCGACAAGGATACCCATTCGTGTTGACTATTGTCTGGATAGTTCTTTGGTGGCGCAACAATGCGGCTTAACTTCCATCCCCATATTGGTGGATCGACATATTTCACCAAACCAACCAAAACGACTGGGGCGATCAGCAATATCAACACCATTTTAAATAGAAATGACTTAAGCCTTTTCAACATGTGTAGTTCCCCAATGCATTAGCGATTGATGATAAACAAACCCGTGAGCTTGCCTGATTCAATCAAGAACAACAAGTTTTAGAGGTAAAAAATAGGTCAAAAAAAGCCCGATTTACAATGTAAAACGGGCTTAGAATTTGATTAGACTAAATTATTTGTGCAGCTTGTAGAACACGGTTGAAAGTGGAGGCAAACGAAGCTCAAGTGATTGAGGCAGTGATTCACTTTCAACTTTTTCCGTTTTCACACTGGTCAGCACTTTAAAATCGCTGCCGCCGTATTTGCTATCGTCTGTATTCAGTAGCAGTTCGTATTGACCTGCATTTGGAACGCCTAAACGAAAGCGCTCGTGTGGTACGGGCGTAAAGTTGGTGATGATCAGAATACGCTCACCTTCTTTACTAATACGCTCGTGCGCTAGGATGCTCGCATCCGCTTCGTCTTGTAGACGCCACTCAAAACCAGCAGGAACACAATCTTGATCGTGCATCGCCGCTTCATTGCGGTACAAGTGGTTCAAATCGCGCATCAGCTTTTGAACGCCTTGATGACGTTCGTATTCCAGCAAGAACCATTGCAACTGATCATCGTGGTTCCACTCCGCCGTTTGGCCGATTTCCGCGCCCATGAAGTTCAGCTTTTTGCCCGGTTGACCATACATATAACCGTAGTATGCTCGTAGGTTTGCGGTTTGCTGCCATTCATCGCCCGGCATCTTGTTGTGAATAGAGCCTTTGCCGTACACCACCTCGTCGTGAGAGAGAGACAAGACGTAGTTCTCGCTGTGCGCATAAACCAGCGGAAATGTGATGGTATTGTGGTGGTATTTGCGGTGAACAGGATCTTCTTTGATGTATGAAAGACTGTCGTGCATCCACCCCATATTCCACTTGAAGCCAAAGCCTAAACCACCCATAAAGGTTGGCGCAGACACACTCGGAAACGCCGTTGACTCTTCCGCAATCGTCATCGCATTCGGGAAGTGCTTGTACACTTCTTCGTTCATCCATTTTAAGGTTGCGATTGCGTCGTAGTTTTCGTTGCCACCATCAACGTTCGGGACCCACTGATCGTGGCTACGTGAATAATCGAGATAGAGCATCGATGCGACTGCGTCCACGCGAATGCCATCAATATGGAATTGTTCAAACCAGTACAGCGCATTCGACACAAGGAAGCGACGCACATGTTCACGGCCTAAATCGTAAATGTAGGAATTCCAATCTTGGTGCCAACCGCGACGTGGGTCCGGGTCGTGGAACAGCGGTGTGCCGTCAAAGTTTGCTAAACCGTGGTCATCCGATGGGAAATGCGCCGGAACCCAATCCAGCACCACACCGATACCAGCTTGGTGACACGCATCCACGAAGAATTTGAAATCATCCGGAGAGCCGTAACGGCTAGTTGGCGCAAATAAGCCAACGGGTTGATAGCCCCATGAACCATAGAATGGATGCTCAGACACAGGCATCAGCTCAACGTGGGTGTAGCCCATATCCACAAGGTATGGCACCAACTGCTCCGCGAGTTCGCGGTAGTTGAGGAAATCACCGTTCTCGTCGCGCTTCCATGATCCAGCATGCAGCTCATAAAACGATAACGCTTCATCACGCTTTTGTGTCACTGCGCGGTTTTGCCATTTCGCATCTTGCCATTGGTAACGCTTGTGATCGTAGGTGATGGATGCGAACGATGGGTATTGCTCAGAGTAGAAACCCCAAGGGTCTTGTTTGTGTGGCAGCCCTTCCCCATTTGGCCCTTTTAGCTCAAATTTGTACTGAACGCCTTCTTCTAAGCCAGGAATAAATAGGCCCCAGATACCGTAGTCTAGGCGTTGCATTGGATGACGACGGCCATCCCATTGGTTGAAGCAACCCACAAGGCTAACAGCAGATGCATGTGGTGCATAAACAAGGAAACGCACACCAGAGATGTTTTCACCGCCACGTTCTAGCGTGACAAAGTGTGCGCCCATGTAGTGATACATGTCTTTTGGCGTATGCAGATGCTCGTACTCTTGGTAGATATTGTGGTACTGGTACGGGTCATCAATAATTTGTTCAACACCATTCCAATCGACCGCTAAACGGTAGTGGGTCAGGTGTAAATCGCGTTGCTCTTTTAAGATGAAACCGCTGTCGCCATCACGCTCAAGCGCCACGCGAGGTTCACCATTAACAAGCAGTTCAACCTTGTTTGCGCCCGGCATCCAAACTCTCAGCGAAGCTTCGTCGTCAATGAATGGACCCAGCGCCGCAAATGGATCTGAGTAAGCCGCCTCAGCAAGCAGTTCGTATGCGCGTTCGTGTTGTTTCTTTATTTTCTTGGTTTTGGTGGTTTTCAAATCTTTCTCCCTAGAGCCAACATCCTTTTCAAGACCAGAGATCTGAATCAAACATCGGTTTCTCCACAGCCAACGTTGTGAACTCACAAAAAGACTCCGCTTCTCACGTTCGTTGCGTAAACGGCGTCAAAATACAAAAATGCCCGCTATTGTCGCGGGCATAATAACGGTACTTCATCCTAACGGATTGTGTTTTAGGAATGAGTGACCTAGACGGAACTTTCGTACCTCTGAGCTAACAAAATTGGTAATCAGCTCGTCCATCTACGTCACTCTAGGCATCTTACTTACTCGCCTGTGCGCGAACTTCAGTAAGGCGTTTAGAAATACGATTCACATCTTCACGGCTGAAGATTTCATCTAGGTTCATCGACAATTTACGACGCCAGTTTGGATACTCATCCACCGTACCAGGAATATTGACAGGTTGATCCATTTCTAGCCAGTCTTCAAGCTGAACGCTAAGCAGTGCAGAGTCACCCGCGGCTACGTGCAGTTGCAGCGCTTCGCTTAGGTATGAATCCATTGGCACGTACTGAGCATCATGACCAATGCCTTCTGGCAGATAGCCATGCCAGCGAACACTGTCTAGAATGCCTTGTTTGCACTTCAAGCGGTCAGCGAATAGGCCTTCCAACTGCTGCTCATCAGGGTACAGACCAATCTCACGCCCCATCTTCAAGTCATCACAGTGCCAGAAACCGCGTAGTGTTGGCATATCGTGCGTACACAGCGCAGCCATAGACTGCTCAGCGTAGTGCTTCGGAGAAATAAAACCGCCGTCGTCTTTTGATGTTTCGAAGAAGAAGACTTTGTACGAATGCACACCCGCATCACGAAGGATATCAACGATTTCATCAGGTACAGTACCCAAGTCTTCACCGATTACAGAACACTGATGACGGTGAGATTCCAACGCTAGGATTGCTAGCATGTCTTCAACTGGGTAGTACAGGTATGCGCCTTCTGTCGCTTTCTCGCCTTTTGGAATCCACCAAAGGCGAAGCAGGCCAAGTACGTGGTCGATACGCAATGCTCCACAATGCTTCATGTTAGCACGTAGCAATTTGATGTAAGCGTCGTAGCCAGTCGCTTCTAAAACCTGAGGGTTAAGCGGAGGCAGACCCCAGTTTTGGCCTAGTGGACCAAGTACATCTGGTGGTGCACCGATGCTTGCATCCAATACTAGCGCGCCTTCATCAGCCCATGTTTCACTACCAGAATCAGCAACACCAACCGCAAGGTCACGGTATAAACCCACAGCCATGCCTTTTTCTTCGGCTAGCGCTTGCGCTTCTTTGATTTGATCGTCTGCGATCCATTGCAGGTACATGTACAAGTGAACACGATCTTGGTTGTCCTTAATGTACTTCTGAGTACCAGCTGCGTCGAATGTGCGGTATTTCTCAGGGAATACAGGCCAACCCCACATGTTTGCATCTTCTGCATGTAAATCAGCATGAAGTGCATCGAATGCAGCTTGATGTAGCAAGCTGTCGCCGCCTTTTTCAACAAAGTCCAAGAAGGCACGAGCGCGATCGGTGTTCTTGTCTAAATGGCGAGCTTTAAACTCACTGAATAGTAGCGGAAGAACGCTCATTTTTAGTTGCGAAACTTCGGTGTAATTCACCCAATGAGAGTCTCGCGCTTTTTGTAAACGTTGTTGGAACTCTGCGCTACCAACACGCTGTTGTGCTTCTGCACTTAGCGCGAATTCAGGTACAGAGCTTACGTCGATGTACATGATGTTCAACCAACGACGAGAAGACGGGCTGTATGGGCTTGCCCCTTCTGGATTCGCAGGGAACAGCGAGTGAATAGGGTTCAAGCCAATGAAGTCACCGCCACGAGAGGCAATATCACTCACCAGTTGTTTTAGGTCGCCAAAATCACCGATGCCCCAGTTATGCTGAGTACGCAGTGTGTAAAGCTGGATACTAGGACCCCATAGCTTTTTGTGTTGGTTTAGATCGTCTTGTTTGAAACACGCTTTCGGCGTAATGATCAATGACATCTCGTAAGGTGTTTTACGACGCTTACGACTGATGATCAGTTTGTGATAACCCCAAGCCAAGTTCTTTGGCAATGCAAACACTAGAGGGCCACCCTCAGCACGCTCATCACGAACAATTTGGGACTGAAGATAGCCTTCAAGTACCTCTCCTTGTTCTGTTTCTAAACGCCAGCTGAATTCACTCTCACGAGCACTCGTACCTAGGTTTAGTTCCACTTCGACTGGTTCGCCGTCGCGTAAAACAAGAACAGGGGCTAGTACGTCTTTTTTATGTTTCTTTTCAGCAGAAGCCAGTAGTTTTTCATCACTGCTAGTATCGTAGCCAAGCGAAGCGAGCAAGCGGCGTAGCGTCTCCTCAGACACTTTAGCCTCATCTCCCCAAGCACTGACATAGCTATCAGCCAATCTCGCCATTTCCGCGACTTTCTTTAATGCTGTTTGTTCTTTCATCGCTTTCTCCGAAGGTAATACCAACACCTTCCATGTAGGGTTTTATTGTTATCAATAACTTCTTTTGGAAAATGACCAAAGGTAGCGCTTGGCTACCTTGGTCTTAACTAGGTTCTATTAGCGTTTCACCGCTTCAAGTTTCCAGATATTGTTCACGTAGTCTCGGATTGAGCGGTCTGACGTGAACTTGCCAACAAGGGCGGTATTAAGAATGGCCTTCTTCGCCCAGCCAGCTTGATCTTTATATTGTTCGCTCATGTCTTCGTGCGCTTTCACATACGATGCGAAGTCCGCAAGACATAGGTATGGGTCACCGCCATCCAGCAGGCTATCGTACGTTGCACGTAGTAGGCCCGGTTGACCTGGAGTGAATTCTTCACCCAGTAGTAGGTCCATGGACGCTTTGAGTAGGTGATCCGCGTTGTAGTAGTCAAATGGGTTATAACCTTGAGCTTTTAGCGCTTTCACACCTTCAACGTCTAGACCGAAGATGTAGATGTTCTCATCGCCCACTTCTTCACGAATTTCAACGTTCGCACCATCCATCGTACCGATAGTTAGGGCACCGTTTAGCGCCATCTTCATGTTACCTGTACCTGATGCTTCTTTACCCGCTAGCGAGATTTGTTGAGAAACGTCAGCCGCAGGGATAATGATTTCAGCCATGCTCACACGGTAGTCAGGGATGAATACCACTTTCAGCTTGTTACCGATGCGAGGATCGTTGTTCACCTTGTCTGCAATCTTGTTGATTGCGAAGATGATTTCTTTCGCTAGGTGGTAACCCGGTGCTGCTTTTGCTGCGAAGAACACAACGCGTGGCGTACACTCAAAACCTGGTTCATTAAGAATACGGTGGTACAGAGACAGTACGTGTAGCAAGTCTAGATGCTGACGTTTGTACTCGTGTAGACGCTTGATTTGAACATCGAAGATTGCATTAGTATCGAGCTCGATACCCATGTTCTCTTTCACCCAAGTTGCTAGGCGTTCTTTGTTCTCTTTCTTCACTGCCATGAATTCTTTTTGGAATGTCGCGTCAGTGGCGTACTTCGCAATACCTTCAAGTTGCTCTAGTTTCGCTGGCCATTCTGGGCCGACTTTCTCAGTGATAAGCTGAGACAGACCTGGGTTACAGAACTTCAACCAGCGACGTGGCGTAATACCGTTCGTTACGTTGTGTAGACGTGTCGGGTACATTTCGTGGAACTCTGGGAATAGGTCTTTCTTAACCAATTCAGAATGAAGTGCTGCTACACCGTTTACTGCGTAAGAGCCGATTACACATAGGTTTGCCATGCGAACCATGCGGTGGAAACCTTCTTCGATGATAGAAAGCTTCTGTTGCTTCGCGACATCACCCGGCCACATTGCACGTACGTCTTGTAGGAAGCGGTGGTTGATCTCGTAAATGATCTCCATATGACGTGGTAGCAGGTGCTGGATTAGCGACTCTGGCCATGTCTCTAGTGCTTCTGGAAGTAGCGTGTGGTTGGTGTACGCAAATGTCTTAGAGCTGATTTCCCAAGCCGCTTCCCAAGCTAAACCTTTTTCATCCATCAGGATGCGCATTAGTTCAGGAATCGCAATCGTTGGGTGCGTATCGTTAAGCTGGATAGTCTCTTGCTTAGGTAGATCCGCTAGCGAGTAGCCCGCAGCTTCGTGGCGACGTAGGATGTCACGTACAGACGCTGCTGAGTGGAAGTACTGCTGCATTAGACGCAGTGTTTTACCTTTCTCGTGGTTGTCGTTCGGGTAAAGCACTTTAGTGATGTTACCTGCGTCGATCAGTGCGTGCTGAGCTTCGAAGTAATCACCATTGTTAAAGCTTGCTAGTGAGAATGGTGCAATCGCCTGACATTCCCAAAGACGTAGCGGGTAAACCGTGTCTGATTCGTAACCCACAATTGGAAGATCCCAAGGCATTGCTCTTACTGTCATGCCTGGTACCCATTTGCGAACTTCTTTACCGTTCTCGTTAATCACTTCAACGTGACCGTAGAAACCGATCTCTTGCGCAAGTTCTGGACGCGCAATTTCCCAAGGGTAGCCTTCTACACCGCGCCAAGCGTCAGGTGCTTCTTGCTGGCGACCATCTTTGAATGACTGTTTAAATAGACCGTATTCGTAATGTAAACCATAGCCGACAGTTGGGAATTCTTGTGCCGCACATGAATCCATGAAACACGCAGCCAGACGACCAAGGCCACCATTACCCAATGATGGGTCGCGCTCTTCTTCTAGCAGATCAGTTAGGTTGTAACCCAGTTCAGCCATTGCTTCTGTTACTTGTTCGTACAGACCCATGCTGATTAGGTTGTTACCAGTCAAACGACCGATAAGGAATTCTAGCGAAAGGTAGTTAACGCTCTTCGCACTTTTAATGCGTGGATCTTCTTCTGTCGCAAGCAAATCTAGAGTAGTAAATTCAGCCAGAGCATGCCCCATTGCTAGGTACCATGCGCGGCTGTCTGCGTTTTCAATCGTATGAGCGTAAGTTACAGATAGGTGTTTCTTTACGCTTTCTTGGAACGACTTCTTGTCAAATTGTTTTTGTTGAGTAGGTTTCATTACGAAATTCTCACGTCTTTTGGTAATTCATCTGCCATACATCGTGCATTTACCTCTGTGAATAAACATCCTCCTAATTCTCATCCTTTGAAGGAGGAGGGCTGAGGGCGTAGAGGGGGTACCATTGCTAGGTTAGTGATCCAAATCTCAACAAAGTGAACTTTGCACCAGTTCTTAGTGATTTTGATCACAATGGAATGTGAGAAAGGTTAAAACCCGTTCATGACGCTTTTTATAGTCCACTCATCTGATGATGTGAAAATTGTAATATCGGTCACATTAACTCGGTCAGCGTAGAAGAACTTTTCGTAATCTATGTGCAACGCGATCTTAACGCTAACGAAACAAACGACATTTAAGTGACGACAATCACAAATAAAGGGCGTAGTTGATGGTAAATCCATCAACCCTTGAGAATTAGGAAGTGGATCAAAGTAACGAACATTTCTGATGTCGTAACATCCCTCTCAGCTCACAGGATTGTACGCTTTTTATACAAACTAGAATTAGGCGATGTGAGTTATTTCTAGTTTTCGCTAGCTTTTATATCTAAGTGACCGTATGGAATGGTTTTTCAGACGGACGCAAGCCCCAATAGTAGCGACATTATCCGGTATTCAAACAGTGTTTTTGATGCTGATGACATCATTCAGTAAGACGGCTTTCAAGGGGGCTTTACTAGAATGATCACGTTGCTGTCATTTGGGTATACATAAATAAGGACATAACTACTAATGTGGATTCCATCTAAGCTTACTCGACCAGGACGCCTGCACAATGCCATCGTGCGCCCACGAGTGTTGGACTTACTACAGCAAGCGCCTTACTACAAATTGGTTTTATTCCGATCCCCAGCAGGTTACGGAAAAACAACAATGGCAGCGCAGTGGCTATCCGATAAGCCAAACGTCGGTTGGTACAGCATTGATGACAGCGATAACGACGGCTTTCGCTTTGTAAACTATCTGCTTCAAGCATTAAACAAAGCCACCAACTTCAGTTGCGCTAACGCACAAAAACTGGCGGAAAAACGTCAGATCTCGTCTTTACGCTCCCTATTTAGCGAAGTATTCGCTGAAATGGCTGACTTTCATCAAGAATGCTACGTGGTGCTTGATGACTACCATTTAATCACGAATGATGAAATCCATGAATCCATGCGTTTCTTCTTAAAGCACATGCCAGACAACCTCACCGTTGTGGTAACCAGTCGTGCAGCGCCGCCTCTAGGCACTGCAAACTTACGTGTTCGTGATTTAATGATCGAAATTGGCAACGAGATGTTGGCGTTTGATACCGAAGAAACCACTCGCTTCTTTAACCAGCGTATCGCCGATGGTATTGATGAAGACATGGCGAACAGCCTAAGAACCTATGTTGAAGGTTGGCCATCGGCGATGCAGTTGATCGCATTACAAGCCCAACATCAAAACCGCACATTGGCGCAAACTGTAGAGTCGGTATCGCAGTTCAATCACGCGCACTTGTGGGATTACTTGGTCGAAGAAGTGTTTGACTTACTCGATCACGAAACTCGTCACTTTTTAATGCAAGTATCCGTGCTTGACCACTTCAATGATGAGCTAGTGTTTGCCCTTACCCAACGCGAAGACGCACTGGGAATGATTGAATCGCTTAACCGTTACGGCTTATTCATTTACCCGCTCGAAGGGGAACAGAACTGGTTCCGGTTCCATAACTTATTTGGCGAGTTTTTATCTCATGAGCGCCAAGCTCGTATTCCTCAGCAAGAAAAAGATCTCCACCGCAATGCTGCTATCGCTTGGTTACAGCAAAAAGCACCACACCAAGCGATTCATCATGCACAAAAATCGAATGATAAGGACTTAGTGGTAGAGATCCTAAACGAATTCGGCTGGAAGATGTTTAACCAAGGCGAACTCAGCACACTGGAAAGCTCAATTAACAAGTTGGACGATGATCTGTTGTTCAGCCACCCAAAACTTACGATGCTCCGAGCATGGTTGGCTCAAAGTCAGCATCGTTATAACCAAGTGGGCCACCTGCTTGAAGAAGCGGAAGAGGAACACAAAAAGCGTAACATTGCGTTAGATATTCATTATCAAGGTCAAGCAAACGCGTTGCTTGCTCAAGTGGCTATCAACAGTAACCAACCAGAAAAAGCTCTCGAATTAGCGGAGCTAGCGCTTAGCCAACTTGATAACACTATTTACCGTAGCCGAATTGTGGCGACTTCGGTTGTTGGTGAAGTTAACCACGTGCTAGGTAAACTAGACCGTGCTTTGCCGATGATGCAACAAACTGAAAAGCTAGCTCGTCAGTATCAAGTATATCACCAAGCGTTATGGGCAATATTGCAGCAAAGCGAGATTTTAATTGCACAAGGTTACGTGCAAGCTGCCTTTGAACTACAAGATTCCGCATTTCGTCTGATTGAAGATCAGCAGCTTCAGCATGTTCCTCTTCATGAATTTTTGCTGCGTATTCGCGCGCAAGTACTTTGGTGCTGGAACCGACTTGATGAAGCGGAAGAATGCGCGTACAAAGGTCTGCAAATTCTCGAAAACCATTCACCAAGCAAGCACTTACATAGCTATTCGATGTTGGCGCGTATTGCGATTGGACGCGGTGAATTAGACAAAGCCGGTAAATTCATTGAGCACATCCAACACTTGATGAAACAGTCGACTTACCACGTAGATTGGACTGCAAACGCTTCACTATCGTTGATTCTATTTTGGCAAGCGCGCGGGAATACCGATGCAATGCAAGAATGGCTCAACACTGCGGTTCGTCCTGAATCGGCATGCAACCACTTTTCTCAATTGCAATGGCGTAACATTGCCCGCGCCCACATTAACTTAGGCCAATATACCGACGCTCGTGCTGCGTTAGATTTCCTCCAAGGTGAAGCTCGTCGCACTAACCTAATCACAGATACTAATCGCAACTTAGTGGTTGAAGCGGTCCTTTCTGCTCGCCAAAAAGATGAGGAGCAAGCCAAGGCTCTGTTAAAAGAAGCATTAGTAATGACGAACCAAACTGGCATGGTCGGAAACTTCCTGATTGATGGTGCAACCATTGGCGGTCTGCTGGAGAAGTTGAGCCTCCGCCATGAACTGGGCGATCTTGAGCGTCACCGTGCTCAACAGTTAATGAAGGACATTTCATCGAATCAACGTAGCCGGTCAATTCACTTTGATGAAGACTTTATTGAAAAGTTGGTGAATCACCCTAATGTGCCAGAGCTAGTACGTACCAGCCCATTAACACAACGCGAATGGCAGGTTCTGGGACTGATTTATTCAGGCTTTAGTAACGAGCAAATCGCACAAGAGCTGGATGTGGCAGGTACGACAATTAAAACCCACATTCGCAACCTGTACCAAAAGCTTAATATTGCTAATCGTAAAGAAGCCATTGTGACAGCTGAAAATTTGCTAAAGTTAATGGGATACTGAACTGCTCGATAAACGGGTTAAAACGTAAAGTAAAACACAAGGGTTGACATAACACGTCAGCCCTTTTTTATGACTGACAGAAAGAGAAGTGCAATTTGCAAAGCACGTAAGTAACGTTGTTCATATAAAAAAATAGCCAACCGCAATAATCGCGATTGGCTTATATTTAGTGTGAACAAATTGTATTCACTAACAACGTCAGTTGGCTAGGTGACCCTCGGCTTAAGAAGGGTCGAGCAGTATTATGCATTAATCATGCCAAAAAGAAAAGACTTATTTTTGGGCACAAGATCTCATATAAGCTGGATTTATTCACGCGCAAATTATCAAAATGCAATTTTATAATGCAAATTGCAATTGCATAATGCAACCAAGATTGATAATTGATAGTAGAGTTAATCATCTCAAAAATGTAAACCAAGCATTAAAAGCTCGTTACGGCGGCATTGTCTCTTGGCGGGTAATAAAGATAGGCAATAGATTGGATATAAAACCAAGTAGTTACAGCACTATTTCATACTTTTTTCATCGCAATGTTTGTATACTCTCTGCCATCGAAACGACTTAGCATTAGAGCAATGAACTACTTAATTACTTTCTTCAAGGGAATCGCCATGGGTGCAGCAGATGTTGTACCTGGTGTATCTGGCGGCACCATCGCGTTTATCACTGGTATTTACGATACGCTGCTTGAAAGCATTCGACGCATTAACCCCTCACTTTTCTCTATCTGGCGAAAAGAAGGGTTTAAAGCCGCGTTTAATCACATCAACGGATTCTTCCTTATCGCTCTGTTTGCCGGCATTTTCACCAGTATTGCAACGCTAGCAAAGTTGATTACTTGGCTTCTTGACACACACCCGATCCCACTTTGGTCATTTTTCTTTGGTCTGATTTTGGTCTCTGTGTATCACATTATTCGTCAGGTTGAGCAACGCGATCTTGTCCGCTTTGTCATTCTGCTCGTTGGTGTCGGGTTTGCTTATAGTATTACTGTGCTCAAACCTTTACACATGGAACCAACGGCCATTAACACCTTATTCGCTGGAGCTATCGCGATTTGTGCGATGATCTTGCCGGGTATCTCTGGCAGTTTTATTTTGCTGCTGATTGGCATGTATGCTCCTGTATTAGCCGCAGTGAAAGGTTTTCAAGTCGATACATTAGCGCTATTTTTGTCTGGCTGCGTGATCGGTTTACTGTCCTTCTCTCACTTATTGTCGTGGTTACTACGCAAGTTCCGTGATTTCACCCTGATGTTTTTGACTGGATTAATGATTGGTACGTTGCCAAAGATTTGGCCATGGAAAGAAACCATCACTTGGCGCACCAATTCGAAGGGCGAACAAGTGCCATTGCTACAGCACAACCTATCACCATTTGAATTTGAACACGTGACATCACAACCTTCTCAGTTAGTACTTGCTGTCGTAATGATGCTTGCAGCCATTGCTCTGGTTTTGGGTCTAGAGAAATTCGCAGATTCAGATAAATAACTTTGGTATCAAACACATACTGAACCAAATAAAAACGGAGCCAATTGGCTCCGTTTTTATCTATTGGCTAAGGGCAAAACATCTCAATTGAAAACTCTGCTGTATTTGATGCAATAAAGTCCGTCGCGTTACTAGGAAGCTGGTCACCGAGGTATAACGCACAATTTACCGAGGTCACGAGTTGGCGAGCGGCGCATCTGTGCTACGATGCTCGTAATGTTAAGTGATAAATGCTGAACCTTCATGAAAGTGTTACAAATCGCCGCTGTTTCAGCCGCATTAGTTGCGGGATTTTATGCCCCGACTCTAATAAAAAGCTTTTCTTCTTCCACTCAAAGCAAGTCAATAGATGAATACTGCTTTCTCTCTACAACCTCTTGCGTCCAAGAAAATGTTACGATGACACTAAACTCAGAAACTGCTCAACCCTTGGTTCCTACCACTCTAAATGTTGAGTGGCATACAAGCGATGCTAAGCAACTCATCCTAAGTCTTTCAGGAAGAGAAATGGAGATGGGTGAGCCTAAGTTTTTGCTGAAGCAAATCGCTCCTGGCCAATATCAAGGTGACATCATTCTCCCGGTTTGCACGGAGGATGCGATGACTTGGGTTGGTGAACTCAGTGATGGAGAGAATACCGTTTACCCTGCTATAAAAATGCAAAGATAAGGAATCGTTATGAGCCGCAATTGGTCCCTATTTCTCGTAGCTGCTTTCGCACTCGGGTTTGGCGTAAAGAGCTATTTAGATAATCAGAACACGAAGCCAGAGCTAGTGGACAGTTCCACCTCTCAACAAACGGTATTGTTTGGGGAAAATAACCAAGCCGTCAATATCTTCGATGTGAATGACCCTCGCATCCGAGTTGTCTATTTTGGCTTTACTCGCTGCCCAGACGTTTGCCCAACTTCTCTTGCAATGCTGGCAGGGGCACTGAATCAAATTGACGACGCGCAAAAAGCACAACTACGCCCGATGTTCATTTCTTTAGACCCAGAGCGTGATGAGGCCGATGCATCAGCAAAATATGCCCATTACTTCCATCCAATGATTGAAGGCCTATCGGCACCACTTGATGTAACGACACCTTTGGCACACAACTATGGTGTCATTTTCCGTAAGACAGAATTGGAAGGCTCGGAACTAAAGTACACGCTGGATCATAGCTCTTACTTTTACTTCTTGAAGCCGGATGGCACGTTAATCACTAAAGTACCGCATACACTCTCACCGGCACCGATTGTTGAAGCCATTTCAAAACTAACGACCGAAGGCTCTTCAAATGACGGTTAAGTCAGTGCTGAAGCAATTTTTCAATTTCCTAACTCATACCAACCCCAATGTCGAACAAGACGTCGATACGATCATTGACGCCATTGGGGGCATAGAGAACCTGCTAGAAACTGGTGCATGTGCGACTCGGCTGCGCCTTACCCTCAGAGCGACGTCCGTCATCGATAAGAACGCACTCAAAAATCATGGCGCGCATGGCGTCGTGATATTGGATGATCGTCATGTCCAAATCATATACGGCTTAAAAGCCAACACGTATTCGCAGATTATGGAAGAGCGCATCACAAAACAAAGTTAATATTTTTGCAGTATAGCTACCCTCTTTAAAAAACGGCGGCTATACTCTTTTGGCTTAATTAACTCACTTATTTATTAACCAACGAAGAGGACACAAGATGATTGTATTGAATAACACTAACTGGGCATCGCAAGGGTAACCCTAACAGCACCAACTCTGTGGCATAGCCACAACTCCCCTTCTCTGCCCGGTCTTCACCGGGGTCAACTCTATCCGAATTAGACCCTAATGCGATTTGTATTAAGGCGCTTTGTTGCGTCTGGGATAATTCAATAATGAATCAAACACATACTTTTTGTGACACATTAGTTTCAACTTCAAACCCTCTAAAACAATTGGGTTGGAAACCATTTTTTCAGCAACAACTGACATTAGACGATTACGACAACACTATCTTTGCTCGTGTAATTGCGCATCACCGAAGTGGTTATTTATTGGCAACAGAAACTGGGCAAGTTCATCTTAATACCCACCATTCTTTACCCAATATGACCGTCGGAGACTGGGTAATCTTAAATGAAGATCAGCAATTTGTTCGCTTACTGGATCGCTTGAGCCTCTTTAGCCGCAAAGCCGCTGGCAGCAAAGTGGCAGAGCAACTCATCGCAGCCAATGTGGATACAGTGTTTATCGTGTGTTCCCTTAACGACGACTTCAATTTAAGTCGTATTGAACGTTATCTTGCCTTGGCTCATGAAGCCGAAGTCGAACCCGTCATCGTGCTTTCCAAAGCCGATTTGTGTGACAATACTGATGAACTAAAAAGCCAAGTACAGAAGCTCGACCCTCTATTAGCTATAGAGACAGTCAACGGCTTAGAAATAGAGAGTGCTTCTAAACTCATGACCTGGTGCAAAGAAGGACAAACCCTCGCTTTTATCGGTTCTTCAGGCGTTGGCAAATCAACTCTTGTTAATGCATTACTCGGGCAACAAGAACAGGCAACTGGGCATATTCGTGAAGACGATAGCAAAGGGCGACATACAACTACATCGCGCTCTATCCATCTATTACCTGATGGCGGCATCTTGATTGATACTCCGGGAATGCGCGAGCTTCAACTAGTAGATTGTGAATCGGGGGTCAGTGAGGCATTTTCTGACATTGAGGCTCTCGCTCAGCGTTGTCGCTTTGGTGATTGCCAGCATCAAACTGAGCCGGGTTGCGCAATTCAAACTGCGATTGAAAATGGCAAACTGGAAGTTCGTCGTTTCAATAACTATCAAAAACTATTGCGAGAACAAGCCTTTAACGGTGCGACTTTGGCAGAGCAACGAGCTCAAAGTCGACAATTCGGGAAACTCACTCGAAATGCCATGAGTGATAAGCGCAGGCGCCAACAAAGTTATTAATTTGTTGCGTTTGAGTTGTCAATAAAATCAAAGGAGACGAAAGTCTCCTTTTTAACAACTTTATTAAAAACCATTACTCATAACTAATGATAATTTTCAACATAAAAATCTTATTTAAATAACATTGAGCAAACATTTAATCCAAAAACAAACTAAAACTAGACACAAAATATTACCAAGCTAAGATATGTGATATTCAGCAAGAAAATGGCTGAATTTATAAAAACAGGATAATTGATAATCATGTGTCTTAGTGACCAGAAGCAATGCTCACCCCTTGTAATATAAGGGCATTATCGCCGTGTAATGATGGACTATTGCCCTGCCACTCTGGCATAAAATTGCAGGAATGATGTATGCAACACAACAGCCTCGTTGCCCGATATGCTCGTGGTAACCTCGTCGTCCAGATCCTTGTCGGTATCGTCTTTGGTATTTTGCTCGCGACAATTTCTCCAAGCCATGCCGAAAGCGCGGGATTAATTGGTAGCCTTTTTGTCGGTGCGCTTAAAGCGATCGCGCCAATCCTTGTGTTTATTTTGGTTGCCGCTTCAATTGCAAACCAAAAGAAAAACCAACACACTTACATGCGCCCAATCGTTGTACTGTACCTGATGGGTACATTCTTCGCGGCGCTATCAGCAGTGGTTCTAAGCTTCCTTTTCCCGACCAATTTAACGCTTGTCACCGGCGCTGAAGGTGCAACGCCTCCTCAAGGTATTGCTGAAATTCTACGCACATTGTTGTTTAAACTGGTCGACAACCCAGTAAATGCACTAGTAGAAGCAAACTACATCGGCATTCTTGCTTGGGGTGTGGGTCTGGGTCTTGCACTACACCACGCATCGGCAACAACGAAGGCCGTATTTGAAGATCTAAGCCACAGCGTGTCTCACATTGTGCGCTTTATCATTCGTCTTGCACCATTTGGTATCTTTGGCTTGGTTGCTTCAACGTTTGCGACAACGGGCTTTAGCGCACTAGCAAGCTACGCACACCTTCTGGCGGTTCTTCTTGGCGCAATGATGATCATCGCACTCGTTGTAAACCCAGCGATCGTGTTCGCTAAAACCAAACAAAACCCTTACCCACTTGTATTCCGTTGTCTACGTGAAAGTGGTGTAACTGCGTTCTTCACTCGTTCAAGTGCGGCGAATATTCCAGTAAACATGGCACTATGTGAGAAGCTAAAACTGGACGAGGATACATACTCAGTATCTATCCCTCTAGGTGCGACCATCAACATGGCTGGTGCTGCAATCACTATCACAACACTAACGCTTGCAGCTGTGCACACTATGGGTATCGAAGTTGATCTACTGACTGCGCTACTTCTAAGTATTGTAGCTGCGGTTTCTGCATGCGGCGCATCAGGTGTTGCAGGTGGCTCTCTACTACTTATCCCACTTGCGTGTGGCCTGTTTGGTATCTCAAACGACGTAGCAATGCAGGTTGTAGCGGTTGGCTTCATTATCGGTGTGATTCAAGACTCTGCAGAAACTGCGCTAAACAGCTCAACAGACGTTGTCTTTACGGCAGCAGTTTGTAAATCAGAGCAGCAAAAAGCTCAGTAAGACTGACAGAACAAATAGAAAGGGGAGCCGATGATGGCTCCCCTTTTTTGTTTAATTGCGCTCAATTATGCGGTGACCAGAGCCACTTCTTCAATCGGGAAGTGTTTGCTTGGCTCAACAAACTCTTGCTGCGCCGCAATAGTTTGCAGTTCCCACTCACCCGCATGGTACGTTGCACTCAACACACCGTAACACGCGTCGTGACAATGTTGGAAAGCTTGTTTAGGAGACCAGCCTTTTAAGAGTCCCGCGGTAAAGATAGCTGAAATAAGATCGCCCACGCCAACAGGTTGTTTAGCAAACTCAAATTGAGGACGCTTCGCAAGGTAAATACCTTCTTGCGTAGCCAATAGCATGTTAAAGCTGCCATTTTCTAGGCAGTAAAGGTGCTTAACTAGCACCACTTTTGGACCTTTCTCTAGCGCACGTTGGCATGCGGTGATCGCATCGTCTAGTGAGTGGATTTCCATCTCAGCAAATTGACTTAGCTCGAATTGGTTCGGAACGATCACGTCCGCCATTGGCATCAAACGCGTTAGAAGATTTTCAGCAATGCCCGGAGCCACAATGCAGCCTTTGTCTGGCGCGCCCATCACAGGGTCGCAAACGTAAAGTGCGTTCGGGTTCGCTTGCTTCACTTTCGTCACGGTATCTTCAACAGCAAGGCACTGCTCTGCGCTACCTTGGTAGCCCGTCAATACCGCTTGGCACTTTTCCAGCGCGCCGATGTTACCAAGTCCACGAACTAACTCGCTGATGTCTTCAGCCGCAAACGCTCGCCCAGTCCAGCCTTCTTGATACTGCGTGTGGTTAGAAAATTGAACGGTATGAATCGGCCATACTTCGAAACCCATGCGTTGCATTGGGAAAACAGCACTGCTGTTACCAGCATGACCAAAAGAAACATGAGATTGTATAGAGAGGATACCTTGCATAGTACCTTACCTCTTATTGTAGTTATCGATAGTTCAAAGACAGCGGCAAGCGCCAGTTTTGCGAAACCAGTAGTGTATCCGACAAACCAAGATTCTCTAACTCAATTCTCCTCAATATCTTCAGAGTAAGTTGGAGCGTTGGTTTTCAACACCATCTTCTTAATTTCCATTTTGTCTTTATTCAGTGCGATTTCTAGGGTATCTCCTTCCCTTATCCCGAGCTGAGCCAGGATTACGCTTGGAATGACTACGGCGGTGTCGTCACCGATTTTAACAGGTTGACTTATCATCTTTCGTCCTCCAAATGTCGAAAATGAGTTTTCACGTCATTGGATGTCTAGCCTCAAATACATTAAGCTGACTTGGGTTTGGCGTAACATTTTAAAGACAAAAGAAAAGCCTCAATCTTGAGGCTTCTGGATAAGATAGGTTATGGCTGAAGGAAGTTTTGAGTGAAATCGAGCGCCTCTTTAGAGAGTTTTTTTTCGTTAGGCGATGTGCTTGCCTGGTCTTCTGCTGTTACCGTTGTCATCTTAGGCTGAAAATCTAGTGTTGATGTCTCCTCCCAAGCTTCGGAGGCGTCTTTATTCTCATCATTCAACACCGCATTGAGCTCCTCTTCCGCAGGAAAATACGCTTCGCGTTTGTACACTTTGTTAAGGGCTCGAATAATAGAGTGCTTTCTAACCATTCCTGAGGCCAGCTTTCTTTGCAACGGCTTCGCTATGGACTGCAATCCAACGACAACATCAACACCAATATTGGTTGCCACTTCATCACGCAACGTACGTGCAGGTTGGTAGCCCATATTAGCAGCAAGAAACAGCCAAACGTAAGCAATTGCATTACCCGTTTTACCTTTATCCTTCCACGCTTCGCCAGCATGATACATCGCTTTAGCACTGCCACCTTCCGCGGCCCGTTCCAGCCAGTAGCAACCTTTAACCATGCTTTTTTCTGTACCAATGCCATTTAGGTAACATAAGCCGACTTGGATTTTGCCATCCGCACTGTCTTTTTCCGCCGCTTTCATAAACCAGTAAAGCGCATCTGCACTGCGTCCTGCACTATTGTCTGGTGAAAGCTGCCATTCCCCCATATAAATCATGGCATCAATGCAGCCTTCTTCGGCGGCAGTTTCAATCAGTTGGTTACCTTTTGGGATATTTTTTTCAGTTCCTCGACCAAAGACCAAGGCCTTGCCCGTCGAAAATTTCGCTTCGGTATCCCCTTCCATTCCCGCAATTGCGGTACGCCAGAAGTTTGCCTGCTCTTTTAAAATCACATCTTCGCGCATGCGTTCACTTAAGCGAACAATGCCGTACATCCCCGTCACATTGTCCAGTTTAGCGGCTTTATCATACCAATACAGCGCTTGACGAATGTTGTCCTTTTCGGCTTCTTTCGCTAGAAATAAAATGGTGGGGATATGCCCGGTTTCTGCTTTGAACTCTCGCTCTTTACGCTCTTGCTCTCGCGCTTTATGCATCGCCTTTCGATAAGCGGCTTCGCGAGCTTTCCTCTCTGCCTCGAGTCTCTGTTTCCGCATCGACAACGAGATCATCCACACAAATATCAGGACGAGTGAAAGGCCAGTTGCCGCAATGGCAATGCCCATACTACTCATAAATAGCCTCTTTTGGTTTCAGGGCCCAATTCAACTCCCTTTCAGGGAAATCTTATGATTACGCGCCGACGTAATGCCGACTACCTTCATTATATAACGACCACTTAGCGAAAATCTGAAGCTTGCGAATACTTAATGGCGGTATTTTACTCAACATCACTGCAACTTATTTTTAAAAGAAAAATATAGCCCTCATTTTTATAGAACTTAATCACGGTTTTGGGGCTGAGACATTCTCATCCCCTATCATCCCCCCTTACTCATCCCATAAAAATTTACATTTTAATGATGTGCAGAACCTCTCACTATGCGTCTGTTTTATTATTTAATTTGTGAACAAAATCGACTGTGACAGAAAATTTTCACTTGTAAAAAACTTAACTGCCTGCTCTCACATTTTGCTGATGATTCAGTGTATTAGCATCTAATTGAACATTTCCTTTTTTGGCATCTGCCTTTCTAGCGTGTGCAAAACCTTCTTGATGATTGAGTCAGCGAAGGCAGCGCGCAGCTCAATATCAATTCAATAACAATGGATTTGTAAACGTGGACAATAAGACATTTAAATTATCAACAATTGCCAAAACCGTACTGCCTTTGATTTCCGTCGCGGTAATCAGCGGTTGTGGTAGTGATAGCACGAACGAAGATACGACGAACCCTGGCTCAGGCTTGTACCCTGCGGGAGAGAACGAAGTCGTCATTTATTACAAACGTGACGTAGCATCAGCTTCAACAGCAAGCGACTACGAAGGTTGGGGCTTGCACCTATGGAACGGTGAGGGCTGTACCAGCACAGATTTAGACGCAATGGGCATTCCGGGAACAGGAACGGATTGGTCTGCGCCACACCCATTCGATGGCATCAACGACACCTACGGTGCTTACTACGTACTGAAAATAAACCCAGACGCCTCTGACCCACACGAATGCATGAACTTCATTCTGCACAAAGGTGATGAGAAAGCGTTCGGCAGCGCAAACTCAAAAGTAGAGTTGACGAAAATCGGCGAATCGAAAGGTTTGTTTGGCTTCCACGGCAGCAGTGAACTTTACTACGAGCCAATAGAAGAGCGCCCTGTTGATATTGATGGTCAAAAAGCCCATTGGTTAGACGCCAACACCATTGCATGGGAAGCGGCGACCAGTGCGGATTCCATGAAGCTGTTCTACAGCCTTAGCAATGACATCAAAATGGATGAAGATAAGCAAATCTCTGGCGGTACAGCGGTTGAGCTGACAAAAGCTGGTGAGTTGTCTGATGGTCTGAAATCACGCTTCCGTCACCTTGCTAGCCTTCAAGCTGCGGGTATCGATGTCGATGACGCGACCTTGCGTACGATCCTGAAGTCACAAATCGTTATGGTGGCTTACAACGCAAATGGTGACGTCATTTCTGCAACTGAAGTGCAAAAACCGGGCGTTTTGGATGCGGTGTTTGCCGATTCCAAGGCAGGTAACGCGATCGGTCAAGAACTCGGTGCGATTGTGGAAGGCGGTGCCGCAACCTTCAAACTATGGGCACCAACTGCCCAAGATGTTGATCTGATAATCTACGATGAAAACTTAGCAGAAGAAGCGACCGTTGCCATGACGGAAGACCCAGCAACAGGTATCTGGGTTTCTGAGGCACAAAGCAACGTTGTCAACAAATATTATCGCTACCAAGTTAAGGTATACCACCCAACAACTGGCGTCGTTGAAACGCGTTTGGTAACAGACCCATATTCAATGAGCTTGTCTAAGAACTCACGATACTCGCAAGTGGTTGATTTAGATGATCCAAGCTTAATGCCTCAAGATTGGAAAAACTACGCACGCCCAACGGTTAAAAAAGACGAAGACCACGTCCTTTACGAGTCACACATTCGTGATTTCAGCTTTAACGACAGCAAAGGCACACCAAGTCTTGATGGCAAATATCTGGCGCTTACAGAACCTGAGCGTGAGTCTGTATCTCACTTACAAGCTTTAAAAGATGCTGGCCTAACAACGCTACATATCCTGCCTGCGTTTGATATTGCAACCGTGGATGAAGACGCTGACAAGCGAGTCGATATCACCGACACCGTGGGTAAACTTTGTGGCATCAAGCCAGAAGCCTCCATTTGTGAGACCGAAGATGACGGCAAAGTAATTGAAGAGGTATTAAATAGCTACGACCCAACAACGGGCAAAGCACAAGCGTTGATGAACGATCTTCGCATGCTAGACAGCTTCAACTGGGGTTATGACCCTTACCACTACACCGTGCCAGAAGGCAGTTATGCGACCGATCCTAACGGGTCTAAGCGTATTCTTGAGTTCCGCGAAATGGTTCAAGCGACGCATAAAATGGATCTGAAACTGGTCATGGACGTCGTGTACAACCACACAAATGCATCTGGTGTGAACGAAAAATCAGTACTGGATAAGATTGTCCCTGGGTACTACCACCGCCTAAACGTCAACACTGGCGGCGTCGAAAACTCAACCTGTTGTGATAACACCGCAACCGAGAACTTGATGATGGGTAAACTAATGGTTGACTCATTGATGGTATGGGCGGATGACTATAAAGTCGATGGTTTCCGTTTTGACCTTATGGGCCACCAGCCGAAAGATGTGATGGTTTACGCACTTGAAAAAGTCCGTGAAATTGACCCGAATACCTTGTTCTACGGCGAAGGTTGGGACTTTGGTGAAGTCGCGCAAAACGCTCGCTTCGATCAGGCGACACAAGTCAACATGGCGGGGACAGAAATCGGTACTTTCTCTGATCGTCTGCGTGACGCAGTTCGTGGCGGAAGCCCGTTTGATGGCGGTGTAGATTCTGAAGGTAAGCACCCACTTCGCTTTAACCAAGGCTTTGGTAACGCCGCTTATCCTAACGAAGAAACCAAAACTGACGCAGAGTCGGTGAATGGTCGTTTACACAACCAAGATCTGGTTCGTCTAGGTATGGCTGGTAACTTGGCTGATTACATCCTTCTTGATTACAAAGGCGAAACCAAACTGGGTAAGAACGTTGATTACAATGGTGCGCCTGCAGGCTACACAAAAGTGCCATCAGAGAACATCTCTTACGTGTCTAAGCACGACAACCAAACATTGTGGGATAACAACGCCTACAAGATTGCGACAGGCACTTCATCTGCCGAGCGTGCACGTATGCAGTCTGTGTCCCTATCAACGGTGATGCTTGGTCAAGGCATTCCATTTATCCACATGGGTTCTGAGCTATTGCGCTCTAAATCTATGCAGCGCGACTCGTACGATTCTGGTGACTGGTTCAACCGTGTATTCTTCGACGGAAGCGACAATAACTGGAACGTTGGTCTACCACGTGAAGACAAAGACGGTGCAAACTGGGAGCTGATCAAAACCATCGTTGGTGACAGCACGGCGAAACCAGATTCAACCGACATCGAGCTGACTAAGCAACAATTCCTAGAGCTACTAAAAATCCGTAGCACAAGCGAACTGTTCCGCCTAGATACCGCGCAAGAAGTGATGAACCGTGTGGACTTCCGCAACGTAGGGAAAGACCAAGTGGAAGGCTTGATTGTGATGTCTATCGACGATGGTACATCAGCGGGTGCCGATTTAGATTCGAACTACGATGCTGTCGTGGCCGTTGTGAACTCAACATCAACTGAGAAATCTTTCAAAGTTGCTGGCGCAACTGGTTTCGAACTGCATGAAGTTCAACAAAACTCTGCGGATGACATCGTCAAAGGTGCAAGCTTCACCAATGAAACGTTCACAGTACCAGCACTGACAACAGCGGTATTCGTGCAGCCACAAAACGGCGCACAAGGTGCTGGCCTACCAGTAAACACGGACAATAAAGACGTATCGAGCATTCCTCCTTACGGCGAAACTGTGGTTTACGTCAAAGGCACCATGAACGAGTGGTCAGATAGCAGTGACTGGGCGATGACCTTTATTGGCAACGGCATGTACTCTGTAACTGGCGTTCTTGAAGCAGGTGAACACGAGTTCAAATTTGCGGACTCAGGATGGGCAAATCCAAACATCGGTTGTGATGCTGCGGATTTGGCTTCTGGCTCACTAGACTTAGGCTCTGCGGGGAACTGTACGTTGTCTGTCGCTGAAACTGGTAAGTACAACTTCACTCTGAACGCGTTACATGCTCAAGATGAAAGCGTAGAAAAACCTGTCGTTTCAGTGACGAAGTCAGCAGATGCACCGACGTTCGGTGAAACAGCACTTTACCTACGTGGCACTATCACCACATGGGACACTCCAGCGCAAGACTCAACTGCGAAGTTCAGCTATGTAGCAAATGACGTTTACTCGCTAGACATTGACCTAGCGGCGGGCAACTACGAGATGAAAGTTGCGAGCGCAGACTGGGCAGCAGACACCAACTTCGGTGGCGAAGGCAGTGTTGAGCTTGGTAAAGCGCTAACGATGGAAGTCGGTGGCGGTAGTGCAAACCTGAAAATTGCGATTGCAGAAGCAGGAAATTACAACTTCCACTTCAACGCGGCTGACAAGTCGGCGCCAATCGTGACGGTAACGAAAAACTAGTTTCATTTAAAAACATCCGTAATAAAAAAGGGGAAGCATCACGCTTCCCCTTTGTTTTGTTGGCGTCACTAAATGGTGGATACCAAAATCAAGAAGGTATTAGTTTCCCCAAATCTGTTCAACAAACTCAGGATGATCAATGAATGGATTACGATTGCCCTGAAAATCAAACACTTGTTGATTGCGGTTTTGTTCTTTTTCACTAACAGGATCATTTTTGTGCCAACGTTTCAGCATGTTTAACATCCAAGGTTCAAAAACCGTTGAACTTGAACCATCAAGGACAGCATCCGCATTGCTTGAATTGCCTTCCCAGTTACCTACAACATTTTCATAGCGGGTTGCCATGTAGAAATAAGCACGAGCAAAGTCGCCTTTAAACTCATCGATCGGCTCAAACACCGTACCGGAATAACCTAGGCCTGTGCTTGCTTGACCAAGTTTAGAACCATTACTAGACACGTACGTCGCGGTGCCCACTTCACCAAATGGCCAGTTACTGCGCTTCGCATTCACATAGCCATCGGTCGCAAACAAATGGTGACCATCTGAGTTCATCGGTTCAACTTTACCGCCAAACCAGCTTTTCGGGAACGAGTGTTCACGGTTGTAGCAATCCCCTTCTTGGCTATATTGACCACATTGGTCTGTCACTTTCGTGAAGCTGATAGCATCACTGCCCGCAGGTTTCTCTGAATACATATCGAGAATAGAGCCATCATTTTCGTAATAGCGATCAATATCAGCATCTTTTACCAAGGTCCACACCGCAGAATAACCTCGGCTAGTGTGGTTGTTGATGATGTTAAACAGCGCCGTTTTTAGAGCGTAGCCCGTCTTGCCAGACGCCGCTTGGTAGTAACCATCAACCACTGGTGGGGTCGTGGTTGAGCCACCTAACGTAAAGTCGGTGGTTTCGCTTTTCGCAAATTCAGCGCCAGAGGCAAGCGTATTATCCCCCACCTTCAACGCGTAAGACCCCGAACCATTGCTACAGCAAATGCCGTCGCCATAGCTGTCTTGAATCGTAAATTGGTAGTTACCATCGGCCAAACACATGGTCTTTTCAACAGTGGTTGACGACTCATACCCCTGACCAGAGAAAAGCACTTGCGCTTGGCTATTTTTCAACTCCCAGCTAGTTTCTGAGCCATAGTTGTCCGTCGTGAGTGTAAGAAGCACTTCATGATCACTACAGCTTTCTACAGGAGGTTGTGTACTTGTCTCGGTCGGTTGAAAATTATCGACGTAGACAACTTCTGAGCCATCAAACCCGGCCTCGTCATAAAAACGCAACCCGACATTGATGGTCTTGTTCGAACTCGCAGTATAGTTATGCGCCAGCTCTTGCCACTGGTTTACCTGCTGCGGATCTGAGTAATTGTGATAACCATCAACCACCAGACGTGCTTTTACATTTCCTTCGGTGTGATAAACCGAGACAGAAAACGGATAGGTTTTCCCTTGCTCCACATTAATGGTTTGCAAAAGGTCAGTGTTGCTTTGGGTACCTGTATTCACGACGACTTGAGCAGCCAGGCCGCCCGATTTGATTTGTTCGCTGCTTGGCGACACCGCGATGCCAGCGTCAATCACTGACCACTGCGTAGGTACATTGCCATTCCACTGTTCAAAGTCACCGTTGATAATTTGGCTATATGCAAACGGAGAGCTAACAGCAGCAAGGAGACAGAGGGAGTTCGTTATGGATTTCATTATACTTTTCCATTAGTTATATAAATCCCAGACACGATAAACATATTAGTGGGGCATAAATAATCCTTCAGTCACATTTTTACGTTGCACAAGTGTTAATTTACTTTTTAATGTGCAGCTTATCTCACAAATATCCATCTGTTGAAAACAAACGCCAATACAAAAAGCGAAGCAACTTGTTGGCTACATCGTCGTAAAACCATTAAGGGAAAAGTAAAACAGACAGAAAAAAGCCAAGTGTGCGCCTATGGGGGTCAGCAACAACACTTGGCTTGTTTATAAGAAAGCTTGTGGTCAGCTCAACTGGTGAGCATCAATTCAGGATAATTCCTTAAGGTTTTACCGCAAAGAATCGTCCTTGTAGTGGCGACATCAGAATCTGATATTGACCATTACTCGGAGTAATTTTTTCATTCGTGAGCAAATCCACCAACTCACCAGTACCAACACTCTCCTGAGTAAGAGTGACGCTTCTAGCGCTCTCTAAGGTATTTAGCGCAAACAAGACTTTGTCCGAACCAGATTGTTTCAAGTCCACATAACTGCCGTTACTCGCAACTAAATTCGTGCGTGACCCCTGATAAAGTGCAGGATGCGCATCGCGCATTGTCATCAACGATGTCACATAAGCTTTGAGATCGGCTTGGTTTGCATCAAGCGTCGCCGTCACGCCTTCAATTTTCGCACTGCTGCGCGCAACGTGATCATCGCACAAACCTTGAATGGCACAGGTGCTGTTGTCTTCTTTTGCGGCAAAACCATCCACTTGATCCCCGATTTCATCACCGTAGTACAACGTGATTGGCCCGGTGTACGCCGCTTGGAAAGCAAACGCGGCTTTATGGCGTAACCAATATTCCACATCATTCACATCCGCCAAGTTTCCACGCTGTAACAAGTCACCAAAGCGCACTAAATCATGGTTGCCGATCATCAAATTCGGCTGCGCATGTGTTGGATATTGGTTGTGTGTGCTGTAACCGTTGTCTAGCCAATCCACACCGCGACCACCCACGCCACTCTCATTCACGGCCAAAGTTTCAACGATGCGATAGCGCATAGGAAAATCAAATGCAGAGCACAGTGCTGGATCGCTGTTCGATCCATACGCCTCATTCGCGATCTCAGACTCCCCTTTCCAAATCTCTGCCACCATATAGCCCAACGGATTCACTTGTTCGCCTTTGCTATTGGTGTACGTCACACTTTGTGAGGCTTCATCGACGGCTTTACGAAGTTGTGTCCAAGCGTCTGTCGGAACTTGATAGGCTTGATCTAAACGCCAGCCGTCAATCTTCAGTTCTTTGATCCAATACGTTGCCACTTCTTTGTAGAAATCGAGACTGGCCGGGTAATCAACGGGATTGCTCGATCCCGATGGCAACAAACCGGAGGGAGATGGTTTGATCAAACCATCTTTGTGATGACCAAATACACCATCAAAAAACACGTATAAGCCGCGTTTGTGTGCTTCCTCGACCAAGGTTCTCGCCGTTTCTAAATCACCAAAACGTGGATCAATGGTGAAGTAATCCGTTGCAAAGTAGCCCGTGGCATCCAGACGATCGGCCCAGTGTTCTTGGCCCGCTATCGCTTCCGATTCAAAAACTGGCGTCAACCAAATCGCGTTCATCCCTAAATCTTGGATGTAATCGAGTGAATCAATCACTCCTTGCAAATCGCCGTTATGATGGCTGGTGCCATAACCTGTACCGTGACCAATGCTCGCATCACCATCCACAAAACTCTCTACCATGATTTGATAAGTACGAAGTTGGTTACTTTGCGCCATGACATTGGCTTGGCAAGCATAACTGGTATCCGGTAGCGGAGTGCTGCTATTAGTGTCGCCACCACCAGAAGAATTACACGCAGATAAAGCACCAATCACACTTAACGCAAGCAACGATCGAGACAGGCGATGGTTACGTAGGATATTACGCATTTTATTCTCCCTAACTTACTCAAATAAACTACGGAAATTTGAGTAATAAAATTAACCCCGACATGTGTTTCATGCAGGGGTTAATAAATAAAAATAGATTTTAAATAATTTAATTGAATATTATTGGCACTTATTTACCATGACATGAACAGGTTTGCCTTTTCCTTCAAACTGAAGACTCCATACATATTTACCATCTTCTTTAATATCAACCGAAGTATCCGTACCGTAACCACCAAATGTTAATGGTGTTAATTCACCAACGTTCATTCTATTACCTTTTGCGGTAAATTGTGGGAACCACAACTCGGTCGCGTACTGCATTTTGTAGGAGCCTACTTTTTCTTGAACCACGGCTTGGTAGAAATTATTCCCTTTGTAGGTGTATTGACGCTGAGGCACGTGTTTCCAATCGGAATCCGCAAACGTACCCACCACAAATAGTGGTTTAGAAATAGGTCCTTTCGCTGTGCTATCTGGGTTGTCACACGCTTTCATGAAAGCAACCACTTCGTCTTGAGACATATTAACAACTGGCTCTGTGGCCGCTTCAGGTTCTGCCGTCGATTGACAACCTACTAAGGCAACAAGTAGGGCAGCAGCAAGAGAGGTCTTCATCATGTTCATTTCACGTAATTCCTTTTTAGTATATCCAAAGCAAAATAAACTCAACGGTTAAAAGAAATATTAATCGTTATTAAAATGGAGATATCAAACGCCAAATAAATATCGTCAGATTGCGAATTTAAATCACTTCGAGAAGTTTGTTTATTTCCTAAGTACAAAAAATAAGTTAGGAACTGCCATTAATTATTGATCCAACCTATATAAAAAACAAAGTAATAAAAATAATTATGTGAATAAGGTAACTCTATGTAGGGGTATTTTTATTGGTTTATTTTCTATGAAAAAGGTCAGCATTTCGCTGACCTTTTTTATCTGATTATTTTCTATTTACGGCTTTCACAAACACTTGTTGTGCACCTTCGATACCCAGCTCTTTTGCTTCATCAAGCAAAGTGAGCGCTTTCGGAATATCATTCGCTGCGACTGCCGCTTCAATGGAGCTGTAGTAGTAGCTAGTAAGGTCCGTACCTTGGGGAATGTTGTCGTTTTTCGCAACAATCTTAGTATTCACAATATCATTCGCGGATACCGAAAAGCGGAACTGACCAAGTGGGCTATGTTTCGCTAGAGGGTCTGCAATATCTGGCGGCTGAGTGTGGCGCGCCATGGCGAAGGCTTTTGCAGGGTGTAAAACTTGTGTACTTCCTTTTAGATCGGCGGAAGTCGTGTAAACCAACACATGCAGATCGTTACCTGTCATGTCTGGAATCACATTGAGATCAAGTACGAATTTATCATTGTCCAACAGTTTTGCTGGTTCGTACTTAAACTTTGAAAAATCTGCTTGGTAAATGGTTTCTCCTGCCGAGTTCATCACTGCGACATTAGGAGCATAAAATTGAAGTTCTTTACTTACGAATGTCTCTAATTTGATATCGAGACTGCCACGGTTACCTGGAAGAGCAAACGCTGCAATAGCGCCAGCACTGTTACCATCCAACAACATTTGGCTTTTATCAGTCAAAGCGAATTCAGTAACCACAGGCACGTTAAGCGGTACCCATTGAATATCACCCGATTGCGTGATCACTTGTTGCTGACCTTTTGGACTCATCTCTACTTGTTCTACAGACGCACAACCAGTAGCCAACATGCCCAGCAGTACGGGAGCAAGCCATTTTTTCATTACTGTCTACCTCGACTCTTTATTGTTTTTTAAATAAATACAGCCAGATAAGTTCTGGCTGTATCATTCTAGGACAATTTAGGACTTAGTGGTTAGATGATTACCACCAAGCTTCAGCTTGTACACCGAATTGGAACGTATCGTCTGAACGACCGTTGTCAAATGTGTTTGAGTTGTCTTCTTTGTCAGCCGTTAGGTAAGAAGCGTAAACACGGATTTCAGGACGAGCCCAGAAGCTAGAACCAGCAGACCATGCTTGTGCAACAGTTAGCTTACCGTATTTGTTTTCTTCGCCGTCGTTATCGTCGATAGCGTAACCAGCTTCGAAGATAGTTTTGTGGTTGTCATCCCATTTGTACATTGGACGAACAACAACAGACATTGTTTCCCACTTGTCTTGGCCAGCCCACATGTCTTCACCAACACCGTACACTAACTGGTGACCCATTTCCCAGCTGTCGCCCATGCCGATTACACCCCAGTTGATTAGGCGGTAACCAGATGCACCGTTGTCAGCTTCTGCGCCGTACCAGCTACCGTCGCCGTAGAATGCCATTGTTTTTGAGTAACCTTCAGTACCGTACTGAAGCACTGTTTTGTTGAAACCAGCGTCTAGACCTTGAGTCAATTCTGCTGTGAACATTACACCGTTTTTCGCATCTTTAGTGCCGTTTGGCGCAGCGTCAGTTTCGTTAAGAATTGCGTAGTTCAAGCCCATTTCTAGAGAACCGTTGTCCCATAGAGGAAGACCTGCGTAACGTACGTCTAGAGTGTTTACGTTTGTTGCGCCACCATCGTTGCCTGGGTCTGCGATATCGCCGCGGTCGTTACGAACCCAAGCGAAAGAAACTTTACCAGGACCTGCTTCGATACCTTCAACACCAGCGCCCGCGCCAGAGATGTTCCAGTAGTAGAAGTCAGAGATATGAATGTCGTGACGTTGGTAGTAGCGTTTACCTGCCCAAAGCGTTGCTTCAGGAGCAAAGTTTAGTAGGCCTTTAGCTTGAACGTTGAACTGACGTAGTGCGAATTGTGCATCGTCTACACATTTCACTTCGCCGTTATCCAAACCACAGTTAGCAGAAGTGCTTTCCCAGTCGTTTGAACCGTTAGAAGTCATTGCAACCATAGAGTCTACGTAGAACGTTTTGCCGTTGTTGTTGTAAACTTCTTTACCTAGTTGAATCTCGCCGTAGATATCGCTTTCATTACCTAGACGACCGATCTTGTTCTTTTCGAATGTTAATTGTTGACCACCGTCAGCGTTCACGCCAACGCCAGCACGCATGTAACCGTGGAAATCCACTGCGAATGCAGAACCAGCAGCTAAAGTTGCAGCTACAGCAGCAGCAATTGCACTTACTTTTTTCATTCTTAACTCCATTAAGGGTATTTATAATTCTGTCTTCCCTGCTCACTCTTTTAGGTGAATATAGGCAGTAAAAACACACCTAAAGAAAGAGAGGTAAGATGGGAACGAATCCCCGTTTGTTTCAACAGTTGTGAGATTACCCGAGGCGTACAAGGATGACTTCCTCCGCCCTAAACTAATTTAAGGGGGATGAGAAGGGAGTAGAAAATTTACCGAATGGTGTTTTTTCGAGTCAGATCACCAATCTAGGGAGGAATTAGTAAGTTTGTTCGGTTTTGAGCCGCTACAAAGTGATAGCCATTTCATATTTTTGACTCTAAGCCGTCACATAAAGTAATTAAATTACACGAATATTTTTATATTTAGGGTGGTTGACCTTAGTAAGACAAAGTTTTTAACTTATAGTTTCCTAAAGGTAGCAATAAATATTAAATAAAGTATCTCCGATGACACGACTTCTCTCTCGCCCCTACCCCCTGGGCGCAACATTGAATAAAGAAGGCTGTAACTTCTCTATTCATGCTCCGGGCGTAAAAGACATTCAACTGGCATTGTTTGCAGACGATGGCAGCTACGAGCTTCACGGTTTACCGAATGAATACGCTGGCATACGTCATACTTTTATTCCAGATATTAAGCCGGGGCAAAAATACGGTTACCTTGTCTCCCACAAGGACGAGCCACTGTTAATTTCTGATCCGTACGCAAAATCAATAGATAAAGCCCTCCACTATCATCCTCCCTACTCTCCAGCCAAAAGTTTCGATATGCCGAAGTGCGTCGTTATCGAAGATGATTTTGACTGGCAAAACACGGATCACCCGCGTATACCCAGAGAAGAGATGGTGTTGTTTGAGACGCACGTCAAAGGGCTTACCCAACGCCACCCAGAGGTTGAGGACAAGCTGAAGGGGCGCTATTTAGGTCTTGCATCACCTGAAATGCTGGCCTTTTACAAACAGCAAAACATCAACACGCTGCAATTGCTACCTGTCGCAGCATGCATGCATGAGCCTCACCTACTAGAGATGGAAAAGGTCAATTATTGGGGATACAACCCTTATCTCTTTATGGTGCCCGATCCGCGCTACGCAGAACAAGACGCCGTTACGGAATTAAAAACAACGATTCGCGAATTGCATAAAAACGGCATCGAAGTGATTCTCGACGTGGTTTACAACCACACTGCTGAAGGTGGTGAAGGCCCTACAATCTTCAACCTGAAGGCCCTCGATTCCTGTTTTTACATCAAACATGGCAACCACTTCGCCAATTACACTGGCTGCGGAAATACAGTGGATCTCACCTACCAACCAGCCTTAAACCTTGTGATGGATACATTGCGCTACTGGGTTAGCGAATTTAAAGTCGATGGCTTCCGTTTTGACTTGGCTGCAACGTTAGGTCGACAGGGCGATGATTACAACCCAGAAGCAGCTTTCTTTAAAGCCGTTGCGCAAGACCCAATTTTGCGTGAAACCAAATTGATTGCCGAACCTTGGGATATTGGTCCAAATGGCTACCAAGTGGGTAACTTTCCATTTGGTTGGAACGAATGTAATGACAAACTGCGTGATATTTCCCGCAGTTTTTGGCGCGGTGATCAAGGCTATTTAAAAGAGTTTGCCACTAGATTAATGGGCTCTCGTGACATTTACAGTGCAGCGAACTGGCCATACAAACTCACCGTAAATTACATCACGTATCACGATGGCTTCACACTGCAAGATTTAGTGTCTTACAAGCACAAACATAACGAAGCCAATGGCGAAGAAAATCGCGACGGTCACGGTGACAATCGTTCAGAAAACTACGGTGTTGAAGGCGAGACCGAAAATCTGATGATCATCGCCACGCGTGAGAAGCAAAAACGCAACCTTATTGCTAGCTTGCTGTTTGCCTTCGGTATCCCACACATTCTCACTGCTGATGTTCTGTCTCACACCCAAGGCGGTAACAATAATGCCTATTGCCAAGATAACGAAACCAGTTGGCTGAACTGGGAAGAGACAGAACGCAAGCAACATTTCAAAGCATGGATGTCACAAATGGTCGCCAACCGAAATCAATACATGGTGCCATTTATCCGAGCTTTCAGTGGCGAAAACCGCAATAACAACCGTATTTTCTGGCGCCGTACAGACGGTCGCTTAATGGAGCACGATGATTGGAACCGTTTAAGCTCTGTCGCACTTCACCTTGGTATCGGTAAAGAAGGGCAAGAGCTGGTCTACCTCATCAACCAAACTAACGCCACAGCGCGCTTTAAGCTCCCCAATGAGCGAAAGCAAGAATGGGTGACGATCTGTGATACAAACGTACGTAATCTCAACCCAGGACATGCTGAAGGCGAAGTCTTGCTGTCACCCACCTCGATGGTGATTTTGCACTATCAACCAAACCAAAGCACACCAAAAGGTGAGCAAACGCATAGCTAAGTTATAAACGCTCCGAAAAAACAAAGCCGATGCTTCTCAGTGCATCGGCTTTTTTGTTGGTTAGACTTGCTTAACTCATTATTCGCAAGGCGGCGCTAGGTGAATCAAAGCCAATCCCCCCAGTGACGTCTCGCGGTATTTCTTGTTCATGTCTTTGCCCGTTTGATACATGGTTTCAATCACCTTATCCAATGAGATCAAACATTTACTATTACGCTTTAATGCCATGCGAGAAGCATTGATCGCTTTCATTGCGCCCATTGCATTACGCTCAATACACGGTACTTGCACTAAGCCACCGATTGGGTCACAAGTCATGCCTAGTGAGTGCTCCATGGCAATCTCGGCCGCAATACAAATCTGCTCATTGCTGCCACCACGTAGCGCGGTCAGGCCAGCTGCCGCCATAGAGGAAGACACGCCAACTTCGCCCTGACAGCCTACTTCAGCACCCGAGATAGACGCATTGGTTTTGTACAAAATGCCAATCGCACCGGATACAGCAAGGAAGTCTTTAAGTTGTTTGGTATCCAGCTCTTTGATGAAGCGATGGTAGTACATCAATACCGCCGGAATCACACCTGCTGCACCATTAGTTGGAGACGTTACGACTTGTCCACCAGCGGCGTTTTCTTCACTTACAGCAAAAGCAAACAGGTTAATCCAATCCATGATTTCCATTGGATCGTTTTCGATTGCTGCATTTGCTTCAAGCTTCTTCAGCAAGTTAGGCGCACGGCGGGTCACATTCAAGCCGCCATCCAAGATGCCTTCTGTTTCGAAACCACGCTCCATGCAACGCGTCATCACACGCCAGATCTGTTCTGCACGTTGATTGATGGCTTCCATATCCTGAAGCGCTTGTTCGTTTTTCAGAATCATGCCGCCAAGGCTCATGCCATTCTTCTCTGCCTGTGCCAACATTTCGTCTGCACTGGAGAATGGGAACTCAACTTCTACGGGAGCAGTCGCACTGCCATTTTGCAGTTCATCCGCCGTTGCGATGAAACCACCACCGATAGAGTAGTAAGTTTCAAACCCAACCTGATTGCCGTGCGCATCTAACGCAGTAATCGTCATTCCATTCTCATGCAGAGGAAGGTTCTCTTCATGGAACAACATGTCCGTTTTGTAGTTGAATTCGATTTCATGACGGCCATCGACAGACATCATGCCCTCTTCAATCGCCTTGCGCATCGCTTTGTTCGCAGAAGCGATTTTGATGGTATCTGGTTTGTTACCCAACAGACCCAAAATGGTTGCACGGTCAGTATGGTGACCAATCCCCGTTAACGAGAGTGAGCCGTATAAATCGACTTGAATACGAACTACTTTTGCCAAGTTAGATTCAATCAAACGAGTAAAGTGGTAACCCGCGATCATGGGACCATTGGTGTGAGAGCTAGAAGGGCCCACACCAATCTTGTAAATATCAAAGATGGACAGCATAAACTTACCTATTACGACAATGCAGCATAAAGCCAATCAGGGAGAACCATACAAGCGGCGATGGTCGCCACAGCGAACACCAATAGCCCGTAATGGCTTGCGGTTGGCTTTGCAAAAAGATGTTTTTGATTATTGATAAAGATTTGTTGCTCGGCAGTCACAGCGCCCCAACGACGGCTCACTAACACACCAAACAAAAGGAAGACGAATGTACCAATTGGCGCGAACCACGGCCAAGCCACGTCGAGATACATCGCAGTAAACACCGCAATCACACTCATGATACTGCCAACGATCACGCCTTTCTCATTGGCTTTTGCCCAGAATAAGCCAAGCACGAATGACCCAAGACGGATACCAACAAAGATGGAAGTCAGGCTAGCGATGGTTTTGAGTACCGATTCATTCGATACAGCCAGAAGAGCTGGCACTACCACCATAGCCGCAGCGAGCAAACTCATCTTTCTTGCGACTTTTTCGTAGTGCTCATCATCGGCACTCTTGCGAACGAAACGCTTGTAGATATCAAACGTTGCGACGGTCGCCATTGAGTTGTAGGTAGAATCCAAGGTCGACATTGCGGCCGCCGCCAATGCGGAAATGATCAAACCAACGACGATTGGGTTAGTGTGGTTGAAGACGAAATCCAAAATCACTTCGTTGCTGTTTTCAAACGATTGATCTTGATAGAAAACACTCAAAAGAACACCGAGTACCGCGAAGAATAAGTACACAAAAAATGCACCGTAACCACACAACAGCATCGACTTCTGCGCCGTCTTTTCACATCTCGTCGCTAACGTGCGTTGGATGATCAATTGGTTGGTGCCGTACACACTCAAATGCAAAAAGCTCACGGCAACCACGCCTGCCCAGAGTGTGGTATCTACGCCTAAATCAAAGTCTAAGTTGATGATATTCAAGTGATCACGAGAAAGGTAATCTGCCGCATTAATCTCTGTCATTAGAATGGCAAAGATAGCGATGCTGCCTGCTACCAATACTGCAGATTGCAACATATCGGTCCAGATCACCGTGGAAATTCCGCCCGCATAGGTATAGCAAGCGGTGAAAATACTAATGTAGATAATGGCTTCAGAAATACTGATAGGCAGAACTTGCACTAAGATCAGCGCCACGGCATACAGAATCACACCCGCAGATATACATTGAACCACAATGAACACAATCGAGTTGATGGTTCTTGCATACACCCCAAAGCGGTGCTCAAGATATTCATAAATCGAAGTCAGGCCCAGCTTATAGAAGACAGGTACAAAGAAAATGACAGTGAAAAAAATAACGATGGGATAGTTAAGGTGAATACTCATCGCTTCCATGCCAGAGCTATAAACCCAACCTGGCATCCCTACAAACGTCATCGCACTAATGTAAGTCGCAAGTATCGAAACACCTGCCGTAAACCAGCCAAATTGCTTTCCACCCGTAGAAAAGTCGCCACCATTGCTGTAGCGATTATTCACTAAATAGCTGATTAATATGGTGATTAACACGTATAACGCAATCACCACAAAACTTGAGTACGTAACCATTTAAGGGTTTCCATAATTCTGGGTGCTAATTATTTGTGCTTGGATATTACTTTAAAAAAGCATATCTAAACGATAATCCCGCCATAACTGTGACTATAGTCACCAATATAGACGGTTATATATTCAAAAATGCCAAAAAGACCGATTTAATGAGACTCCTATCACTAAAAACCACTAATTGGGTACGCATTCATTTTAAAATTGATATTGATCACGGATCTAATGACCTTAAAAAAACTATGATTCACCACGACACGAAATCGAAGATGATCCCAATAAGATCGTGTTCTTTAAGTTTGAATAGCAACAAATCCTAAGTGAAATAGAGGTTTATCGGTCATGAATGCCAAAAGACACATGAGCGAAGTTCCTATGATTCAAAGGGTAGCTGCCTATCTAGCGATACTGGTTGGTTACTTTTTCTATTGTTATAACTTTGTAATTATTGACTACGTACGCCCATACATCGTTGAAGCGTATGATGGTATTAGCCTGTCAGACACTGCCCAGTTCTATACATGGCAGTCGGTTGGTGCACTTATCGGTGCATTGAGCTGTGCTTGGTTCGCAACAAAATTTGGTAAGAAATCCACTCTTATTACCATCACAGCCCTAAACGGTGGCGCAACGATCATCAATATGATGTTCACCGACTACACAACATGGGCAGCAATGCGTTTCATCATTGGTTTGTCACTGGGTGGTTACTTCACCGTGGCAGTAAGCCTAATGATCGGCCTATTTACGCCAACGGTACGTGGTAAGTTGACGGCATTCGCGTCTTCTATGTTCTCTGTAGCACTGATGGTAATGGGTGCGTATGCAGCGTTTATTGCAAGCATCGATGCACCATGGGAAAGCCTAATGCTTGTAGGTGGTATCCCACCATTGGCAGCCGCTGTGGTCATGATCTTTGTACTACCTAACGACAGCAAAGTGATCGCTTACGGTGAAGAAGAACAAGCAAAAGCGGAAGAATCAGACGCACCAGCGAAAACAGGCTCTTGGGGCGAAATGCTAAGCAAGCCTTACCGTAAGATCACACTAACGTGTCTATTGCTGGCTGGCCTTAACTTCTACGGTTTCCAGTTCTTTGGTGGCTTCGTAACCACTTACCTACGTGATGTACGTATGTTCGACGGTGCAACCATCGGTCTCATCTTCTCTATCTCAGCGTTTGGCTCACTTTTTGGTGCGTGGTTCTGGGGTTGGGCGGCTGACAAATTCGGTCGTAAGGTGAACGCATTTGGCTTCATCCTCGCGGGCATCATGGTTTCAATCTTCTTTGTTGCACCTGGCGACATGGTGATTGGCGGCCTAAACATGCTGGCTCTACTCGGCCTGATTTACAACTTCGGCCTGTCTTCTTCAGCGGTATGGGGTGGTTACTTCTCAGAACTGTTCCCAGCACACCTACGTAGCTACGGCGCAGCGCTATTCCACGGCGGTCGTATCCTCGGTATGTGGGCACCAATGGTACTTATCTTCATCCAAGAACGTACCGACCTACAAACCGCAATGTGGGGTTCACCAATCGTATGGATCCTTGCTGGTCTTCTATGGCTATCACTGCCAGAGACACTAAAAGGCGGCGTGTTCGATAAGAGCAAAAAAGCCGAAGCAGCAAAAGCGTAACTGAATTTCAAAAACTCCGGCTGGCTCCCCGGCCGGATGAAAAAACTTAATTTCGAGTCCTGTTCCCAAAGCCGACTCGACAGCAAATAAGAGAGTTTATTATGTCTAAATATCAAGAAGCGAAACGCGTTGTACGTGAATACTTCAGCGCAATGGAAAACGCAACTCACGAGAACGTGGCAGAAGTACTAAAAGCACACACTTCAGAAGATTACCTATGGCGTGGTGTTTACCCATTCCGTGAGCAACAAGGCGCTCAAGCAGCGGCTGACGTTTTCTGGGCTCCTTTGATGAAATCAATGACTCGCATGCAGCGTCGTCAAGACATCTTCATCGGTGGTGAGAACGAAGTAACATCAGGTGAAATCTGGGTAATGAGCATGGGTCACTTCATGGGTCTATTCGACGCTGAATACCTAGGCATGCGCCCAACTGGCAAGATCATGAACATCCGTTACGCAGAATTTAACTGTGTTGAAAACGGCAAGATCACTAAGACTGGCCTATTCCTAGACCTTCTAGGAGCGATGGACCAAGCGGGTTGTTACCCACTACCACCATCAACAGGTAAGCACTTCGTATACCCTGGTCCTCGTAACCACGACGGCCTACTGTTCGAAGACGCAGCACCAGAAGAAGGCGTAGCAACACTAGCACTAGTGAACAAGATGGTTGATGACCTATCTGCACTAAACGACAGCGGCGCTATGGGTTGCCCACCAGAAGTTCTTGAAAAGAGCTGGTCTAAAGACATGATCTGGTACGGTCCATGTGGTATCGGTGCGTCTTACACAATCCCTCGTTACCAACAGCAGCACCAATTGCCGTTCCGTAACAACCTGAAAGACAAGAAGTTTAATGGCCACGTATGTCGTTTCGCAGAAGGTAACTTCTCTTGTTTCTTCGGCTGGCCAAACCTATCTAACACACCAATCGGTGGTTTCCTAGGTATGACAGGTGGTGAAGTACGTGCAGACATGCAAGTGGTTGATGTTTACTACCGTGACGGCGACAAGCTATCTGAGAACTGGGTACTGATCGACCTTCCTTACTGGCTAAAACAGCAAGGTCTAGACGTGTTCGAACGTACTCAACAGATCCTAAACCCTTCTCTATAAGAAGTCCTAGGGGCGGATTGTCAACCCGCCTTTATGTTGCCTGAATACCCTCTCGGTTCAGGCGACATGCTCCCAACTCGTGCCTCAAGGATGGGGCACAACCTCAAGATAGAACCCTTATTCAAAACGGGCATGAACGCACGGTGGCTTTCTGCGCCCTGAATAATGAGATTGATGATGAAAAAGTCGACCCTTTCTGCAGTGATTTTAGCAGCGCTTACTTCTAGCTCAGCCTTTGCTGCACACACTTTTGTTAATGACGCTGGCGACAGCCTAACCATCGATGGCCGTTTCGATCTTCGCTACCAAGACCGTGGCGGTGATGACAACGGCGAATGGAACAGCGGCAGCTCACGTTTCGGTTTGAAAGGCCAAATGGGTCTGGATAACGGCTGGACTGGTTTCGGTCACGCGGAATGGGGCTACAACTCTGGCGCGAACGGCGAAAACATTTACGACCGCTTGCTATACGCAGGTGTTGATCACGAAAAATATGGCAAGATTGCTGCAGGTACTAAGCAGTGGTCTACCTTCTACGACGTAGCATGGTACACCGATTTAGGTCGTGTATTCGGTACTCGTGGCTCAGGTGTTTACAACCTAGCTGACTGGGGTATCGCATCCGGTGCTGGTCGTGCGGAAAACTCAATCACGTACCGTAATTCAATCAATGAAAAAGTGAGCTACGGCTTTACTTACCAAACCACGCGTGAAGATGTTGCTCTAGCAAGCAATGCGACAGCCTCACTGAAAAACGGCATGGGTGCGTCGATCACTTACAAACCGGTTGATGGCGTAACACTGGGTGCGGCTTACCATCAAAATGAAGTTGCGGATCTAGACGCAAGCGTCGTTGGCGCAGAAAACGGCGACAACATGCGCATCATGCTATTGGGCGCAAACTACAGCAACGGTGGCTTCTACGCGGGTGCGACTTTCCACGTTGGCGAAAACTGGGAAGCAGTGAGCCAAGGCGGTACGGACGTAATGTTCGATACCCTAGGTGGCGAAGTCTACACTTACTACCACTTCGACAACGGCCTACGCCCAACGTTGAACTACAACTACATGGAAGATCGTGGTGACGAGACACAAGGTTACGAGCGTAACTTGCTGATTCCTGGTCTTGAATACCACTTCCAGAAGAACAAATTCCTAGTTTGGACTGAATACCAGTTCGACCTAGGTAAAGATCAGTACGATGGCAGCAAATTCGAAAACCGTGATGATCAATTCGCGGCAGGTATTCGCTACTACTTCTGATAATACTCATCGCTCACCACCTATACCCAAGTAACCTTAAGGTGGTGAGTGATGAAGTTCTTATCAACACTAAGCAAAGTTATCTTGAAGCCAAGTAGTCATCACTTCACTAACAATTAAAGGCTGCTCAAGCGTAGATAGATGCCCACACTCCGGGATAACATGAAGCGTGACGTTTGGGATGCATCTCTCCATGAGCAGATGATTGTCTAGCGGACAAAGCTTATCTTCTTTACCTGTTATCACCAACGTAGGAGCTTGAATGTCCGCCAATAAAGGTCGAGCATCCGGGCGAGTTGCTAACGCTTTAGCATGCGCTTCAAATGCCTCCAAACCTACATTGACCGCCATGCCTTCTATACGCTCAGTTAACGCTTTGTCTTGCAAACGGCTTGGATGAATCAGCACAGGCATCAGAGTATCAGGTGTAATGCGTTCAAACTCACCACTTAACGCACGGCTAACCAGTGCATCACGCTTTTGTGTCACCTCTGGCTTTTCATCTGCTGCATTGGTATCCATGAGGATCAAGCCTTTGACTCTGTTTGGCGCTTGACGGTACACCTCAAAGGCAAGAATCCCACCCATTGATAAGCCACCCAAGACAAACTCCTGCGGTGCGTCTTGCAACACTCTCTGCGCCAGCTGTTCCATTGACGGCAATGAAGCCAGCGTCGGGCATGAAGGCTCAACCCAACTTGGCAACGCTCGGTTGACTTCCTCAAACAATGTGCCATCACAAAGTAGTCCGGGTAGCCAAACTAACGAGGTGGGTTGTGTCATTTTATTCTCCTGCCAGCGGCTTTGGTTGATCAGACCCAAGAATGCAATACGTCAAACTATTACCACGCAAGTTCGTCAGTGAATAAGACGCACCTTCTGGAACATTCAGCACATCACCGCGCGTTAAAACAACACTCGCTTGTTCGCCTTGATGCGTGAGGACCACTTCAGTATCGCCATCAAAGTTGATAAGCACTTGTTTTTCTTCTCGGCAGTGTTGAGGAATCGAGCCACCTTCAGAAAGCTCATAAGCCATGATGCTCACTTCATCTTCACTCTTTACTTGGAAGTCATAACTCGCCAAAGGATGACCCGTTAAGGCGTATTGTTTCACGTTGCTTCCGCCGAAATCGCCTTTGATTTCACGATAATCTTTTTGCAGAGCGACAAATGGCATCATCTCTTCTGCGGTGTAGGTATCGAAGGTCGCGAGCTCTTCTTCGGTAAGCAGCGGCATCAATTCTGATTCTTGTGGCACCGGGTCGCCATTAATGGTGTCCACGAGTGTGCCATCGGCTTTGAGGTATAAACCATAACCTTGACTGTCTTTAATAACGTTTGGATGCCAAATAACGCCGCCACCTGAATCGTCGCCGCCAAGTACCGAGAACATAAAGCCGTAATCGCGGCCAACCACTTCAAATCCACGGAAGAGATTGGTTGGAATCGAGATGACGTCACCGTGAGACAACACCGCCTCATGCTCTCCATCGTTCCCCCAATAAAAACGGAACTGACCTTTGAACACCAAGAAAAGCTCAGCGGTACGATGAGAGTGCAACGAATTTTTGATGCCCGGCGGTTGGCCTGCAGCACCAATATTAAAGCCCGCCGTATCGCGAATATGAACATGCTGACGACTGCTCTCTGCCACCCCAGCACCGATAATGCAAAAGTTATCTTTGAGATCACTGCCTGGCGTGCGCGCATCAATAAACGCACTCGTACCCGGAATCAGTTCCATGTAGCGGACCAGGTTATTATTCATTTTAGATTGTAGAGTCATTGTAAATCCTTGTTGTCCTTGTTTGGACCTAGCCTTTGAATTGTTAGTTACAAACCTAAAGTTAGTTACAAACCTAAAGTGTGTTACAGACCTAAAGGTCGCCCACCATCAACCGCGATGGTATTGCCTGTCGAGAAGGTCAGAAGATCTGCAGCGGCGTACACGGCTTGAGCGACTTCTTCATCATTGGCTAAACGCTTAAGCGGTGTGGATTGTTCTTGTTGATTACGCCATGCGTCATCCAAGCCTTTGACAAACTCAGTGTCGACAAGCCCTGGAGCAACAGCCAGAACTCGAACCTCGGGAGACAGAGCGCGAGCTAAAGAACGGGTCATGTTCTCCGCGGCAGATTTACTTGCACAGTAAGCAATGTTGCTCCCCATCGCAGTCTGTGCCGCGATAGAAGTAATGTTCACCACACAACCATTGGCTTGCTTAAGCCAAGGCTCAAACGCTCGAACCATGGCAAAAGGCGCACGGACGTTCACTTGGAAAATTTGGTCAAACAGCTGGTCATCTAAACTTTGCAAATCAGAGTGCGCGACGAATTTCGTCATCCCCGCACAGTTGACCAACAAATCCAGCTTGTCGCTTATTTCACTGACTTGATGTTTAAGCTGTTCAATCGCACTAGAATCTGCCACGTTCAATTTGAATGCTAGATGCTCGTTACGTGGCAGCGAGGAAAGCACATCCTCGGCCGCTTTCTGATTACTGTTGTAAGTCAGAATTACGCGATATCCCGATTCAGCTAGCTTGCGACAAATGGCGGCACCCAGTCCGCCACTGCCGCCTGTGACTAAGGCAAGTTTCGACATATTACGCCTCTTCCACTTTGCCTTTGTAACGGCGCACACGAATATCCGCTTGCTCTTTGTGGCCAGCAAAACCTTCGAGTGCACACAAGCGAGAGCAGTACTCACCGACTTTTAGCGACGCAGCTTCCGTTACACGCTGGTAAGTACAGGTCTTGATAAATTTACCTACCCAAAGACCACCGGTGTATCGCGCCGCTTTCTTCGTTGGCAGTGTATGGTTGGTACCAATACATTTATCGCCGTAAGAAACGTTGGTTTCACGACCTAGGAACAAGGCACCGTAGTTGGTCATGTTATCTAGGAAGTATTTAGGATCTTCCGTCATCACTTGCACGTGTTCAGAAGCGATATCGTCTGCCACTTCCACCATTTCTTCGTAGCTATCACACACAATAACTTGTCCGTAATCTGCCCACGCTTTACCCGCAACTTCAGCCGTTGGGAGAATGGTTAACTGACGTTCGATCTCTTTGATGGTTTCTTGCGCAAATGTTTCGCTATTGGTCAACAATACAGCGGGAGAGTTGTAACCATGCTCAGCCTGACCAAGCAAGTCTGCCGCAGCCAATTCCGGGTCACAGCCTTTCTCATCAGCAATGACCAAGGTTTCCGTTGGCCCTGCAAACAAATCGATACCGACGCGACCAAACAACTGACGTTTTGCCTCTGCCACAAATGCGTTACCCGGCCCTACAATCATATCGACCGGTGCAATAGTCTCCGTCCCCAGAGCCATTGCACCTACCGCCTGAACACCACCGAAGCAATAGATTTCATCCGCACCCGCCATTGCCATCGCAGCGACAATCGCCACATTCGGCTGGCCATTAAACGGTGGTGCACAAGCAATAACACGTTTTACGCCCGCGACTTTCGCCGTCAGTACACTCATGTGAGCGGATGCAACCAATGGGTATTTACCGCCAGGGATGTAACAACCCACGCTGTTGACTGGAATATTTTTATGCCCCAGTACCACACCAGGCATGGTTTCTACTTCGACGTCTTTCATTGAGTCACGTTGAATTTGAGCAAAGTTTCGAACTTGTTGCTGAGCGAACTCGATATCATGACGAGTCGATTCATCAAGCGCATCCACACAGGCTTGGATTTGCTCTTCTGACAGGCGGAATTGCTCCGGCGACCAGTTATCAAACTTTTCAGACAACTCACGTACAGCGCTATCACCTTTCGATTCAATATCAGCAAGAATGTTTTCAACAATCTGACGCACTTTTGCGTCGTTTGATGCTGATGCTTCTTCAGTGATTCCGTTTTTTAAAATGCGTGCCATTGGGTTTCTCCTTGAACATTGAGGCTGACGAACGGTTATTTTTATGCGTTTGGATACGAATGCAAAATCAGATTAAACACTTAATTAACATTTGACAAGTTAAGTCAACAAACCACAAAAATAATCCTTAAGCCTTTGTATTGATTAATTTAAACAAATAAAATCAAGTAATAAGCACCTTGATTGAGTTTAATTTTTAATCAAAAATGAGTTTTAGATCACATCATTTTTACTCATCATTTATATTTCTACATGTTAGTTTTTGCATACCTTTGCAAAGGAGAGAATTATGAGCAATTTTAAGCAACGTCTGACTAAAGAAACGCTATTAGGTACATTTGTTAAAACCCCTCATCCTCACATTATCGAGGTATTGGCACTGGCAGAGTTGCCTTTTGTGGTACTGGATGCAGAGCACGCACCTTTCGATCGTTCCTCGCTTGATCTGTGCATCATGGCGGCCAGAGCGAATGACCTCGCGTGCGTGGTACGAGTACAAGACAGCGCTCCTTCAACCATTTTGAACGCGCTTGACTGTGGCGCGGCGGGTGTACAAATTCCCCATGTTTGTACTGCTGAGCAAGCGACGCAACTGGCGAAAATCTGCCATTACGGAGAAGGTGGCCGAGGGTATGCTGGTTCCAGTCGAGCAGCGCAATACGCCACTAAGCCCATGGTTGAACACTTAAAAGACAGCCGTGCGAATACGATTGTCATTGCACAAATTGAAGACCCTCAAGGGGTTGAAAATGTTGAAGCGATTGCCAATGTTGAAGGAATTGATGCGCTCTTCATTGGCCAAGTTGATCTCACTGTCGCTTATGGTGCTGATAGCGTTCATGATGAGAAAGTCGCACAAGCAAGTATGCGAGTAATCGAAGCGGCCAGAGCCGCCAATAAACCTGTTGGCATGTTTGTCGCGACGGCTCAACAAGCTCGGGAATGGCGTGAACTCGGCGTTAGCTTCTTTTGTGTTGGGTCTGAACACAAAATGATCATTGATGGCTTCAAACAAGAGAGAAATGTGATGAATTCTTGAGTTTTCTCTGATATTTACGCCTTATCAATGTAATGCTCTAGACACAGAAATCCCCTAGCCCATACACTCAGCACGTATGAGAAGGTTCAATGGCCTTAAATAAGGAGTATCACCATTAAAGCGAAAGTAACTTCGATCGACGTCGCGAAGATGCTCGGCGTCTCTCAATCGACGGTATCTAGAGCATTCAGCCCGACTGCGAGTATTAGCGAGAAGAAACGCAAAATGGTGATGGATGCCGCAGCTAAGCTCGGATACACACCGAATGCCATCGCCCGAGGTCTGATTTCGAATCGTTCAGGCTTAGTGGCGATTGCGTTAGATAGCGAATCAAACCCAATGTACGACATGCAATCTCGTGCTTTGGCTGTCGAAATTCAAAAGCGAGGCGGACAAGTTGTGCTTTGCCCTATCGACAAGGACGACCTCGATCTCGCCATTTCACGCGCCATTGAATACCAAGTGGACGGACTCGTTATCGCCACCAGCCGTTTAACCTCACGCGCGTTTGCCCAATGCGAAAAGTTTGGCGTTCATTTAAGCTTGATTAACCGCTACGCCGAGGGTATTAATGCCAATAGCTCTGGTATTGATAACCGATTGGCGGGCCAACAAGCAGCCGAGTATTTAACGCAGAAAGGCGCAAAACAGTGTGCTTATATCAGTGGCGATGCTGGCTCCATGACCAGTGAAGAGCGTTGGCTGGGTTTCTCTTCAAAATTGCAAGAACTCGGCTCCCCGTCACCAACCTTTATCCAAGCCAAGTACAGCTTTGAAGCAGGCTTAGAAGCGGCGAAAGCGATCTTGTCGCACACTAGCAAACCCGATGCAATTTTTTGTGCAAACGACATCCTCGCCATGGGTGTGATGGATGGCTTGCGACAAGCCGGAGCAAAGATCCCCCAAGACTTCTCTGTGATGGGTGTAGATAACATTCCGATGTCTGCATGGCCGAGCTATGATTTGACCACCATTGCTCAACCAGTCGACAAAATTGTTAAACGAGCGGTTGAAGACTTGATGAATCGAATCAACGGCAACCTGGATGCAACTGGCGAATACCTTTTCGAGCAAGGCACCTTGATCGAACGTAGTAGCACCATTTAATAAATCCATTTTTATTCATTCTTCATAAAACAAAATGCCTTGCTTTCGAGTAAGGCATTTTCTGTGATCACGATTAAATTTTCACCAATCGTTATTTAATACCTCATCAATTCATCAATCTTGTTATTGACTTGTTACTTTAATGTTTTATTTTGGATTCGTATGCAAAATGGATATGAATTGCTCAACTAATTTATAAAAACATAAAAAGTTGTGTGACTTGCCAACGAATGCCCATGGCATGTCATACCAGAAACAAGGAAGAACGATGAAGAAAGCAATCCTTACTTCACTTACCGCACTGGGGCTTGCATTTAGCAGTATGAATACGTTTGCAACCAGTGTTATTCGTCTTGCTCATGACAGTCAAGAAACCTCTCCCGTACACAAAGCAATGCTCTATTTCGAACAAGAAGTGGAAGCTCGCTCAAACGGTGAGATAGAAGTTGAAATCTATCCGGCAAGACAAGTAGGCGATGTGCGTGAGACGACTGAACTCGTACAGCAAGGCAACTTACAAATGACGTTTGGTGCGTCAGTTTTACTCTCTCCCTACGTCCCAGAGTTTAACGTGCTCGACGTGTTCTACCTTTTTGATAGCGAAGAGCAAGCACACAAAGCGCTCGACAGTGAGAAGATCGGACAACCATTGTTGAATGCTATGGAATCAAAAGGCTTTCATGGACTTGGCTTTATGGAGGTCGGCTTTCGTAGCGTGACCAACAACAAACAGCCAGTTGATAGTATTGAGGACCTGAAAGGGCTAAAGATTCGCTCGGCATCTAACCCCACTCAAATAAGCGCTTGGAAATCTATTGGTACTGCGCCAACACCTCTGTCTTGGGGAGAAATTTTCACCTCGTTACAACAAGGCCTGATTAACGCTCAAGAAAGTGCTATCTACTCTATTTATGCCGAACGTTTTTACGAGGCACAAAAGTATCTCTCTTTAACTAACCATATATACACCAACTACGTGTTGTTCATGAACAAATCGTTTTGGGATTCACTGCCGGCCGCACAACAAGCGCTGATCAGTGAAGTAAGCAAAGAAACCATCGCAAAACAGCGTGAGCTCGCCGCGCAGCAAAACCGAGAAGTAATCAAAGAGCTCGAAGCAAAAGGCATGACGGTTAACATCGTCCCAGACGAGGTACGCAGCATCATGAAAGAGAAAATGAATGCGGCCGTGTACCAGGACTTGCGCAGTAAAACGGGTAAAGACTTGTTTGACAACGTGATGGCCGAGATAGAACGCCTATAACTCCCACTCTTTTGCACGATCTGGCAACAGGTCGTGCTTTCTCGTTTTGGAGGTGAACATGAAGTGGTTTCGCTTACTAGACAAATACCTAGAACCAACCCTTATCGTTATCGCGATCTCAACGATGACAACTTTACTGTGCTTGCAAATCGCCCTACGCCTGTTCGATGCAACGATCGCGTGGGCTGAAGAGCTGGCTCGTTATTTATTCGTATGGGCGATGTACCTGAGCATCAGCTACTGTATCCGAGATGATCGACACATCCGCATTCGTGTGTTCATCGATAAACTTCCGGGCAATTGGACGCAATTCAGTTTGATTGTCTCTGATCTTATCTACCTTGCCTTTAGTGCAACTGTCGCCTGGTTTGGATTTAAGGTTATAAACCGCAGCCTGCAACTCGGTCAGATTGCACCCGCAATGGAAATTCCTATTGCGTGTTTGTATGCCTCTGTTTTAGTTTGCGCACTATTAAGCTGCGCGCGCCTAGTGACAAGCATTTATCAACGTGTGAACGCGTGCTCCACCAGCAATGAACGAGTTCGCTTTTCTCGCCAACGCTATCGCCATATCAAAGCAAAGTATCGTACTTCTAACCGACTATTGGAGTTTAACGCATGACGTCTGCACTTTTGTTTGGCAGCTTTGGTCTGCTTCTGCTCATTGGCGTTCCGGTCGGTATTGCTCTGGCGGCAGCCAGTATGGTCGCGATATTAAGCCTGCCATTCCTTAACATCGAGTTTTTAGTACAAGGCTTGGTGACAGGGCTCGACTCCTTCCCTCTCCTCGCCGTCGTTCTTTTTACCTTAGCAGGTAACCTTATGAGCCAAGGAGGGATCTCAAAACGATTATTGCATGTGGCGGAGGTCTTCTTTGGCCACTTTACTGGCGGGCTTGGTATCGTGGCCATTGTGGCGTGTATGTTCTTCGCATCCATCTCTGGTACAGGGTCTGCCACTGTTGCCGCTATCGGCCTGACGATGATTCCTTCGATGGTGAAGAAAGGCTACGACCGCAGCTTTGCAGGTGCTTTAATCGCGTCCTCCGGCGGAATTGGCGTCATTATTCCACCCTCTGTGGTGATGATCGTCTACGCGATCACAGCTGAAGTCTCGGTAACTAAAATGTTCATGGCAGGCATCATTCCTGGCTTGGTCGTCGGTATGGTATTGATCGGCTATTGTCTAATTGTGTCAAAAATGCGGGGCTACACAGGTAACGAACGCAAAGCCACTTGGTCAGAGCGTCTTGATGCACTAAAAGAAGCCAGTTGGGCAATGCTACTACCCGTAATCATTCTCGGCGGTATCTATTCCGGTATCTTCACGCCTACCGAATCCGCAGCGATTGGCGTGCTCTATGGCTTATTCTTTGGCATGTTTGTTTATAAAGAGCTCAAACCAGCGCAAGTTGTGAAAATCATTCTAGAGTCGTCACTGTTAGTTGGCGCAGTGCTCGTCATTGTGGGTGCGTCCGTGACGTTTGGCCGCATATTGACGCTAGAGCGTCTGCCGACTGAGATCGCTCAGTTCATTCTATCGATTACCGAAAACAAACTTCTGATACTGCTTTGCATCAATGTCCTGTTGTTGCTCGTCGGTACCTTTATGGAAACGCTGGCAGCGATTGTTATTCTCACACCAATTCTGTTACCCATTACGTCAGCACTCGGCATGGACCCAGTTCATTTTGGTATCGTGATGATCGTGAACTTAGCCATTGGCTTTGTTACGCCTCCTCTGGGTGCCAACCTGTTTATGGCAAGTCAGGTAGGCAAAGTACCGATAGAGTCGCTCTCTAAAGCCATCATGGGTTGGATTGGTGCAATGATAGTGGCCTTGATGTTGATTACCTTCATCCCTGCCATCTCGCTATCGTTACCTGCGCTTTTATCCTGATCGTTGCACTCATAGAGCGCTTATGACTGTTATAGCCACTAGATAAACACCTTTCTAGTGGCTTATTCGTTATCTACTTCCGATTTAATAAAAAAGCCTTTAAGCATTCGTATGCAAAAGGAAAATTTGAAAGATATAAGGATAATTGACACCAAAATAGCTGAATATTAGCGATAAAGTCTATTTGGGTGCCTTGATCTGCATGATTATCAGTTTTGGCTTAATCATTTGTTTCCATTCAAACAGATCAAAATAAATTAAGCGATTAAAAAACAATAAGATATTATGAAATTCATACAAAAAACTTTGACCTCCTTTCTTATTAACACGTCTCGATAAGAGATAGCTTCCATCTCTCCTGTACTTTTTTAGTTTATTTTCCGCTCAATTGTTAAAAACCTGATCATCAGCACGCTATTTAAACAATCGAAAAACAATCCGTTGACAAAATGGCAACATGATATATTTTGAATACGTAATCAAAACATAATTCAAACATAATTATTCAATTACGGAGGTGATTTATGGCCATGGTTGGCTTCGATGAAAAGTGGCGTGATTTTCCCGACTACATTCTTGGTATCACAAAAGAGATTTGGGAAGACCGAGGTTTAAACACCTTAGAACACTACTACTCTCCCGACATTGTTGTGCGTACTCCACTCTCTATCGTTCAAGGAAACGAAGGGGTGATCAGTGCAACAATGGCGACACTGGCCGAGTTTCCCGATCGCACGCTATATGGCGAAGACGTCATTTGGTCAGGCACCCCGGAACAAGGCATGCTTTCTTCTCATCGAATCATCTCTACTGCAACACACAGTGGCAACGGCTTCTACGGGCAAGCCTCGAACCGCAAACTTCGTTTCCGTATTATCGCAGATTGCCACGCTATCAATAACCAAATCAATGACGAATGGTTGGTTCGCGATCAAGCCGATATCGCGAAGCAACTGGGCATGACGTCAGAAGAGTTTGCACGCCAACAAATCGAATTTGAAGGTGGCGTGGAATCAAGCCCATTTCCGTTCACACCTGAAGTCGACATTCCTGGACCTTATTTGGGCGTAGGCAACGACAACGAATATGGTCAGCGATACGAAGCAATTCTCAGAAGCCTTATGAATGCCGAGTTCTCAATAGTACCGAAAGAGTACGACCGCGCTTGCATCGGCGAATACACTGGCGGTCAAACTGCCCTATCACACTCGGAAGTCGATCATTTTTGGATGGCACTTCGTGCGTCTTTCCCAAATGCTCAATTTACCGTTCACCATCGTATTGGCCGAGATGACGACATGATGTCACCACGCGCGGCAATTCGATGGTCTTTGCACGGTAAGCATGAGGGATATGGGATGTTTGGTAAGCCTTCAGGAAAAGAGGTTTACATCATGGGGATCAGCCACGCTGAGTTTGGCCCTTGGGGTCTTCGTCGCGAATTCACTTTGTTTGACGAGACCGCAATCTGGAAGCAAATCCTGCTTCAGCAAGGCTAACGGCTGACTAAACACTATTTATTAAAATCACAGACAGTAAGGAAGCAACATGTCACTCAACATCATCGAACAGTTCTACCAGAACTACTTCAAAGCCGCAGACATCGAGCAAAAACAGGCCGCTCTGCAAACTTTGAACCCTGACGTAAAATGGTGCGTGGCGCACCCTGTGAACGATCTTAATGGCCCAGATGCAACCCACGAATCTTTCCTCTCACCACTTGTTAATGCTTTGCCTGACGCCGAGCGCCGACCAATAATTGTTATGCACGGCGAATACGAAGGCCGCACTTGGTACAACTCTACCGGCTACTTTATCGGTACATTTGAACAACCACTGTTTGGCATCCCAGCAACAGGGAAAACACTCTACTTGCGTTACACCGAAATGGTGTGTGTGGAGAACGACCAAATCACCGAATCTTACATGATCCCAGACTTCATCGACGCGATGAATCAAGCAGGCTGCAACCCTCTTCGTAAAAGCTTAGGTCACGATGGCTTGGTTCCTTCTCCTGCAACTTCTAACGGTATTCAACAATCTGTTGTGTCTTTGGAAGAAAGTGAAAAGAGCGCCCAGCTGGTTGAAGATATGCTGTCTTGCTTGGGTCGTTTTGATGGCAAAGATCTTTTCTCGATGGATTTAGAAAACTACTGGCACAATGACTTCATGTGGTACGGCCCTGCTGGTATTGGTACTACGCGCGGTATCAAAGGTTTCCGTAACCACCATCAAGCGCCATTTGTGTTTGCGTTCCCAGATCGAAGTGTCGATATTGAGGTCAATTTTTTGGCCAAAAATGACTACGTATCCACAGGTGGTTGGCCACATATGCATGGTACTCACACTGGTCACAGTGGCTGGCTCGGTCTTGCCCCAACCGGAAAACACATCGAACTTCGCGTTATGGACATTTGGCGACGCGAAGGCGATTTACTGAAGGAAAACTGGGTGGCGATCGACATCGTTCATATCCTGCTGCAACTTGGCTATGACGTGTTTGCACAAATGAAAGAACAGTTAGAAGGACCTAATTATGCATGAGTTTGGCGCACTTAACTGGAGCATCCTTGGGGGATACATCGCCCTAACGCTAGTACTGGGTGCGGTGATTGGTAAGCGAGTCACTTCAGCTAGCCAATTCGCTTTGGGTGATAAGAGCATCCCTTGGTGGGCGATCGGTATTTCTGTCGTTTGTACTTACGTGAGTGCCATGTCTTTCCTTGGCGGGCCAGCTTGGTCTTACAAAGAAGGCCTGTCGGTTATCGCGATTCACCTCAATTATCCGCTGGTGATCTTCTTCATCGTGGCTGTGTTTATGCCGTTTTTCTACAACAACGGTTTAACCTCCATCTACGAGTATCAAGAACGACGCTTCGGTAAGGCTTCACGACTGACTTTGTCGTTTATCTTCCTTATCAAACAAGCATTGAGCTCGGCAGCCGTACTCTACGCGACAGCAATGATTTTAGAGTTCATTACTGGTATCGACGTGATGTACTGCATCATGATCGTCACTGCAATTGCCCTTATCTACACCGTAATGGGCGGTATCGCGGCTGTCATTTGGACCGATGTGATTCAAGCAGTAATCTTATTTATTGGCGCATTCATCATCATTGAAGCCGTGTGGAATGGCATGCCTGCCCCGATGACGGAGGTCATGGCAGAACTCAAAGCGAAAGGAATGACAGATGCCCTACAAACAAGTTTTGACCTAAGCCAAGTAACGACGGTATGGGCCGGCGTTATCGCAATGACGATGTTCCACACCACCGTGTATGGCGGTAACCAGATGATGGTACAACGCTGTATGGCCGCGAAAAACATGGGCGATGCGAAAAAGGCAATGTTGATGATGGGCTACGTGGCCTTCTTTATTTACTTTGTCTTTATCTTGCTTGGCGTCCTGTTCAACGCTTATTACGACGGTAAAGAGTTTGAAAACGGCAATACCATCATTCTTCATTATGCGAGTGAATATGGAATGCCAGGCTTGATGGGCATCATTGCCGCTGCGATTCTGGCGGCAAGTATGTCGAGTCTCGATTCCGCATTTAACTCAATGGCGACCGTTTCTGTGGCTGACTTTTACAAACGCTTCTACAAGCAAAACGAGTCGGAAGAGCATTACTTGAAGGTATCGCGCTTCTTTACAGTTGCATGGGCAATTTTGGTCATCATTCCAGCAATCATGTTTGCCACCAGCACAGGCTCGGTACTGGAAGTGCTGAGTAAGGCAGGCTCTTACTTTGTCGGTGCGAGCTTCTGTATGTTTGTCCTTGGGTTCTACTCAAAACACATTACTGAAAAAGGCTTGTTGATTGGCGTTGCTGCTAGCTTCTTGGTGATTTGGTATGTAGCCGTTGCGACCGATATTGCGTGGCCTTGGTATTGCGTGATTGGCGTCCTTGTGAATGCCGTTGTCGCCTACGCCGCAAGCCTTCTCCTAACAGGCAAACAGGAAGAAATGCACCTTTACACAATTAAAGGCCAGCAAGCGGAGTACGCTCGTTTAAACAAGCCGATTAAGGAAGATGGATGGTACGTCATTCCTGGTAAAATCGATGCACCGTGTTATGGCTTGCTAGTAATGTTTGTATTCTCACTCGTGATGCTATGGGGAATCAACGCGTTTACCGACAACGCTCCTATGCTGATTAACTTTATGCGTGGCTGCTCTATTCTTGTCGCAACCGCTTGCATCGGATACATGGGGTATTCACTCCTCTCCCCGAAACGTAAAGTTGCAGTCAAACAAGCAAATTAATGTTCTTTACGTAGATACTGTACGTCCAACAAACGGACAGTATCTACGCACTAGATCTAGTGCTAGCTCAAAGCAAACTAAATGGGTTAACCCACATTTTGCTTTTTAACACTCCAAAGCCATTATTCTACTTAGGATACCCCGTCAGAACATTTATGAATACGTACCTATTTATGCTAGTCTTATGACCTCAATTACTGGCAACTAAGTTTTATTCATGAAATCAATTAAACACGTAGTCACATCAAAAGATGTGGCAAAGATGGCAGGCGTCTCTCAATCTACTGTATCGCGCGTGTTTGTTCCGGGTAGCTCAGTATCCGAAAAGACCAAGCAAAAAGTCTTTGAAGCGGCTAAAGCCCTTAACTACCGCCCTAACGCCTTTGCACGTAGCCTGACCACAAACGAATCGAAATTGATAGGTTTAGTGTTTCCTGATGCGGATTACCCTATCCATATGAAAACACTGCAATTAATTTCCAGTGAGTTACAGAAAAAAGGTTATTCTGCCGTATTGATTCCATGGCAAGTGGATGAAGAAGAGGGCCACTCAATCCCAAATATCTTCCAGTATCGCGTCGATGGTGTCATTGCCGCTTCCGCAACCTTCAATAAGTCCCTTTATGAAGAATGTGAAGAGTTTAATATCCCAATTGTTCAATACGCACGAGTTGTTGAAGGTACTAGGAGTAGCTACGTTATCAGTGACAACTACGAAGCAGGCCAACAAGCTGCGCAACTTCTGCACAAAAGTGGCGTGAAGAACGCGGTTTATTTGACGGGAGAAGTGCCAACCTTTACGAATGACGAACGTCAAAGCGGCTTCTGCTCTGAATTTGAAGACCTAACCGGCAAGACGCCACGCATCATTGAAGCCAGCTATGACTACGCGAGCTCACTTGATAAAGTCCGTGCCATACTGGCAGACAAAAATCGGCCTGAAGCGGTGTTCTGTGCAACCGATAACCTTGCGATGGCGGTCATGGATATCGCCCGTATAGAATGCGGGTTGAGCATTCCTCAGGACTTACAAGTCATTGGCTTTGATAATATTCCTCAGACAGAATGGTTAAGCTATCAATTAACCACATTCCGCCAGGATTTCCGTCGCCTCGCTCGCGAGTGCGTGAAGATCATTGTTGATCAAATTAATACGAAAAACGGCAGCCTAGTAAAAATGATGGTGCCAGTGAAGTTAATCGAGCGACAGACAACAAAAGCTTAAATAGCTATAGCCAGCCATTCGGTTGGCTTTTTTATTTGCCTCTGACTCCCAAACGGCTCATTTAGTGTTGTAAGCATTAATGAACCCATGTATATTTATGAGCCATTACACTATATGAACCAAACAAAAAGAGGCTCATAATCCTTATGACCACGTATCTTTACACTCGTTATTCGCCAAAAAATCGAGCTTACCAAGAGCACCTTAATACTCTAAAAGCTTTTGCGCCCGAAGCTCAGCACTTTGAGGATAAGGTTCGTGGTTGCATGCCTCCAACCGAGAGAGAGGCATTCTTACGACTGCTCGATTCCGTCAGAGCTGGGGATACGATTGTGCTCTGGTGGCTGACCGCATTTGGTCGCGACTTTAGTCAAGCATTGAACACGATAAAAATGCTACTCGATAAAGGGGTAACATTGAAAACTGTATGTGAATCAATAACTTTTGATCCAGGTTCTGTTCAAACTCAAACACTACTCACAGTGTTATCTGGATATGGGAAAGTGCAGACTGAACATCGCCTGTTTGCCGCAGAGCAAGGGCGACAGGCCATTAAAGAGCAGCCAGAGTTATGGAAACAGAAGTTTCGCGGCCGCCCCGCAAACAAAACCAAACACCAACAGATCGCAACGTTACTGCTAGAAGGCTACACATTGCAAAACGTAGCAGAGCAATGCGAAGTCAGTCTATCGACTGTGAAGCGGGTCAAAGCAAAGCTAAATGAAGTGGATGACGAAGGCGGCTTAAGATCACGACGCCAAAAAGGTTGTTTGAATGGAGACCAGTCATGAGTCGCCCAATCAACTTTCATACTATACTACTCGCCTGTCTTATTATTAGTGTTGGCCAGTTGAGCATGGGGCTAGTCATGCCCTCTTTGCCATGGATAGCAAAAGACTTTTCCATCTCCCTCGACCAAGCTCAACTACTTGTGAGTATTTATTTGCTCGGCTTTGGCCCCTCTCAATTTATCTACGGGCCAGTGTCAGATGCTTTAGGACGAAAAAGAGTATTACTTACCGGTTTACTCATCGCGATGTCTGGTCTGCTGATGATTATTTTCTTCAGTGACACATATACAGGGATGGTGATGGGGCGCTTTTTACAAGGGTTAGGTACAGGATGCTGCGCGGTACTCGCGAGGGCGTCGACTCGAGATAGATTTAGCGGGGATGAACTCCCAGTGGCAATGTCTTACATCGCCATGGCGGCTTCAATCACGCCACTTATTGCACCTGTGATTGGCGGCTTTATCAACTTCCACTTCGGTTGGAGTATGGTGTTTATTTCTCTGTTGGGCTATGTCTCGCTGGCCTGGGTAATCATCGCCTTTAAGTTCACAGAAACCATCGCAAAACGTTCTGTCATTCCGTCACCCCGAAAAATGTTGTTCCAATACAAGAACTTACTTACGTCTCGTTACTTTATGAGTTTCGCCAGTATCAGTTGGTTAAACTTCAGCTTAATGATTACAACAGTCTCTGTGATGCCATTTATCATGCAAGATCAAATTGGTATGACCTCCGCTCAATACGCGATGTGGGCGCTCATTCCCGCTTTGGGTATGTTATGTGGTACCACGATTTGTAACCGAGTAAGGCCAATTATTGGCAATAAAAAAATGCTGCTCTGCACCCCATTTCTTCACCTCGCTGCCGCAATATGGTTATTTTTCTGTCCTGTTGAGCCTCTATTTCTGATGCTAGGACAGCTATTAATGATCTTGGGTAATGGTATTGCCCTACCTTGTGCACAAGCGATGGTAATGCAACCTTATAAAAAGCAAGCAGGTGCCGCAGCGGCAATGTCTGGTGGTGGACAAATGGTCGTCTCCTCATTGGTCAGCTTAACTCTGGTGCAGCTTGGATTGAGTCAAGCATGGCATCTAGCGATCGTTATCGTAATATTTGCATCGCTTACCTTCACCAACATTCAACGTGGCTTCAGTGCAGAGCAACCTTCAGAACGATAACAAAAAACATACTATTGTCCTTATAGTTACGACAAATCGTATAAACTTAAATTTAGGAAAAGTTGGCGGATACTAACATGATGTTGCATTTAAGAATGGGCGCCTTAACACTCGCCACATTGATATCCGCTGGCACTGATGCGAGCGCCAACGAGAACTGGCAGTTCGAGAGTGACAAGAATGGAATCACAATTTACTCCCGAGAACATAGTGACGGTTTAGTTGAGATCCGTGCCCGGATGTTCACACCCACCAGCTATGGTGCATTTTTAACGCTACTGGAAGACAGTGACAATATCCCGAACTGGATTGACAATGCCAGTCATAGCCGGGTTTTAAATCAGATATCGGCCACCGAGAACATCGTTTACACCCAGTTTAAAGCACCATGGCCTGCCAAAAATCGGGATATGGTCACCTACTCAAAGTACTGGGTCGATGAGCTGGGATTCACGATAGAAATCAAAAGCGCACCTGACTCATATCTTGCTGAACAAAATGGTTATGTTCGAATTCGCTCGGTTGATGCGACTTGGGAGTTACAAAAACTCACAAACGATACAACACTCGTGGAATACAAGGCGTTTGCTGACCCCGGAGGTCTATTGCCAAACTGGCTGATCAACAAACTCTCAAAAGAAAGTGCATGGGCGACATTTAGTAATTTAAGAAAAGAGTTACCTGAATATCAGCAATACTCTCATCCTCAAATAGATGAGTAAGCGTCGCTCTTCCCACTCGCTTTTTAATACGGTACATAATAGTAAATTACCACCTTCTAAAGAAGGTGGCTTTGTGTGAGCCCCCTAAAAGGGGGCCTTTGTTTAGTCCAGCGCCAA